>CAZSKQ010000003.1:44901-94898 GCA_964607425.1 uncultured Woeseiaceae bacterium
TGGCGATCGGCGCCAGCCGCCTGCACTATTTTGCATCGCTCGGTCTAACACGAACCGGAATCGATGAACACAGGGGTAGCGGACATTTCCAGGATTGCAGCCGCCATCGGGCTTGCGCTTGCGCTCGCCGCCTGCACGTCCGGCAGCACGTCGGGCTCCGGAACCGGCCGCGCGGACGTGCTCAATATTTACAACTGGTCGGACTACGTCGCGCCCGACACCATCCGGAACTTCGAGCGCGAGTACGGCATCCGCGTCAACTATGACGTTTACGATTCATCCGAGATCGTTGACGCGAAGCTTTTGGCCGGCAAGAGCGGCTACGATGTCGTGTTCCACAGCTACCAGTTTTCCGGACGGCTGGCACCACTCGGGATTTTCGAGAAGCTGGACTATTCGAAGCTCGGCAACAGGCAATACCTCGATGAGGAGATCGTGGAAAAGATCAGCCTCTACGAGGCGGTCGACGGCTACGCCGTTCCCTACCTGTGGGGCTCGACCGGCTATGCCTACAATTACGACATGGTTCGCGCGCGCCTGCCGGATATCGAGCTGGACAGCGCCAACATGTTGTTCGATCCCGACGTGGTATCGAAGCTTGCCGACTGCGGTGTGACGCTGCTCGACAGCCCGATCGACGTGATCCCGATGGTGCTCGCCTACCTCGGCAAGGATCCGAATGCCGTGGACGCGGAGAGCCTCGCGGCCGCCGAAGCCCAGCTCAACCTGGTACGGCCCTACATACGCTACTTCAGCTCGACGAAATTGATCAGCGACCTGCCGAACCGGGAAGTCTGCGTTGCCATGAGCTGGTCCGGCGACTACGCGCAGGCCGCGGCCCGCGCCGAGGAGGCCGGCATCGATATCGACCTTCGCTACACGATGCCGAAAGAAGGCTCCGGGCTCTGGGCGGACGGCATGTTCATCCCGTCGGACGCGCCCCACAAGAAGAACGCCTACCTCTTCATAAACTACATCCTGCGGCCCGAGGTGACGGCGGATATTTCCAACTATGTTTTTTATGCCAATGCCAACGAGGCATCGCGGCGCTTTCTCAAGCCGGAAGTGCTGAACACGCCCGGTATTTATCCTGATGAGGCCGCCTGGGACCTGCTGTATCCTGTCTACTTCGGCGAGCCGAAACAGGAACGCCTGCGGACTCGTACCTGGTCACACGTCAAGAGCGGTATCTGACGACGACTACGGTGTTCCCGATCACAAAGGACGACAACGGCCATTAACGAGAACCAAGCCGGATCGAATCCGCTGATACAGATCAGGAAGCTTTCGAAGCAGTTCGGTGATTTCATCGCGGTGGACGCGGTCGACCTCGATATTCACCGCGGCGAGCTGTTCTGCATTCTCGGCGGATCGGGCTGCGGCAAGACGACGCTCTTGCGCATGCTGGCCGGCTTCGAAGCGCCGACGTCCGGCAGCATCCTGATTGACGGTGCCGACGTCACCGAACTGCCGCCGTATCGCCGGCCCGTCAATATGATGTTCCAGTCCTACGCCATTTTTCCGCACATGACCGTGGAGAAAAACGTCGCTTACGGGCTCGAAAAGGAACGCGTACCGCGCGGCGAGCTGAGTGACCGGGTGGCGGAAATGCTGGAGCTCGTGCAGCTGCAGCCCTTCGCAAAGCGCAAGCCCGGGCAGCTCTCGGGAGGACAGCGGCAGCGGGTCGCGCTCGCGCGCGCCCTGGTCAAACGACCCAAGGTGCTGCTGCTCGACGAGCCACTGGCCGCACTCGACAAGAAACTGCGCGAGCACACGCAGTTCGAGCTGATGGGTATCCAGGACAGGCTGGGTATCACGTTTGTCGTCGTCACGCACGACCAGGAAGAGGCAATGACCCTGTCGAGCCGCATTGCCGTCATGGACGCCGGGCGCCTGGAGCAGGTTGGTACGCCGAAAGAGATCTACGAGTACCCGAACAGCCGTTTCGTCGCCGACTTCATCGGCACGATCAACATGTTCGAGGCGGTCGTGGAGAGCTGGGAGGAAGGACGGCTCACCGCCCGTTCGGAAACCGCCGGCAAGGTGCTGACCGCCTTCTCCGACCAGGAGATTGCTCCCGGCAGCCGGGTTTCACTCGCGGTCCGCCCGGAAAAGATTTTCATCAGCAAGGCCGAGCCGGAGGCGAGCTTTGATGTCCGGCTGCGCGGCGTGGTCTGGGACCTGGGCTATTTCGGGAACATATCGCTCTACAGGATCAAGCTCGCAAGCGGCCAGGTCGTGCAGGTCAGCGCCCAGAACCGCCGCCGCTCCGCCGAGCGCTTCCTCGAATGGGACGACGAGGTCGTAATCTCCTGGCGCGCGGATAGCGCCGTGGTGCTCTCGCGCTGACATGCACGACGGGGGGGACACGCTGTGGCAGCGGATCGCGGTAGCGGTTCCCTATCTCTGGCTGCTGCTGTTCTTTCTCCTGCCGTTCGCCATCATCCTGAAGATCAGCTTTGCGGATCCCGTAATCGCGCTGCCGCCGTTCACGCCACTAATGGACGAGTCCGGCGGCATAGACGCGACCCTCGAAAACTACAGTTTCGTCCTTACCGACAAACTTTATATCGTCACCTACCTGAGATCCGTGCTCATGGCGGCGGTGGCGACACTCATATGCCTGCTGCTCGGCTTCCCGATGGCTTATGCAATCGCGCGCGCCGAGGAGCGGACGCGCAACATCCTGCTGCTGCTCATCATCCTGCCGTTCTGGATTTCGTTTTTGCTGCGCGTGTATGCGTGGATGGGTCTCATGAACAACTACGGCGTGATCAACAACGTCCTGATGTGGCTCGGCGCGATCGAGCAGCCTATACAGATGATGTACACGGATTTCGCGATCTACGTCGGTCTCGTGTATTCCTACCTGCCATTCATGATCCTGCCGCTGTACGCCACGCTCGAGCGGATGGACCCGGACCTCGTCGAGGCCGCCCAGGACCTCGGTGCGTCGCCCTTCCGGGCGTTTCGTGACATCACCTGGCCACTGGCCCGCCCCGGCGTGATCGCGGGCAGCCTGCTGGTCTTCATCCCGGCGATGGGCGAGTACGTCGTCCCGTACCTGCTGGGCGGCCCCGGTTCGCTGATGATCGGCAGGGTGCTTTTCGACACCTTTTTCGTGGATCACGACTGGCCGCTGTCGTCCTCGGTGGCCATCATCCTGCTGGTGCTGGTCGTTGTGCCGATCGTGCTGCTGCAGCGTAACCGGAAAAAAGAAATCGAGGGCGTGGCATGAAGCGGCGGCCGCGTTTTGCGCTGTCGGTGCTCGCATTCGGCTATGCGTTCCTGTACGTGCCGCTCGTGTCCGTCGTCGTTTACTCGTTCAACGACTCGCGGCTGGCGACGGTATGGGGCGGATTCTCGACGCGCTGGTACGGCGAGCTGCTGCGCAACGACGAGGTGCTGAATGCCGCCTTCCTGAGCCTGCGCGTCGCCGTCTCCACGGCCACGCTGGCGACAATTCTCGGCACCATGGCCGGCATGGCGCTCGCGCGCTTCAGCCGCTTCCGCGGCCGTACCCTGTTCTCCGGCATGATTACCGCGCCGCTCGTGATGCCCGAGGTAATCACCGGGCTGTCGCTCCTGCTGCTCTACGTCACCCTGCAGCAGCTCATCGGCTGGCCGGAGCGACGCGGGTTCACGACCATCACGATCGCGCACACCACATTTGCCCTGGCGTATGTCACCGTCATCGTGCAATCGCGGCTTGCGGGCATGGACGAGTCGCTGGAGGAGGCAGCCATGGACCTGGGCGGCCGGCCGCTGCGCGTCCTGTTCGACATCACGCTACCCCTGATCGCCCCCGCGATGATCGCCGGCTGGTTGCTCGCCTTCACCCTGTCGCTCGACGATCTCGTGATCGCGAGCTTCGTGTCCGGGCCGGGGGGGAGCACCCTGCCGATGGTGATCTTCTCGAAAGTGAAGCTCGGCGTGACGCCGGACATCAACGCCCTGGCAACGATCATAATCGCCATCGTCACCGTGGGTGTCATCGTAGCCTGGTGGGCGAGCGGGCGCTCTCGCCGCGAGACGTCCTGAAGCGCGAGGCGTAGAGAGCCGCCGCGGTGAGCGATGTGCCGCCGGGGTTTGGCGGTAACCAGGTGGCGGAGACCCGCCAGCGCCAGCCTTTTCCTTGCCCCTGCTGCCGCGCGCCTGGGAAAAATTTCGGCCAAATTTCCCGGATATTTATCGGAAATTTCGCGCAAGTCCCGACCGTCCGGCCTACTGTCAATGCTCGCCACATCCCGTCGAGACCTGTCGTGTGCCTCTCCGGGGTGCGGTGGCCCAGGCGTAGCCAACCGGCGCTGGCGACGCAGCGTCAGAGCGGGCAGGAGGGGGAAGAAGACATGAAATCGATAGTGGCTTTGGTGCTGTCCTTGACCGCTGCCTGTGCGGGGATCCCGTCGGGGGAACGTGCCGACGGCGAGTACCGGCGCGGCGATGCCCGCGTCCAGGCGACAGAGCAGTTTGAAGAGCGGGCGCAGGCTTGTGCCGACGCGAGGGGCGTCATACGGTTGTATCGCACTTCCAGCGGGCGCTTCCCGCCGACGACCGACGAGCTCCTGCTCGCCGCGTGCGGTCCGCGGCCGTGAGTTCGCTGCAAGCCCGGCGGATTACCGCAGCGAGGGCCGTACCTGGGAGCAGAACCGGGACGGTAACGTCCCGCACCCGGTAACGGATCAAGCGCCGTCCGGCGCATCCGGTTGGCAGGATGGATGGGCGGCGGCGATCGGCGCAAGGGCCGTGCAATGCCCGGCGATAGCCCGGATCGTGGGGAAGGGCTCGAGATCGAGCCCGAATCGCTGAGCGTTATAGACCTGCGGGAGGAGCCAGGCGTCCGCCAGCGTCATGGCAGCACCGACGGAGAACCGCCCGTCGGCGGAGCGTGCGGCGGCCAGCGCTTCGTACGCTTTGAATCCCTCGCCGATCCAGCGGCGGCACCAGGCGGCCACGCCGTCATCGTCCTGCCCGTATTCCGCCCGCAGGAACCTGAGCACGCGCAAGTTCTGCAGCGGATGAATGTCGCAGCCGACGAGGTGCTGCATCTCGCGGACCTGCGCGCGCGCGAGCGGGTCCGGGGGCAAGAGCGGCGGCGACGGGTGCCGCTCTTCCAGGAACTCCGCGATCGCCGCCGACTGCGCCAGGCGCTCGCCCCCGCAGTCCAGCACCGGCACCAGCCCCGCCGGGTTCACGGCCCGGAAATCCGCCTGCCGGTGCTCGTCGCGATTGAGCCCGACCGGCGCGTTGGTCCAGTCCAGCCCCTTCACGTTCAGGACAATACGAATCCGGTAGGAGGCGCTGCTGCGCCAGTAGCCGTACAGTTTCACGGGTCGCACGCTCCTCTTGCAGGGGCGGGTAGCATAGCAATGTGGTCGGTCCCGGGCACATAACGGCCCTGAACGTGTGCCGGAGCCGCCCGACTGGTATTCTTGTCCGCGGAATAACAGCGGCCGGCCAGACCGTGCCCGGAGGAGTGGCCCGTTCAAGGGCCAGTATGTGTAGTCAACCTGTCATAGGCGTGCCGGCGGACCGGCGAGTTTTACATCCCCATCCCTTTCACGTAGTCGGCGAAAAGTACCTGGTAGCCCTCCGCGACGCCGCGAACGCGCTGCCATTCATGATTCCCGCCCTGGGCGAACGCCTCGATCCCGGTGCGCTGCTGGCACAGGTGGACGGCCTGCTGCTGACCGGCAGCCCATCGAATGTCGAGCCCCACCGCTATGGCGGCGAGCCGAGCGCGCCCGGCACGCTGCACGACCCGGAGCGCGACGCCACGACATTGCCGCTGATCGGCGCTGCCCTGGAGGCGGGCGTACCGCTGCTTGCCCTGTGCCGCGGCTTCCAGGAGATGAACGTCGCGCTCGGGGGCACGCTGCACCAGCGCGTACACGAAGTGCCGGGTTACGACAGCCACCGGGAGAACCCGGACGACCCGCTGGAGTCCCAGTACGGGCCGGCGCACTTCGTCAACCTGTGCGAGGGCGGATGGCTGCGGCGGCTTGCAGGCACAGACCGGGTCGAGGTGAATTCATTGCATTCCCAGGGCGTCGCCAAACTTGCCGGCGGCGTCACGATCGAAGCGGTGGCGGATGACGGGCTGATCGAGGCCTTTTCCGTGGACGCGAAAGCGTTCGCGCTTGCCATCCAGTGGCATCCCGAGTGGCGGGTTACCGGGAACCCGTTTTCAACTGCCATTTTCAAGACATTCGGCGACGCGTGCAGGGAACGCGCCGCCCGGCGCCAGCGTGTCCTGTCCCGTGACTAACGCCGTCACGGAGGTTCGGGCAGCGGCCAACTATCAAGGTGTAACGTGAGTGAAAGGGAAGTTTTCCAGGACTGGTTCAGGAAGCATCGCATAGAAGATGTGGAGGCGTTCGTGCCGGACATGGCCGGCGCCGCGCGGGGCAAACTGCTCCCTGCCGACAAATTCGGATCGGGAGACATGAAAATGCCGGAAGCCGTCTTCGCGCAGACGGTCTCCGGTGAATACGTCATCAACAAGTCGAACGTGGAGGACCGCGACATGTGCCTCCGTCCGGACGCGAAGACGCTGCGCCCGGTGCCGTGGGCTACCGACCCCGCTGCGTCGGTGTTCCTCGACTGTTTCCGCAAGGACGGCACGCCCGTCGATACGTCCCCGCGGCGCGTGCTGCGTGCGGTGCTGGAGCTCTACGCGGCAAAAGGCTGGAAGCCCGTGGTCGCACCGGAGGTCGAGTTCTACCTGATCAATCCGCACGCCGACGCGAATGCGGAGGTGGAGCCGCCGGAGGGACGCCTCGGCCGGACGGATATGTCGAGGCAACCCTACAGCATCGACACGATGAACGACTTCGACCCGTTCATCAACGATGTCTACGCCTACTGCGAGGCGCAAGGCATCTACATCGACACGCTGTCGCAGGAAATGGGGCCCGCACAGTTCGAAATCAATTTCCTGCACGGCGACCCTGTCGCGCTCGCGGACCAGGTGTTCCTGTTCAAACGTACCGTGCGCGAGGCCGCGATCGAGCACGAGATGCATGCGACCTTCCTGGCGAAGCCGATGTCCGAAGAAGCGGGCAGTGCGTTGCACATTCACCAGAGCATCGTCGACATGGAGACCGGGCGTAACATCTTCTCGCGCAAGGACGGCGAACCCAGCGAGTTCTTCTATTCGTTCCTGGGCGGCCTGCAGCGCTACATGCCGGAGGCGATGCTGATCTTCGCTCCCTACGTGAATTCGTACCGCCGGTACCTGAACTCCTGGGCCTCGCCCGTCAACCTGGAGTGGGCGATCGACAACCGTACGGTCGGCCTGCGCGTTCCCGATGCCCGGCCGGAAGACCGGCGCATCGAAAATCGCCTCGCCGGCTCCGACGTGAACCCGTACCTCGCGCTGGCCGCCAGCCTCGCCTGCGGCTACCTCGGCATGGTCGAGGGCCTCAAGGCAAGCGAGCCGATTACCGGCAGCGCCTACGACATGCCCTTCATGCTGCACCGGCACATCTACGCCGCCATCGAAGCCATGCGCGGCAGCGCGGCCATGCGCCAGACCCTGGGCGACAACTTCGTCACCCTCTACTGCCTCCTGAAGGAAAGCGAGGAACGCGAGTTCGAGGAAATCATCACCCCCTGGGAACGCGAAATCCTCATGTTCAACGTCTAGGATTGGGGTCGGACCAACGCAAGTTTCTGTATATGCAGTAAAAACCTGGAACTATGCCCTGTTTTCGGGCCTTAATCAGCCAGTTTAGGGGTCCAAAACGGCCGCCAGGAGACGAGCCGATGACCACAAGATGCAGGAAGTGAGGCGCGCCAGGCCGGATGCGTCGCGGTCATGGCTGACGCTCCTCCTGATCGTGCTCGCGCTATAAAACCGCTCAAAGCAGCGATTCCGGATCGTGGCCGGTCACGGGACGGTAGCGCTGCAGATGGCTATCATGCGGAACCAAACGCAACGGAATCACAACGGCAGAAACAGACATGACAATTGCTGGCAAGCGCACGCGCGCCGAGTGGCAGGACCTCGATCGCGATCATTACCTCCATCCCTTCACCGACCACAAGGACCTGGGCGAAAGGCGCAGCCGTATCATCGCGCGGGCGGACGGAGTCTACATCTACGACATCGACGGCAACGAGATCCTCGACGGGATGTCGGGCCTCTGGTGCGTCAATGTCGGTTACGGCCGCGACGAGCTCGTGGATGCGGCGACGCAGCAGCTCAGGACGCTGCCGTACTACAACAGCTTCTTCCAATGCGCGCACCCGCCGTCGATCGAGCTCTCGCGGCTGCTGCAGGAGATAACGCAGCCGCAATTCAACCGCGCCTTCTTTACAAGCTCGGGCTCCGAATCGATCGACACGATGATTCGCATGGTGCGCCGCTATTGGGAACTTGCCGGACAGCCGCAGCGGACCGTCATCATCGCGCGCGAGAATGCGTATCACGGCTCGACTGTCGCCGGTGCAAGCCTCGGCGGCATGAAGCCGATGCATTCGCAGGGCGGTCCCTGGGTACCAGGGATCGAGCACATCATGCAGCCCTACTGGTTCGGCAGCGACCAGCAGCTTTCGCCGGACGAGTTCGGACTCAAAGCGGCACAGGCGCTGCGCGACCGCATCGAGCAGGTCGGCCCGGACAAGGTGGCGGCCTTCGTCGCGGAGCCCGTGCAGGGCGCGGGCGGCGTGATCATCCCGCCGGCGACCTACTGGCCCGAGATCCAGAAGATCTGCGACGAATACGGCATCCTGCTCGTCAGCGACGAAGTCATCTGCGGCTTTGGCCGCCTCGGCGAATGGTTCGGCGCGGATTACTACGGCACCAGGCCGGACCTGATGACCTTCGCGAAAGGCGTCTCCAGCGGCTACCTGCCGCTAGGCGGCGTCATGGTGAGCGACCGCGTGGCCGACGTGATGATCGACAAGGGCGGCGAGTTCTTCCACGGCTACACCTATTCCGGGCACCCGGCCTCCTGCGCCGTGGCCATCGAGAACATTCACATCATCCGGCGCGAGGGGCTGGTCGAACGCGTCAAGAACGAGCTCGGCCCCTACCTGCAGGAACGCTGGCGGACGCTCGCGGAGCACCCGCTGGTCGGCGAAACGCGCATGGTGGGCCTCATGGGCGCGCTGGAGCTCGTGGCATCGAAGGCGCCGCTCGAGCGCTTCGCCACGGAGCGCGGCGTCGGCACCATCTGCCGCGACATCCTGGTGCAGAACGGACTGGTCATGCGCGCCGTCGGCGATACGATCGTTGTCGCGCCGCCGCTCGTCCTCACGACCGGGCAGGTGGATGAGCTGGTGGAGAAAGCATGGAAGTGCCTCGACCTCACCCGGCAGGCGCTCTCCTGAGCGTGCCGCTGCCATGACGGAGAAGAAAGCCGGCGACCAGGCGTTCCTGCGCAGCGAAGCACGCGGCACCCACAGCGAGCCGACCTTTGCCGGCGCGCTATCGTTCATGCGCCGCAAATACACGCGGGACCTGGACGGCGTCGACCTCGTGGTGACCGGAGTGCCGCTCGATACCGCGACAACCAACCGCCCCGGCGCCCGCTTCGGGCCGCGCGGCATCCGCGCGGCGTCTTCGATCATGGCCTGGATGCGGCCCTATGGCCTCCCGTTCGACCCGTTCGAGCGGCTGGCAGTGATCGACTACGGGGACTGCCTGTTCGATTTCGGCCGCCCGCAGACGGTACCGGCCGCCATCGAGGAGCATGCTTTTCGCATCATCAGTTCAGGCCCCGGCCTGTTGTCGCTCGGTGGCGATCATTTCATCTCGTGGCCACTGCTGAAGGCGCACGCGCGGCAGCACGGAGCGCCGCTATCGCTGCTGCACTTCGACGCGCACAGCGACAACTGGCGCGACACGGAAGGCCGCGTGGACCACGGCACAATGTTCTGGCACGCGGTGCGGGAGGGGCTGATCGACCCGGCGCGTTCCGTGCAGATCGGCCTCCGGACGACGAACGACGACACGCTCGGCTTCAACATCCTCGATGCACCATGGGTTCACGAACACGGGATCGAGGCCGTGGTTGCCGAAGCAAAAAAGGTTCTCGGGGACGCGCCCGTTTACCTGACTTTCGACATCGACTGCCTCGATCCCGCCTTCGCGCCGGGTACGGGCACGCCCGTTTGCGGCGGGTTGAGCACGTACCAGGCCACCTCGATCCTGCGCAAGCTTGCAGGGATCAACGTGATCGGGATGGACGTGGTCGAAGTCGCTCCCGCCTACGACGTCGGCGAGATCACCGCGCTGGCCGGCGCCACCATCGCAATGGAGCTGATCGGCCTCTACGCGGCCCGACGATTGTAGGAGCGCGCACTGCGCGCGATGCCACAGGCCCGCCGAATGGCGGCATCGCGCGCAGTGCGCGCTCCTACAGCTCAAAAGCTGGGGGGCGTGCAGGCCGAGACGACGATGCAGTCCTCGCTCCCCGTATTCCGGAACCGGTGCGGCAAGCGGCTGTTGAAGCGGTATGCATCACCGGCGGAAAGCGTGCGCACCTGGTCGCCCACCGTCACCTCGAGTCTCCCGGCGAGCACGATGCCGCCTTCTTCCGCTTCATGACTCAGCATCGACTGCCCCGTATCCGCGCCGGGCCGATAGCGCTCGTGCAGGATCTGCAGCTTGCTGTCGAGGAGATCGCCGCCGACCTGCCGGTAGGAAATCGCGCCACTGCCGATCTCGCTCAACTCGTCGCTGCTGTAGAAGTACCTGGCGCCGGCGCCGCGCTGGCCGGAGAAGAACTCCGCGAACGACACACCCAGCGCATCCAGTACCCGTTTCAAGAGCCCGAGGGAAGGATCGGTGCGGCCGTGCTCGATCAGGGATATCGTGGCGTTGGAGACGCCGGCGCGCAGCGCCAGTTGCCGCTGGGACAGCCCCTGGCGGTTGCGCAGGGTTCTCAGTTCCGAGCCGATGGATTCCATTGCGCCTCTCAGCGTTGTTGAATCGTTGATTATACTGAACGCAAACGATATTGCTATTAGTAAAATCAATGTCTTATTTTAATTCGTTTAAATATTGTTAACTGACTGACCCTGCAGTAACCTGCCTGCCATGCTCGATGCCACGCCCCACGTCAATTCCTGGTACGCCGCGACGATCAACAAGCGCACGGATTACCCGATGTTTTCCGGCGAAGAGCGCTGCGACGTCGCGGTAGTTGGCGCGGGCTACACGGGCATCTCCACGGCGCTGTTCCTCGCCGAGCGCGGCTACGACGTCATCGTGCTCGAAGCCCGCAAGGTCGGCTGGGGCGCGTCCGGGCGGAACGGCGGGCAGCTGATCGACGGCTTTGTCGATATCGAGAAAATCGAGAAGCGGCTCGGCATCGCCGCCGCGGACACGGCCTGGCGCATGGGTATCGAGTGCCGCCAGATCGTCCTCGATCGGATCGAGCAATACGGCATCAACTGCGATCTCAAGTTCGGCTATCTCGACGTCGCGCTGAACCAGCGCGATGTCGACTACTTCCATTCCGAGATCGCGCGCAAGACGCGGCTCAATTACCCGCATGCGCTCGAATTCGTGCCGCGGGAGAAGCTGCACGAGTACATCGGCTCGCCGCGCTACGTGGGCGGACTCGTCAACCGCGCGAACGGCCACCTGCACCCGCTGAACCTCTGCATCGGCGAAGCGCTCGCCGCGGGGCAGAAGGGCGCCCGCCTGTTCGAACGCTCGCCCGTCACGCGCGTGCGCCACGGTGCAAAGCCCGTGGTCGAAACGGCGAACGGCCGGGTACGGGCCCACAAGGTGGTGCTCGCGGGCAACGCGTACCTCGGGCGCACCGAGCCGAAGCTGTTCGGCAAGGTGATCCCGGCCGGCAGCTACGTCATCGCCACCGAGCCGCTGGGAGCGGAGCGCGCGCGCGAGCTGCTGCCGCAGGACATGGCGGCCTGCGACCAGCGAGTCGGGCTCGACTACTTCCGCCTGACGTCCGATCATCGGTTGCTGTTCGGCGGTTTGTGCAACTACTCGGGACGCGATCCGAAGGACATCTCGGCGTCGCTTCGGCCGAACATGCTGAAAGTGTTTCCGCAACTGAAGGGCGTGCAGGTCGAGTACGAGTGGGGTGGTTACATCGCGATCAGCATCAACCGCATCCCGCAATTCGGGCGCATCAGGGAGAACACCTACTATGCGCAAGGCTATTCCGGGCACGGGCTCGCACCGTCGCACATGGCGGGCAGAGTGCTCGCCGATGCGATCGGCGGCGACCTCGAACGCTTCGACGTGTTCGCGCGCATCGGGCACCTGAAGCTGCCCGGCGGCAAATGGTTTGCCAACCCGGCGCTCGCGCTGGGCATGCTCTACTATCGATTGAAAGAACTACTGTAGGAGCGCGCATTGCGCGCGAAGCTACCGGATTCGGGCGCAGTATCGCGCGCAATGCGCGCTCCTACAGCTGAACACAGGGAGTCACACATGGTTAGCACGGCCAAACAACCTGCCACGGAGCTGCCGGATCTCGAAGCGTACTGGATGCCGTTCACGGGCAACCGCTTCTTCAAGAAGAACCCGCGGCTCATCACGCACGCCGAGGGGATGTACTGCTACACGCACGACGGCCGGAAGCTGCTCGACGCGGTAGCCGGCCTCTGGTGCTGCAACGCGGGACACTGCCATCCGCGCATCGTCGAAGCGATCAAAAAACAGGCGGAGACTCTCGACTATTCCATGGCCTTCCAGCTCGGGCACCCCACGGTATTCGAGCTCGCGAACCGGTTGACCGGGATCGCGCCGGAAGGCATCGACTACGCCTTTTTTGTGAACTCCGGCTCGGAGGCGGTCGACACCGCCCTCAAGATGGCGCTTGCTTATCACCGCATCCGCGGCGAAGGCTCGCGCACGCGCCTCATCGGCCGTGCGAAGGGCTACCACGGCGTCGGCTTCGGCGGCATCTCCGTCGGCGGCATCTCGCCCAACCGCAAGATGTTCGGCGCCATGCTGCCGGGCGTCGATCACCTCCCGCACACGCACAGTCTCGAGCACAACGCGTATTCACGCGGCTTGCCCGAATGGGGCGTGGACCTCGCGGACGAGTTGGAAAACATTGTTGCGCTGCACGATGCCTCGACCATTGCCGCTGTCATCGTGGAGCCGGTCGCCGGCTCCGCCGGCGTGCTGTTGCCGCCGAAGGGCTATCTCGAGCGCCTGCGCGAGATATGCGACCGTCACGGCATCCTCTTGATCTTCGACGAGGTGATCACCGCCTTCGGCCGCTGCGGCGACAGCTTCGCCGCCAACCGGTTCGGCGTCACGCCCGATCTCATCACGACCGCCAAGGGCCTGACGAGCGGCAGCGTGCCGATGGGCGCCGTGCTCGCCAAAGGCGACATCTACCAGACCTTCATGACCGGGCCGGAAGGCGCGATAGAGTTCTTCCATGGCTACACGTACTCCGGCCATCCGCTGGCCGCCGCCGCCGGCTGCGCGGCGCTCGACGTCTACCTGGACGACGGCCTGTTCGAGCGCGCGCGCAAGCTGGAGAAGCCGTTCGAGGACGCGCTGCACGGTCTCAAGGGCGAGCCGCACGTCATCGACGTGCGCAACTTCGGGCTGATCGGCGCGGTCGAGCTCGAGCCGATCGCGGGACAACCGACCGCGCGGGCGATGCAGACCTTCCGCGCTTGCCTGGACGACGGCGTCATTGTCCGCACGACCGGCGACACGCTCGCGTTCTCGCCGCCGCTCATCATCAGCGAAGCTGAAATCGGGCAGGTCGTGGAAAGCGTGCGCAAAGCGCTCCACTCGCTGTAGGAGCGCATTGCGCGCGATGCCACGCCCCGCTGCGTCGCTACTTGCTTACGTTCGCGCTTGACACGACCGCAACCCCTGACCATCACACGGGAAAAGACATGGCTGAGAAAGCAGAGAAACTGAAACCCATCCGCACCGTCACGAACTGGATCGGCGGCGCACGCCGCGACTCCGACTCGAAGCGCAGGGGCGAGGTATACAACTCGGCCACGGGCGAGCAATGCGCCGAAGTCGTGATGTCGGGCGAAGCCGACGTAGCGGCCGCAATCGCCGCCGCCAAAGCCGCATTCCCGGCCTGGTCGCGCACACCCGTCCTCAAACGCGCGCGCGTCATGTTCCGGCTGAAGGAGCTGATCGAGCGCGACCGCGACGAGATCGCCGCGCTGATCACCGAGGAGCACGGCAAAGTGCTCTCCGATGCCGCGGGCTCCGTGCAGCGCGGCCTCGAAGTCGTGGAGTTCGCCTGCGGCATTCCGCACCTCATCAAGGGCGAGTACAACGACCAGGTCAGCACGAACGTCGACAGCTGGTCCATGCGCCAGCCGCTTGGCGTCTGTGTCGGCATCACGCCGTTCAACTTCCCGGCCATGGTGCCCATGTGGATGTTCCCGCTGGCCATCGCCTGCGGCAACACTTTCGTGCTGAAGCCCTCCGAGAAGGACCCGGGTTGCTCGCTGAAGTGGGCGGAGCTGCTGCACGAGGCGGGCTTGCCGCCGGGTGTTTTCAACGTCGTGCAGGGCGACCACGTGGCCGTGAACGCGCTGCTGAGCGACGAGCGGGTCGCCGCGGTCAGCTTCGTCGGCTCGACGCCGGTCGCCGAGCACGTGTACCGGACGGCTTCCGAACACGGCAAGCGGGTACAGGCGCTGGGCGGCGCGAAGAACCACCTCGTCGTCATGCCCGACGCCGACATGGACCAGGTGGCCGACGCACTGGTCGGTGCCGCCTACGGCTCGGCCGGGGAGCGCTGCATGGCCATCTCGGCGGTGGTCACCGTCGGCAATGCCGCGGAACCGCTGCTCGAAAAGCTCCTGCCGCGCATCGAAAAGCTGAAGATCGGCCCCGGCACCGACAACGCCAACGACATGGGCCCGCTGGTCACGGCGGAGCACCGTGACAAGGTGCGCGCCTACATCGACCTCGGCGAAAAGGAAGGGGCCAGGCTGCTGGTCGACGGCCGCGAACACGAGATCACGAAATCGCCGGGCTACTTTCTCGGCCCGACGCTGTTCGATAACACCACCGAGGACATGCGCGTCTACCGGGAGGAGATCTTCGGTCCGGTGCTGACCATTACACGCGCGGCGACTTTCGACGCGGCCGTCAAGCTCATCAACGAGCACGAGTTCGGCAACGGCACCGCGATTTTCACCCGCGACGGCGACGCCGCGCGCGAGTTCGCGTCGAATATCGAAGTCGGCATGATCGGCATCAACGTGCCGATCCCGGTCCCGCTCGCCTTTCACAGCTTCGGCGGCTGGAAACGCTCGCTGTTCGGCGACACGTCGGTTTACGGCATGGAAGGCGTGCGCTTCTACACGCGCCTCAAAACCGTCACATCGCGCTGGCCGACCGGCATCCGCGCCGGCGCCGAATTCTCGATGCCCACTTTGTAGGAGCCCGCCATGCGGGCGACCCGGGGGCCGGCGACGTGATATCTTGGTTGCATGGAGGTCAAGGGCGAGTACAGGATCGCGGCCGCGCGGGGGATAGTGTGGGACGCGTTGAACGATCCGCTCATCCTGCAAAAGTGCATTCCGGGTTGCGAATCCCTGGAGCGCAGCGCCGATAACGAATACGCGGGCCGCATCGCGGCCGCAATCGGGCCCGTCCGGGCGAAATTCGACACGCGCATCAAGCTCGAGAACCTGGACCCGCCGCAGGGCTACACCATCACCGGCGAAAGCAAGGCCGGGGCGGCCGGATTCGGGCGCGGGAGCGCCGACGTGCGGCTTGCCGAAGAGGGCGGCTCGACCCTCCTGACCTACACGGCCGACCTGAAAGTGGGCGGCAAGCTCGCGCAGGTCGGCTCGCGGCTGGTGGTCGGCGCGACGCGGAAAATTGCGGACGATTTTTTCGGCTGCCTCGCGGCCGAGCTGGAAGGCGGGCCGCGGCGCGGGGCGGAGCAGGCCGAAGAGCCGGCCCCCGAGCCGGCCGAAGAGCCGGCCCCCGAGCCGGCCGGGGAACCGCCCGCGGAGCCCGCCGGCCGAATCCGGGTAGGGGTCGCCGCGGTGGCCGTGCTCGCGGCATTGCTGATCGGGTGGTTTCTGCTAGGCTGAGCGCAACGCGGTGCCTGGCCGCCGGCCGGCCGACCGGCAGCGAACAACCAGCTAACGGGAGGAAGCATGCCGATAACCGTCTCCTTCACCCTGAACGGCGAACAGGTCACAGCGGACGTCGAATCGCGGACGCTGCTCGTCGAAATGCTGCGTGACCACCTGCGGCGTACCGGCACGCACGTAGGTTGCGACACCAGCCAGTGCGGCGCCTGCGTCGTCCATGTCGGCGACCGCTCGGTAAAAAGCTGCACGGTGCTCGCCGTGCAGTGCGAAGGCGCCGACGTCACCACGATCGAAGGCGTCGCCAGCAACGGCAAACTGCACCCCATGCAGGAAGCCTTCCGCGAGCATCATGGCCTGCAATGCGGTTTCTGTACACCGGGCATGATCATGAGCGCGCTCGACCTGGTCAGTCGCAATCCCGATCCGAATGACCGGGAAATCCGCCAGTGGCTCGAAGGTAATCTCTGCCGCTGCACCGGCTACCAGAACATCGTCAAGGCGGTGAAAGCGGGCGCGGCGGCCATGCGCGGGGAGGGTGCGGCATGACCGCGAACGGCATCGGCGCCCCGGTGCGCCGCAAGGAAGACCGGCGCTTCATTACGGGCCGCGGGCAGTACACCGACGATATCAACCGCCCCGGGCAGCTCTACGCGCACATGATCCGCTCGCCGCTGCCCCATGCGCGGATCCGAAGCATCGACACGGCGGCGGCAAGAAAAGTGGAGGGTGTCGTCGCCGTGTTCACGGGCAAGGACATGGCCGCCGACGGCATCGGCGGCCTCCCCTGCGGCTGGGGTATCACCGGCAGGAACGGCCAACCCATGATAGAGCCCGGCCATGCGCCGCTCGCCGCGGACACCGTGAAATACGTTGGCGACCAGCTCGCGGTCGTGCTGGCGGAATCGCGGGCGATCGCGCGCGATGCCGCCGAGCTAATCGACGTCGACCTGGAAGAGCTGCCGGCAGTGACCGCTATCGAAGCGGCGACGGCCGACGGGGCGCCGCTTGTCTGGACCGACGCTCCCGGCAACGTCTGCTTCGACTGGGAGATTGGCGATGCCGGCGCGGTCGCGCAGGCGTTCGCGAAAGCAGCGCACGTGGCGAAGATCGACATCGTCAACAGCCGGCTCATTCCCAACGCCATCGAGCCGCGCGCCGCCATCGGCGACTACGACAGCGGCAAGGACGAGTACACGCTCTACACCACCAGCCAGAATCCGCACGTCATCCGGCTGCTCATGGGCGCATTCGTGCTGAATATCCCGGAACACAAGCTGCGCGTGATCGCACCGGACGTGGGCGGCGGCTTCGGCTCCAAGATCTTCCACTATGCCGAGGAGGCGATCGTCACCTGGGCCTCGAAGCGCGTGAACCGGCCGGTCAAGTGGACGGCCGAACGCAGCGAATCCTTCATCAGCGACGCGCACGGCCGCGATCACGTTACGCATGCCGAGCTCGCATTGAGCAAGGACGGCGATTTCCTTGGCCTGTCGGTACGCACGCGGGCGAACCTCGGCGCCTATCTCTCGACCTTCGGGCCGTCCGTGCCCACCTACCTTTATGCCACGCTGCTGGCGGGCACGTACAAGACGCCCGCGATCCATGCCGAGGTCAAGGGCATCTTCACCAACACGGTCCCGGTCGATGCGTATCGCGGCGCAGGCCGGCCGGAGGCCAGTTACCTGCTCGAGCGCCTGGTCGACCGCGCGGCGCGCGAGACCGGTATCGATCCCGTCGAGCTGCGGCGCCGGAACTTCATTCCGGCCGACGGGTTCCCGTACCAGACACCGGTGGCGCTGGAGTACGACAGCGGCGATTACGGCGCCTGCCTCGACAGGGCGCTGGAACTCGCGGACTACGCCGGTTTCGACCAGCGCCGCGCGGAAGCGAAAGCTCGCGGTAAGCTCCGCGGCCTCGGGATCTCGACCTACATCGAAGCCTGCGGTATCGCCCCGTCCAACGTGGCCGGTGCGCTGGGCGCCCGTGCCGGCCTGTACGAAGCCGGCACCGTCCGCGTCAACCCGACCGGCTCGGTGACGGTGCTCACCGGCTCCCACAGCCATGGCCAGGGGCACGAGACCACGTTCGCCCAGCTCGTTACCGAAGCGCTGGGTGTCGACATCGACAAGGTGGACGTCGTGCACGGCGACACCGGCAAGATCCCCTTCGGCATGGGCACCTACGGCTCCCGCTCGCTCGCCGTCGGCGGTATGGCACTCATGGCCGCGCTGGAGAAGATCCGGACGAAGTCGAAAAAGATCGCCGCGCACCTGCTCGAGGCTTCGGACGCGGACATCGAGTTCGAGAACGGCCGGCTTACGGTCGCGGGCACCGACCGTTCCATCACGTTCGGCGACGTGGCGATGGCGGCCTACGTTCCGCACAACTACCCGCTGGACGTACTCGAGCCCGGCCTCGAGGAGACGGCCTTTTACGATCCCAAAAATTTCACCTTCCCGGCGGGCTGCCACATCTGCGAGGTCGAGATCGATCCCGACACCGGCCGGGTGGAGCTGGCGGCTTTCGTGGCGGCCGATGACTTCGGGCGCATCATCAACCCGATGATTGTCGAAGGCCAGGTGCACGGCGGCCTCGCCCAGGGCATCGGGCAGGCCCTCTACGAGCAATGCGTGTACGAGCCGGACTCCGGCCAGCTCCTCACGGGCTCATTGATGGACTACTGCCTGCCCAAGGCCGACAACCTGCCCGATTTCGACGTGGCGACGAATGTCACGCTCTGCGCGCACAACGTGCTGGGGGTCAAGGGCTGCGGTGAAGCCGGCACCATTGGCGCCACGCCGGCGGTGATCAACGCCGTCGTCGACGCGCTGTCCGGGCACGGCGTCACGGATATCGCGCTGCCGGCCACCCCCGAGCGCGTCTGGCGGGCAATTCACGCGACTGCGGTGTAAAGTAAAGCGGCGACATGTACGAATTCAATTATCACCGCCCGCGCACGGTTTCCGAGGCGCGGCAGCTCTTCCAGTCCAACGAGGAGGCGCGGTTCCTCGCCGGCGGCATGACCCTGTTGCCGACGATGAAACTCAGGCTCACACGCCCGTCGGATCTCATTGACCTCGGCGACATCGACGAGCTGCATGGCATCACCGCCGATAGCGGCGGTATCGAGATCGGCGCGGCGGTCTGCCATGCCGATGTTGCCGCGAGTGCCGATGTGCGCCGCGTCATTCCTGCGCTCGCCGATCTCGCCGGCCGGATCGGCGATCCGCAGGTACGCAATTGCGGCACGCTCGGCGGGTCGCTCGCAAACAGCGATCCCGCCGCGGATTATCCGGCCGCCGTCTTGGGGCTCGGCGCCGTGATCCGGACCGATCGGCGCGAGATACCCGCCGACGACTACTTCCTGGGCCTGTTCGAAACGGCGTTGGAGCCCGACGAGATCGTGCAATCCGTGCGTTTCCCGGTGCCGAAGCGCGCCGCCTACGCCAAGTTCCCGAATCCTGCCTCGCGCTATGCCATTGTCGGCGTCATGGTGGCGGAAGCAGGGGATGGCGTGCGGGTTGCGGTGACCGGCGCCGGTGCCTGCGCCTTTCGGGCGACTGCGTTCGAAGACGCACTGCAAGGCGATTTTTCGGCCGCGTCGCTCGCGGGCCTGAACGTCGATGCCGCCGACCTCAACAGCGACCTGCACGCGAGCGCGGAGTACCGCGCGCATCTCGTGGGGGTCATGGCGAGGCGGGCAGTGCAGGCTGCAGGTGGTTGATTCCAGGCGTGAACGTCCCCTGCCGGAGAACGTCGATGACACAGGGGAACTGCTGCGGCGGGGCAACTACATTGCCGACCGCGGCCTCGCGACAGTCGTCTACCTCGCCCTGCGCATGGGGCGCCCGCTACTGCTGGAGGGAGAGGCCGGCGTCGGCAAGACCGAAGTCGCCAAGGTGCTGGCAGCGACGCTCGGGCGCAAGCTCATCCGGCTGCAGTGCTACGAAGGCCTGGACCTTGCCGCCGCGGCCTATGAATGGAATTACCCCCGGCAAATGCTGGCGATCCGCAAGGCAGAAGCGCAAGGCGCGATAGGCGAGCTCGACGAAACCCTGTATAGCCGCGAGAACCTGATCGAAAGGCCCCTGCTCGCGGCGCTCACCCCGCACGAAGCGGGCCCGCCGGTGCTCCTGCTCGACGAAATCGACCGCGCCGACGAGCCGTTCGAGGCCTTCCTGCTCGAGCTTCTTTCGGACTTCCAGTTGAGCATCCCTGAGCTTGGCACCGTAAGGGCCGTGGCCCCGCCCATTGTTGTCATCACCTCTAATCGCACGCGCGAGGTGCACGACGCGCTGCGCCGCCGGTGCCTCTATCACTGGCTGGAGTACCCGTCGTTCGCGACCGAAGCGGCGGTGGTGGCGCTGAAAGCGCCCGGCATCGACGGCGAGCTGCGGCGGCAGGTCGTCGGCTTCATGCACAGGTTGCGGGAAGAAGAGCTGTTCAAGCGCCCGGGGGTCGCGGAAACCATCGACTGGGCACAGGCGCTGGCACAGCTCGACGCGAAGGTCCTGACGCCCGAGCTCGTCACCGACACGCTGGGCGCGATTCTGAAATACCAGGACGACATTGCGAAGATCGGCCGGACCGAGGCTGGAAAGCTGCTGGCCGAGATCGACGCGGGAAGCGCGGGCTGATGGACACGGCGCGACCCGAGGCCGGCGGGCACCTGGCGGAGAACGTGATCGGCTTTTGCCGCACACTGAGGCAGGCCGGCGTGCCCCTGGGCCCGGGAGAGGTCGCGGATGCGCTCCAGTCCCTGCGCACGGTAGGGCTCGCGCGGCGCGACGACGTGTACCGGGCCCTGCGTGCCGTGCTGGTCAAGGATCCGGCACATTTCCGCGTGTTCCGGCAGGCCTTCCACGTTTACTTCCAGAGCCCCCGGCTGCTGGAGCGGCTCCCGGCACTGGCTTTGCCCGAGGCGGTCACCGGCGGCAGTGCCGCCACCGAGGCCCCGGTGCGGCGCCTGCTGGAAGCGCTCGCGACAGGCGAACGGGAAAGCGAGGAGGAAACGCCGGAAATCGATCGCTCGCTCACCTGGTCGCGGCGCGAAATCCTGGCGCAAAAGGATTTCGAGCAGATGACGGCGGCGGAGCTCGGGGAGGCCAAGGAGCTGTTACAGAGGCGCATCGCACCGCTCGCGGACGTGGTAACGCGCCGCTTTCGCCCGGCGGCCGCCGGGCGCCGCTATGACCTGCGCCGCTCGATGCAGCGCATGCTGAAAAACGACGGCCAGCTCCTGCAGCTGGTACGGAAGAAGCGGCTGCACCGACCGCCGCCGCTGGTCCTGATCTGCGACATCTCCGGCTCGATGAGCCGCTACTCCCGCATGTTCCTGCATTTCGCGCATGCAATTGGCGCGAAGCACCGCAGCGTGGCGAGCTTCGTCTTCGCGACGCGGCTCACGAACATCACGCGGCTGCTGGCGGAAAAAGACGTCGACCGGGCGCTCGCGCGGGTGGCCGCCGACGTGGCCGACTGGGACGGCGGCACCCGCATTGCCGACTGCCTCGAACGTTTCAATGTCGATTGGGGCCGGCGCGTGCTCGCGCAGAACGCAGTGGTCGTGCTGCTGTCCGACGGGCTGGAGCGCGACTCCGGGGCCGACATCGCGTTCCAGATGCAGCGCCTGCGCCTTTCCTGCCGCCGCCTCGTCTGGCTGAACCCGGTGCTCCGGTATGCCGCGTTCGAGCCGAAAGCCTCGGGTATCCGGAAGATGCTTCCGCACGTCGACCTGTTCCTGCCCGCGCACAACGTCGACAGCCTTGCCGCCCTGGCGCGGTTGCTGGGAGATGCGCCCGCTGCGGGTGTTGCGCCGCCGCCGGCGGAGCGGGGTGCCGCATGACCGTCAGGGGATTGCAGGCAGCGTTCGCCGAATGGCGGCGGCAGCAGCTGCCGCTCGTGCTCGCGACCGTCTACGAAACCATGGGATCAACCTACAGCAAGGCCGGTGCGCGCATGCTGATCACGGGTGACGGCCGGTTCCAGGGTATGTTGTCCGGCGGCTGCCTGGAAGGCGACCTTGCCCTGCGGGCGGAGGCCGTCCTGGCATCGGGCGAGCCGCAGCGCGTGACCTACGACCTGGGGCCGAACGAGGATGAGCTCTGGGGCCTCGGCGTCGGCTGCGACGGCCTCATCCGGGTATTCCTGCAGCCGCTCGAAGCCGGCCGGGATTACCAGCCTTTCACGGCCATGGACGAGGTGTTCGCCGGTGACACGACGGGCGTGGCCGCCACCGTGCTGGCTTCGGAACACCCGGACGTGCAAGCGGGCGCTACCTGCGTCGCCGTGGGCGAGCGCCGGGAGGACTTCGGCCTGCCGCCGGACGCCGGGAGTGTTCTCCTCCCGGGAATCCGCGCGGTATTCCGGGACTTGCAATCACGTACCGAAACGGTCGACGCCGGCGGTTACCCGCTCGAGGTGCTGTTCGCGCGCCTGGCACCGCCGCCGTGGATACTGGTGCTCGGCGGAGGGCTGGACGCGGAGCCGGTGGTCCGGCTGGCAGGAGAGCTCGGCTGGCGGGTGACGGTGCAGGATCACCGCCCCGCCTACATTGAACGGGGCAACTTCGCGAGCGCGCAGGAAGTTCTGTGTGTGCCCGCGGACACGCTGGGCGAGAAGCTCGACTGGAACCGGTATCGCGCCGTCATCGTAATGAGCCATCACCTCGATACGGACCGCAAGTACCTGGCACAGATCGCGCAAACCGCTATCCCCTACGTGGGCCTGCTTGGACCGCGGAACCGGCGCGGGCGATTGCTCGACGAGCTGGGGCCGGAGATCGCAAGCTCCCTCGAGCCGCGCCTGCACGGTCCCGCCGGCCTGGACATAGGGGCCGACGGGCCGGCGTCTATCGCCCTGGCTATTCTCGCGGAAATGCACGCCGCCATCGGCAACCCGTCGCGGGGCTGATGGGGGCTGGCAGGGTCGCGCTATTCGAGATCGAACGCGAGCCGCACCGCGACCCGGCGGTCCACCGGCACGCCGTTCTCCGTCGGGGGTTCGAATCGCCATTGCGCAATGGCTTCCCGTGCCGCCTCGTCGAACTGGTCACCTGGCTCGGAGTCCAGGATGCCGATGTCCTCCACCGTGCCCTCGGCGGTTACCGTGAAGCTGATGTCGACGAAGCCCGTGATGCTCCGCCGCTGCGCGAGGCGCGGGTATTCCGGCACGACGTAGCGGGTCCGGGTCAGGGAGCTGATCGACACGTATTCCGGCTCGGAGTTCGCGGGCGCCGCCGCGGCACCGCCGTTGCGGGCACCGGTACTTGCCGCCATGCCGTTCCCGAGCTCACCCGGGCCGGTCGGGACGGCGCTGCCGCCGTCGGCCGCGGCGGCGAAGCCGGATGCGCCGGCGTCGCTGCCTGCCAGCGGAACCCCGACGCCGGCGTTCTCCGTCGCCCCTGCGAAGGTGTCCGCCTCGGCCCCGGGCGCGAACTCCGAGCCGGGAGCCGTCGGGCTCGTTGCCGCCGTTGCAGTCGATGCGGCCAATTCACCGCCGGGGCCCGCCTCGACCGGCGCTGCGGCCGCGAGGGCCTGCGCTTCCGCCGCCGCCTCTGCTTCCAGTTGCGCCTGGCGCCGCGCCTCAGCCTCGGCGGCGCGCGCGGCCTCCAGCGCCTGCATCGATGCCGTCAACTCGCTGCTGCCGGGATCCAGCTCGCGGGCATCGGCCAGGTGGCGTTCGGCGTCCGCCAGCCGGCTCTCGTCGATCGCGTTGCGGGCGCGCAGGACGAGCTTGCTGGCGACGGCGGTGAGTCCCTGCTGTGCCGCCACATTCTGCGGATCGCTGCTCAGGACGAGCTCGTAATAGTAGCGGGCATTGTCGTTCGAGGGTGCGGTCAAGGCATTGTCGTTCAGGCGCTGGTTGGCAAGCGCCAGCACTTCGTCGACCTTCTGCTGGCTGCGCGCGTTGGCCAGCTCCTCGGCCAACAAGTCGAGTTCCGCCGTCTTGACGCCGGCGAGTTCCTGCGCCGCGGCAAGCGCCGCCGCGGCATCCTCGAAGCGGGTTTCGCGGATGGCCGCGCGTGCCGCCGCGAGCTGTGCGCGCAACTCGAGCTCGTTCAGCTGCGCGTCCAGGAAGGGCAGGCGGGGATTGTCGGGGTTAGCCAGCCGCACCATGCGCAGGGCGGCGGCGGCATCCCCGGTGCGTTGGTCGAGCAGCGCGGTCTCGGCCAGTGCGAGCACCTGGTCGATGACGGCGTCGAGCTCGCTCGCGATGGTCGGGTCTGCGGGCGCCAGCGCGCGCGCGGCGAGATAGAGCTCCACCGCGTTCGACTCCCGGGGCGCGATCAGCTCGCCGGCATCGCGGGCAATGCGCGCCTCGTCGACGATCGCCTGCCACGCGGGCCGTGGTGCCGCCGGACGGGAAGCGGCAGCCTGCACGGAAATATCCGTTTCCACGATGGACGGCGCGGCCTCGGCCGTCGCCTCCGGAACCGGATCGGGCGCCGGCGGGCCGGATTTGCCGAGGAACCACCAGCCCGCCGTGCCGGTGGCCACGAGCGCGACGGCAGCTGTCGCCAAGAGCTTGGGCGCGCGGCGCCCGGAAGGCCCTTTTTCGCCGCCGGCCGCCCGTGGCGGCGTGTGCGCCGGCGCGGCCATCCTGCCGCTCTGCGCCAGCGGTGCGGCCGAGCGGCCGCTTTGCCGCAGTGGGTCGGCCGCTTTGGCTCTCGGCTCTGGCGTGTTCTTTCCGCGCGCGGCGGGGCGCGCTGCCGGGGCTTCGGTGCGTGCCGGTTCGGCCGCTTTGGCCGCCGGCTGGGCGCTGCGTGCCCTGCCCGCGAAAGCCGCGTCAGGGGCGTCCAGGTGGTGCTTGACCGATGCCTCGATCGCCAGTCGCGCCCGCCCGGGTGAGACCGGCTTCAAGAGGAAGCGGTAGACGTGGCCCCGATTGATCAGGTCCATGAGCATTTCGCCGTCGTCGCGGCGGCCGGCGACAATCGCCACCAGCCGCGGCCGCGAGCCGCGCAGCCGCTCCGTCAGCGCCTCGATGCTGGAGCCGACCATCGCCGCATCGGTCACCAGCACGCCGACCCGGTGTTCGCGGACGAGCGCCTCGGCTTGCGACGGGGTGTTCGCGTATTGCACGTTGTGCAGGCCGCGCGCCGATTCCTTGATCGTCTGCAGGAACTCCTCGTCCTTGGTGAGCACCAGCACGTCGACCTCGCGGCCCGCGGCATTCGGGGTGACCACCGTCCGCTGCGGCTGCAGGACCGGTATGGGCGCGCTTGCTTCGGTGATGATCGCCCGGCCGTGCTCGCCGGTTTCCATGATGATGTGCTCGCCCGAGGGCTCGTCGACATTCGCGGCCTGGTCATTGGCGGATTCGGAAATGGCCAGCAGCCGGATACGCCTGGTCGCCGTGTCGATGAGGTTACGCAGCGCCTCCGGGCTGATCGCGCCGCGCACGATCTGGAAGACTTCCTGGTCGCCGACGAGTGCTTCCAGGCCGTCATCGCGGTCATTGCCGGCGAGCAGGATACCAATCGTGTCGGGTGAGCGTTTCCTCGCTTCACGCAGCGCTTCGAGACCGCTCATGCCGGGCAGGTCCTGTGCCGACACGATGACGTGAATGGGGGTAGCGCCGAGCGTGCTTAGCGCCTCGGCGCCGCTGGTCGCGACGTGCACCGAATAGCGCTCCCCGAAACCTGCGCTCAACGCGTCCAGCGTGCTTTGCTGGCTGTGCAGCAGCAACACCTGCGTTTTGAAATGCTCCAGAGCCACGTCCCTTCTCCCCTGGCGGCCTTATGTCCAATGCGCTCGGAGTATCGCGCCCGGCCGAGTATATCCCCGGGAAAATCGGGAATCGTTGGTGAGAGGTGGTTCGTTGCCCGATTTGTGACGTGGGACACAGTCGAATCGATGGCCAGGTCACATTGCCTGCGTAAGCCGTCGACGGGAACGAGGCTTGTCCCCGGTTTCCTCAGCGGGAAGCGGGGGCAGGCGCTCCGCGCCTGCGAATCTCGGCCTCGAGCTCCGTGATGGCGTCGGCCAGCGGGACGATCCTCTGCTGCTTCGAGCCGAGGCGCCGGACGGCGACCGTTTTCTCGCCGATTTCGCGGGCGCCGACCGCCAGCAGCACCGGCACCTTGGCGATGCTGTGCTCGCGCACCTTGTAGGAGATCTTCTCGTTGCGCAGGTCGGCGGATGCCTCGATGCCCGCCTCGCGGAGCTTTGCCACGACCTCGAGCGCATACGCGTCCGCGTCCGAGGTGATCGTCAGAACCTTTACCTGCGCCGGGGCCAGCCACAGCGGCAGGTGCCCGGCGTGGTGCTCGAGCAGGATGCCCATGAAGCGTTCGAGCGAGCCGAAAATTGCGCGGTGCAGCATGACGGGGGTGTGCTTCTGGCCGTCCTCGCCGATGTAGGTGGCGCCCAGCCGCGACGCCATGTTGAGGTCGACCTGCAACGTGCCGCACTGCCAGTCGCGGCCGATGGCATCGCGCAGCACGAATTCCAGCTTCGGCCCGTAGAAAGCGCCCTCGCCGCGATTGTGCGTGTAGTCGAGCTCTGCCGCGTGCAGGGCCTCCTGCAGCGCCGATTCCGCCTGGTCCCAGATCTCGTCCGAGCCCACCCGTACCGGCGGGCGGTCGGCGAACTTGATGCGCACGTCCTCGAAGCCGAAATCGGCGTAGATGTCGAGAATCTGCCGGCAGATCGCGAGCGACTCCGGTGTAATCTGTTCCGGTGTGCAGAAGACGTGTGCATCGTCCTGGGTGAAGGCGCGCACGCGCAGCAACCCGTGCAGCGAGCCGGACGGCTCGTAGCGATGCAGCTTGCCGAACTCGGCCAGCCGGACAGGGAGCTCGCGGTAGCTGGTGATGCCCTGCTTGAACACCTGCACGTGGCCGGGGCAGTTCATCGGCTTGATTGCATAGGTGCGGCCGTCGGGCGTTTCGCTCGTGTACATGTTTTCGCCGAAGGATTCCCAGTGGCCGGACGCTTCCCACAGCGAACGGTCCATCAGTTCCGGCGTGCTCACCTCGCGGTAGCCGGCCTCCTGCGCCCGCTGCCGCATGTAGCCGACCAGCTTCTGGAACATGCTCCAGCCGCGGGCGTGCCAGAACACGGCGCCGGGCGCTTCCTCCTGGAAGTGAAACAGGTCCATCGTCCGGCCGAGCAGGCGGTGATCGCGTTTTTCCGCCTCCTCGAGCTGCTGCAGGTAGGTGCGGAGCTGCTTGTCGTTGGCCCAGGCGGTGCCGTAGATGCGCTGCAGCATGGCGTTTCGCGCATCGCCGCGCCAGTAGGCGCCGGAGACCCGCAGGAGATGAAAGGCTTTCCCGAGGGTGCCGGTCGACGGCAAATGCGGTCCGCGGCAGAGATCGACGAAATCGCCCTGGCGGTAGAGCGTCAGCGTCTCACCCGGCGGGATGTCCTCGATGATGCGTGCCTTGTATTCCTCGCCCTGGCTGCGGAAGAACTCGATCGCCTCGTCGCGTTCCCACACTTCGCGCGAGATCGGCTCGTTGCGCTCGACGATTTCCTTCATGCGCTGCTCGATGAGCGCCAGGTCTTCCTCGGTAAACGGTTCCTCGCGGGCAAAGTCGTAATAGAAGCCGTTCTCGATCGCGGGGCCGATGGTCACCTGCGTGTCCGGCCACAGCTCCTTCACTGCTTCTGCAAGCACGTGCGCCGCGTCGTGCCGCAGGAGCTCCAGCCCGTCCTCGGAGTCCCGGGTCACGATCTCGATGCGTGCATCGTCCTCGATCGCCCGGGTCAGGTCCCGCAGCTCGCCGTTCACGCGGATGGCCACTGCGTCGCGGGCCAGGCTCTTGGCGATTCCGGCCGCGATCTCGGCGCCGGTCACGGCGCTGTCATAGCGGCGAACGGAGCCGTCGGGCAATTCGATGTTCGGCATCTTCAGGTCACTTGTGGCTGGTCGGGCGTCCGGGCTGCATCGGCCGGATGCATCACGGCGCGCTATTGTAACCGAACGCCGCAGCCTGTCGGGCGCCGGCCACGGCCACCCCCGCGCGAGGCCGGTCCGGATTGCGCTGTTGCGGGCCGCTTTACGCCTCATTTTCATCACTGCCGTGACGAGCGTCGAGCGCCGTTTCGCCCCTGCAGGAGCCCGCCTTGCGGGCGATTCGCTCCGCGCCCGGCAAAACGCAGCGCGTGCGCTTTCGCCGCCATCGCCGAAGATACCGGCCCCGCACCGGGCGAGCGGGGCGGGGTTGCGGTTTCGTGTGTACAATCGCCGTATTGGAGCAGAACCCGAAATGAACCACGCGGCGACCGTACAAGCGTTTCCTCCTACGCACCACGATCACGACGATTGCATCTCGGCGGCGCTGGATGCTGCCGAACGCGTGTGCAAGGAGAAAGAGCTGCGCTTTACCGGCACCCGCAGGCGCGTGCTCGAGCTGGTCTGGGCGAGCCATCAACCGATCGGCGCCTACGAAATTCTCGATCGGCTGAATCAGCAGGGCAGGCGGGCGGCGCCGCCGACCGTCTACCGCGCCCTGGAATTCCTGATCGAAGCGGAACTCGTGCACCGCCTCGATTCGCTCAACGCCTTCATCGGCTGCCCGGATCCGGGGAGCTCGCATGCCGGGCAGTTTTTGATTTGCCGCCAGTGCCGCTCCGTTGCCGAGCTCGACGACGCGGAGATCAGCGAGCTGGTTGGCCGCAAGGCCGCGGGTCACGGCTTCACCGCCGTGCGCCAGATGGTTGAAATCGAGGGCATGTGCCCGCATTGCTGCGGCGCCTGAGCCGGCCGCGCTCTTCCCGTCAAAGCTCCCGCCGATGAACGACGCGATACCTACCGATTTCATTCGCCAGATCGTTGCCGACGATATCGCGAGCGGCAAGCACGGCGGCGCCGTCGTCACGCGCTTCCCGCCGGAACCGAACGGTTACCTGCATGTCGGCCACGCCAAGTCGATCTACCTGAACTTCCAGATAGCCGCCGAAAACGGCGGTAAAACCTACCTCCGCTTCGACGACACGAACCCTGGCAAGGAGCGGGAGGAATACGTCAACGCCATTCGCGATGACGTCCGCTGGCTCGGCTTCGACTGGGGCGACCGCCTGACCCACGCCTCCGACTACTTCGGCCGCTTGTACGAGGCCGCCCTGCGGCTGATCGAGATGGGCAGCGCCTACGTCGACAGCCTGAGCGCGCAAGAGATTCGCGAGTTTCGCGGCACGCTGACGGAGCCCGGCCGGGACAGCCCGTGGCGCGACCGCAGCGTGGCGGAAAACCTGGATCTCTTTCGCCGCATGCGCGCCGGCGAATTCGGTGACGGCGAGCACGTGTTACGCGCGAAGATCGACATGCGGTCGCCGAACATCAACCTGCGCGACCCGACGCTGTACCGCATCCGCCACCAGAGCCACCAGCGGACCGGCGATGAGTGGTGCATCTACCCGATGTACGATTTCGCGCACGGGCTGTCGGACGCGTTCGAGGGGATAACGCATTCGCTCTGCACTCTCGAATTCGAGGATCACCGGCCGCTGTACGACTGGTTCCTGGACCGCCTCGAGCCCCCGCACCGGCCCCGCCAGATCGAGTTTTCGCGGCTGAACCTCGAGTACACCGTCACGAGCAAGCGCAAGCTGGCGCGGCTGGTGGAGGAGGGCATCGTCAGCGGCTGGGACGACCCCAGGATGCCGACGCTGGCCGGTATGCGGCGGCGCGGCTACCCGGCGGCGGCGTTGCGCGATTTCTGCCGCCGCATCGGCGTTACCAAGAAAGAGCACGTGATCGAGATGGCGTTGCTCGAGAATTGCGTGCGCGAGGAGCTCGATCGCAACGCGCCGCGCCGCATTGCAGTCGTGCGTCCGCTCAAGGTGACGCTCACGAACTACCCGGAAGGCCGCACGGAGCAGGTGACGGCGGCAAATCATCCCAGCCGCCCGGAGCTTGGCGACCGGCAGCTGCCGTTCGGTCGCGAGCTCTACATCGAGCGGGACGACTTCATGGAAGAGCCGCCGAAGAAGTTCTTTCGGCTCAAACCGGGCGGCGAGGTCAGGCTTCGCTATGCCTATATCATCCGCTGCGACGAGGTCGTAAAGGACGCGGCCGGTGAGATCGTCGAGCTGCGCTGCCATTACGATCCTGATACGCGCAGCGGCACCGGCACCAGTAACCGCAAGGTGAAGGGCACTATCCACTGGGTTGCCGCCGACCAGGCTGCCACCGCCGAGGTAAGGCTGTACGACCGGTTGTTCAACGACCCGCATCCCGGGCGTGCGGAAGACGTGACGACGTACCTGAACCCGGACTCGCTGGCTGTCGTCGAGGCTCGCACCGAGCCGTCGCTCGGCAGCGTACCTGCCGGTTTTACCTGCCAGTTCGAGCGGCTGGGTTATTTTTGCGCGGACGCGAAAGATCACGTGCCGGGCCGGCCCGCTTTCAATCGCATCGTGACCCTGCGCGACACCTGGGCGAAAATTCGCTCCTGATCGGCGGCACCCCGCCTTACCGGTGGGGCCGTGGCATCGCGCGCAATGCGCGCTCCTACGCCGGGGTGGAGGTGACGATTAGCGGGGCGCCGCGGTCGGCGCCGAGGCCGTCGGCGGCGCTGCCTTCGGCGCGCGCGATCTCGACCACGTCGAAGGAGTTGATCAGGGCAAGGTATTCGCCGGGGCGGACCCGGCCATACGTAGGTTTCAGCTCCAGCCGCCGGCCGGCGAAGGTGACGACGGGTGAGTCGAGCATCGCGACCAGCGATCGATCGATATTGCTGATCAGGTTCCCGAAAGCATCGACGGTCACGATCACGCCGCTGACCCGCCCGGGGGTGACTTCCGGTTCGTCGAGCCAGGCGGGTATCCACTGGTCGGTCGCCTCGCCGATATCGGACGGCTGCAGGCGCCCGGCCGCGATCTCGGCCGCGACCGGCGCGAAAATGTCGCGGCCGTGAAAGGTCAGGCTGGGGGTGCCGATGCCAAGCCGGGAAAGGCGCTCGGTCCGCAGCCGGTAAACGGCCGCGTCTCCCGCGGAATCAAGGATCGTCGCAAGCAGCCCGTTGTCCGGCGCCATGAAGAGGTGCGAGTCGTGCTCCAGCATGATGATCTCGCGTTCCGTGCCGACCCCGGGATCGACGATCGCGACGTGCACGCTGCCGCTGGGGAAATACCGGTAGGAGCGGCTGATCCAGAATCCGGCTTCGGGCGGCCAGTGGGCCGGGATGTCGTGCGCAAGGTCGATAACGCAAGCGTCGCGGAAGCGCTGGAGGATGACGCCCTTCATCACCGCGGCGAACGGGCCCTTGTGCCCGAAGTCCGTGGTGATCGTGATGACGCCTGACGGATTCATCGCGTTTCAGACCTCCTTTGCCGCCAGCCGGACATAACGGTCGAGATGAAAATCGGCATTCCCGAACAATAGCTCGATGGCGGTGAAACGCTTGAAGTAATGCGCGATATCGAGTTCCCAGGTCACCCCCATGCCGCCGTGGAGCTGCACCGCCTCCTGCGCCACCAGCCGGCCGGCCGTGCCGACCTGGTATTTCAGGGCGCTGATCGCCCTGGATGCGTCCTCGTTACCGCCGGCCGCCGCCATGGTCGCCCGCAGCAGAAGCGAGCGGATCTGCTCGCAAGCCATGAGCATGTCGACCATCCGGTGCTGCAAGGCCTGGAAGCTGCCGATCGGCACCCCGAACTGAACCCGGTTCTTCGAGTACTCCACCGTCTTGGCCTGCATGCTTGCAAGGATGCCGTAGGCTTCCGCGCAGACCGCGAGGGTGGCGTCGTCGATCGTTGCCCTGAGCGGCGCGAAGCCACCGCCGACCGGCCCGACGACAGCGTCCGCGGCCACCCGCGCGCCGTCGAGTCGCAGCTCGGCCGCATGATGCCCGTCGACGGTCGGATACGCCTGCCGGTGTACACCGTCCTGCTCGGGCGAGAGCGCAAACAGCGTGATGCCGTCGGCATCGGCCTGTTCGCCGGACGTGCGCGCCGGCACGATGAGCAGGTCCGCCCGACCGCCGTTCGGGACCACGGCCTTGTGGCCATGCAGCATGTAACCCGAGCCGTCGGCATGCGCGGTCGTCGCCACGTCGTGCAGCACAAATCGGCCCTGGGGCTCGGCAAACGCCAGTGCCGCCTGGGTTTCCCCGGCGATCAACCCCGGCAGCCAGCGCTCCTTCTGTGCCGGGCTGGCCGCGCGCCTGAGCAGCCCGCCCGCCAGCACCACCGTCGCCAGGAACGGTTCGACGACCAGCCCGCGGCCGAACTGTTCCATCATCAGCATCATCTCGACCGGGCCGCCGTCGAGCCCGCCGTCCGCCTCCTCGAACAGCATGGCGATCCAGCCGAGTTCCGCAAACGTCCGCCAGGCTTCGGTGCTGTACCCCTTTTCACTTCCCGCGATACGCTGGCGCGTCTCGAAGTCGTACTCGTTGTCGATGTAGCGCTGCACGCTGTCGGCGAGCATCGATTGCTCTTCTGTAAGGGAAAAATCCATGGTCAGTGCCCTGTCCCGCGAATCTATGCGCCGTTTGGCTGCACTACAAACCGAGCACGTGCTTGGCGACTATGTTCTTCTGGATCTCGTTCGACCCGCCATAGATCGAGGCCTTGCGATTATTGAAGTAGCGCAGTGACGACAAGGTCTCCGCACCCTCGCCGACCTGTGCTGTCTCCGGAAACTCCAGCCGGTACTGCTCCGGGACCCAGGGCAGGGCGTAATAACCCGCCGCCTCGACGAACAATGCGTCGAGTTCCTGTTGCACTTCAGTGCCCTTGATCTTCAGGATCGACGATTCCGGACCCGGTGCCTTGCCGACGGCGACCGCGGCAAGCGTGCGCAGCTCGGTGAATTCGAGCGCCTGCAGCTCGATTTCCAGCGCCGCGACCTTGCGCGCGAAATTCCGGTCTTCGAGCAGCGGCGGCCCGCCGTGCACGGAGGAGCCCGCTTTCTCTTTCAGCCGGTTCAGCCGGTAGCTCGAACGCGCGACGCCGGCGATATTGGTCCGCTCGTGCTGCAGCAGTACCTTGCCGTAGGTCCAGCCCTTTCCCTCTTCGCCGACCAGGTTTTCCACGGGCACCTCGACGTCCTGGAAATGCACCTCGTTGACCTCGCGCTCGCCTTCGATGGTGATGATCGGCTTCACGGTCACCCCGGGCGTTTGCATGTCGACCAGCAGGAAGCTGATGCCCTCCTGGCGGCGGGCAACGTCGGTCTGCGTTCGCACGAGGCAGAAAATCCAGTCGGCGAAGTGGCCGAGCGTCGTCCAGGTCTTGGTGCCGTTCACGATATAGCGATCACCGCGGCGTTCGGCACGGGTCTTGAGGGACGCAAGATCCGAGCCCGCCCCGGGTTCCGAATAGCCCTGGCACCACCAGACGTTGCTGGCCAGGATGTCCGGCAGGAAACGCGCTTTCTGGGCCTCGTTGCCGAAAGTGTAGATTACCGGCGCCACCATCTTGACGCCGAAGGGAATCATGTCGGGGGCGTTCGCCGCCGCCAGCTCGTTGGCAAAGATGTACTTCTGCATTACCGACCAGCCGGTGCCCCCGTACTCGACCGGCCAGTTGACTGCCGCCCAACCCCGCTCGTAGAGGATTTTCTGCCAGCGAACGAAATCCTCCTTCTCCAACGCGATGCCGGCACGCTGCTTCGCGGCGATCTCCTCCGGGAACTTTTCCCGCAGGAAATGCCGCACTTCGTCACGGAACGCGAGCTCTTCGTCCGAAAAATCGATGTTCATGCGCCAAGATTACCACTCCCCCGTGCCCGCATACCCGTTCGCGGCCGTTTCGGGCAGAATGACGGTATGACCGCTATCCCCAACCCTCGAACCGCGGCGGCGGCGCCGGCCGTCATGGACACGCGCGGCCGGCCGCTGCACGACTTGCGTATTTCGCTGCTGGATCGCTGCAACTTCCGCTGTCCCTACTGCATGCCGGAAGCCGAGTTCAACGAGGACTACCGCTTCCTCAAGCGGCAGCAACTCCTGACGCACGAAGAGATCGTGCGCATCTCGAGGATCGCGATCGGCCTCGGCGTCAGCAAGCTGCGCCTGACGGGCGGGGAGCCGCTGCTCGACAAGAAGGTGCCGGACCTGGTTCGCCGGCTGGCGCGCCTGCCGGGAGTCGACGACCTGGCACTGACCACCAACGGCAGCCTGCTCGCGGCCAACGCGGATCGTCTCGCCGCGGCGGGTCTGCACCGCGTTACGGTGAGCCTGGACAGCCTCGACGAGGACGTCTTCCGCCGCATGACCGGCAACCGTGGCGAGCTCGCGAAAGTCCTGGAAGGAATCGCCGCGGCCGAGCGTGCCGGCCTCGCGCCGATCAAGATCAACACGGTCGTGCAGCGAGGTGTCAATGACCACACCGTGCTCGACCTCCTCGCGCATTTTCGCGGCACCGGGCACACCGTGCGCCTGATCGAGTTCATGGACGTCGGCAACCGGAACGCCTGGAAGCTGGATGAAGTGGTGCCCTCGCGGGAGCTGCTCGAGCGTATTGCCGGGCGCTGGCCGGTGCGGCCGGTCGGCCGGAGCTACCTGGGCGAAGTGGCGAAGCGCTATGCGTACGAGGACGGCCAGGGCGAGATCGGGTTCATATCCTCCGTCACGGCACCGTTTTGCGGTGCCTGCAGCCGCGCCCGTTTGTCCGCCGATGGCGTCCTTTATACCTGCCTGTTCGCGACCAGCGGTACGAGCCTCAAGGAACCGCTGCGGCAGGGTGCGAGCGACGCCGAGCTCGCCGACCTGCTGTCCCGCATCTGGCTGCGCCGTGCGGATCGCTACAGCGAGCTGCGGCAAGCCGGCGGCGAGCAGCCGGCCGAGCCGAAGGTCGAAATGTACCGCATGGGCGGTTGAGCGAAACCGCATGTTTCCGGAGCAGAACCCGCAATGAGCCTGAGCCACGTCGACAGCGACAACCGGCCGACCATGGTGGACGTCAGCGGCAAGACGCCGACCCGGCGCGAAGCGCGTGCCCGGTCCATCGTCGAGTTCCCGGCGTCGGTGGCGGACCGCTTTGCCGACGGCGATATCCGCACGGCAAAAGGCCCGGTCTTCGCGACCGCCATCGTCGCGGGTGTCATGGCCGCGAAGAAGACCCACGACCTGATCCCGTTCTGCCACCCGCTCGGCCTCGACGACTGCCGCATCACGATCGAGCTCGACCCGCACCGGCGCGCGGTCATCGAATGCGTGTGCAAAGTGACGCACCGCACCGGGGTGGAGATGGAGGCACTGACAGGCGCCACCATCGCCGCGCTCACGATCTACGACATGTGCAAAGCACTCTCGCACGACATCACGATTGCCGAAACGCGGCTGATGTCGAAGTCGGGGGGCAAGGAGGACTTCCGGCATGACGCCGACTGAATCCGTGTACGGACTCGTCCTGTCCGGCGGCCGCAGCCGCCGCATGGGGCGGGACAAGGCACTGCTGAAATACGAGGGGAAAACGCAGCTCGAACGCGCGGTGCGCCTGCTCGAACGGCATCTCGAGCGCGTATTCGTCTCGGTGCGGCCCGACCAGGTCGACGATCCGGAACGCCGCCGGTTCGAGCAGGTGGTCGACCGCTACACCGGCATCGGCCCGGCCGCCGGGATCCTCTCCGCCCTGGAGACGGTGCCGGACGTTGCCTGGCTGGTGCTCGCCTGCGACCTGCCGAACGCCAACGACCAAACGATAGCGGCGCTCCTGCGGCTCCGCTCGACACGCCCCTTTACCGCGTTTCGCAGCAGCCATGACGGCCTGCCCGAACCGCTGTGTGCCGTCTTTCGGCCGCAGGCGCGCGAGATCGTCGCCGGCTTCATCGATGACGGCATCGTTTGCCCGCGCAAGATGATGATCCGCTCCGACACGGAGCTGCTCGAGCTGCCCGACGCGGCGGCTCTCGATAATGTCAACACGCCCGAGGATCTCGACCGGGCAGGGCTGCAGGTGGCTTCATGAGCAAAACTCTCACGGTACGCTATTTCGCCGGTTTTCGAGAGCATGCCGGACGTGACGAGGAGACCGTCTCCCTGGAGGCCGCCACGGCCCGCGACGTGTTCAACCAGTTGCGGGACCGGCACGGCTCCGCCGAGCCGCTCGCGCATTGCAAGGTCGCAATCAACGATGCCATGGCGGACTGGAGCTCCCCGGTGGCCGACGGCGACACGATCCTGCTGTTTCCGCCAGTCGCGGGTGGCTGAAGACATGATGCGGATTACCGAAAGCGTCATCCTGCCGGAGGCGCTTCGCGAAGAATTGCGGGACCCGGCCGCCGGCGCCTGCGCCTCTTTCGAAGGCTGGGTCCGCAACGAGAACGAGGGTCATGAAGTGCTGCGCCTCGAATACGAGGTGTACGAGCCGCTGGCGGTCGCCGAGGGCGCGAAGGTCATTGCGGAGGCGCGCGCCAGGTTTCCGCTCCTGCACGCCCGGTGCGTGCACCGCGCGGGCTTGCTGGAGATTGGCGAATGCGCGGTCTGGGTAGGCGTTTCCTCGGCGCATCGGGACGCTGCGTTTGCCGCCTGCCGCTACATCATCGACGAGGTGAAGGTGCGGCTCCCGATCTGGAAAAAGGAGTACTACAGCAACGGTGACTCCGGCTGGGTCAACTGCGAACGCTGTGCGGCCCACGCCCACCCCCGCGAACGCGCTGCCATTCCGTCGTAGGCTCCGCGCCGCCGGCAACGGGGAGTGGCCCATCGGGCCGGCAACGGGGCGTGGCCTCATTGCGCACGGCGCTAAGGGAGGTTGTCCAGATCCCCGGGCCGATCGATGTCTATCGCGGCAGGCGCGAACGGCAACGTCCGCACGTCATCCGCCGCCGCGAGAACGGACCGCGCGCCGCGGTCCCCCGAGAGCGCCTTGAGAGCGGGGAAGTAGCGGGCGGGAAACAGCACCGGGGGACCTGCGACCCCGGCAAAGGCGGTGGCGACGATCAGGCGCGGGGACCCGTCCCAGGCGTCGATCAGCGCCTCCAGGTGCTCCCGGGTGATCAACGGCTGGTCGGCAAGCAGCAGCAGGAGGGCGTCGGCGCTGCCGGCAATGGCACGGGTGGCAGCGGCGATGGAGCTGCCGATGCCGGATTGCCAGTCGGCATTGCGTACCAAAAAGCCCTCGAGCGGTGCGCAGGCGTCGACTACCGGGCGCCAGTCGCTGCCGGCCACCAGCAGGGTGCGGGAGCCGCAGACCGATTCCGCCAGCCGCACGGCCCGCGTCACCAGCGGCGTGCCGCGATACGCCTGCAGCTGCTTGCGCCCCCCGAAGCGGCGGCCGCCGCCGGCGGCAAGCACGACGGCAACGAGTTTTTTTCCAGGTGCGGGCATGGCGGCCTCGAAGTTTGACCTGCTACGATACGCAGTGTCGGTGCTGTGGGAACGCCGCGCAACGGGCACACCGGTTTAGCGAAATCGCGATCTGCACTTGCCCTGCCGCCGCGTTCTGTGTATCTGTGTGCTGACGGGAGCTACACAGGGACGCGGGGATTGCACGTCATCAAATCGATCGCCGATGCGAAAGCACTGGAAGGGCGCGAAGTCGGCTTGTCCGACTGGATCGAGATCGACCAGAATCGCATCGACAAGTTCGCGGAAGCCACCGGGGACTACCAGTGGATCCACGTCGATACGGAGCGCGCCGCGCGCGAGCTGCCGGACGGGAAGACCATCGCGCACGGGTACCTGACGCTGGCGCTGATCCCCGCGCTGACCGGCGAGTTCGTGCGCGTTGAAAACCTCACCCGCGCGCTGAATTTCGGCTGCAACAAGGTTCGCTTCTATACCATGGTGCCGGTCGGGAGCCGCGTCCGCGGCAGGGCCGTCGTCAAGCAGGCGCGGCAGCGCGCGGGTGCGCTGCACCTCCTGTCGGTGGTCACGGTCGAGGTGGAAGGCGAACGAAAGCCGGCCTGCGTGGCGGAAACGCTCGGCATGTATTTCTTCGACCAGTCCCCGCCTGCCGCCGATGCGGACTGATGGCGCGATCTTCTGCTAAATTGGCCCTCACGCAACACCGTACCGACAATAGGGGGAAGCGATGCGCGGCCTGATGATGGATACGCCCTTGCTCATATCCGCGATCGCGCGGCATGCAGAGCTCAATTTCGCGGATCGCGAAATCGTATCCGTAACGCAGGACGTTCCGCTGCACCGCTACACCTATGCCGATTGCCTGCGGCGCGCGCGCAAACTCGCTAACGCGCTCGATAAGGCGGGACTCGAGCGCGGCGACCGCCTCGCCACGATTGCCTGGAACGACTATCGCCACCTGGAAGCCTATTACGGTATCGGCGGTGCCGGCTACGTGTGCCACACGATCAATCCCCGGCTGTTCCCGGAGCAGATCATTTACATGATCAACCACGCGCAGGACAGGTGGATTTTCACCGACCCGATGTTCCTGCCGCTGATCGAGAAGATCGCTGCCCGCATCCCGGGTGTCGAACGCATCGTCGTGATGACCGACGACGAGCACATGCCGGATACCGAGCTCGCCGATGCGGTTTCCTACGAGTCCCTGATCGAGGGTGAAAGCAGCGTGTACGACTGGCCGCAGCTCGACGAGAACGATGCGGTCGCGCTCTGTTACACCTCCGGGACGACCGGCGATCCCAAGGGTGTGCTCTACAGCCACCGCTCGACGGTGCTGCACGCCTACGCGGGCGTTGCGCCGGACGCCTTGAACCTCTCCAACCGCGACTGCGTGCTGCCGGTGGTGCCGCTGTTTCACGTGAACGCCTGGGGCATCCCGTATTCCGCCCTGATGGTAGGTGCGAAGCTCGTGTTCCCGGGCCCGAAAATGGGCGACGGCGAAACCCTCTACAACCTGATGGAGTCGGAGGCCGTGACCACCTCGCTCGGCGTGCCAACCGTCTGGTCGGCCCTCCTGCAGTACGCCGAGAAAGCCGGCAAGCGGCTGCACCGCCTGCAGCGCACCTGCATCGGCGGCGCCGCCGTTCCGGAGTCCATGATCCGGGCTTTCCGCGACCGGCACGACGTCGTCGTGACGCAAGGCTGGGGCATGACGGAGATGAGCCCGCTCGGCACCTGCGGGACGCTGAAAGCAGGCATGGAATCGCTTGCTCCGGACGAAATCGTGCGCATACAGGCCAAGGCCGGCCGGGGCCTTTTCGGAGTGGAGCTGCGTATCGTCGGCGACGACGGCCGCGAACTGCCGTGGGACGGCAAGGCGTTCGGCGCGCTGCAGGTCCGCGGGCCATGGGTCTGCAGCGACTACTTCGGGCTCGAGGGCAGAAGCGAGGCGCACACGGCCGACGGCTGGTTCGACACCGGCGACGTCGCCACGATCGACAGCGAGGGCTTCGTCCAGATCACGGACCGCACCAAGGACGTCATCAAGTCCGGCGGCGAGTGGATCAGCTCCATCCAGCTCGAGAACCTGGCGGTCGGCCATCCCGCCGTGCGGGAGGCCGCGGTCATCGGGATCGCGGACGAGAAATGGACGGAACGACCGCTTTTGATCGTCGTGAAAGCAGAAGGTGCGGAGCTCGATCGCGAGGAGATGCTCGCCTGGTTCGACGGCAAGGTGGTGAGCTGGTGGGTGCCGGACGACGTGGTCTTCGTCGACGAGATCCCGCACACGGCTACGGGCAAGATCAGGAAAACCGAGCTCCGGAAGCGGTTTGCCGATCATCGTGCCCCGGCGGTCACAGGCAGGCGCAGCGCCACCAATGGCTGAGCCGGCGCGCCTGTACGGCATGAAAGCGATCGTCACCGGCGCCGCCGGGGGCGTCGGTGAAGCGGTCGCACGCACCTTCGTCAAGCACGGAGCGGCGGTGCTGGCGACAGACGCGCCTGGATCCGGCATCGACGTCACGTTTCGAAGGCTGCGGGGCATCGTGGCGCTGGCCATCGATCCCGCGGCCTCCACCATGGCCGCGAAGCTGACGCAGGCGGCCCTGGACGAGCTGGGCGGGGCCGATATCCTGGTGAACAACTATGCCGCTGACAGCGTCGACCCGGCCGATCGGGATGCGGCGTGCGACAGCGTGCTGCGGCAGGTGGCGGAAACGTCGGATGCCGTGCTGCCGCTCCTGACGCATAGCCCCGGCGGCAGGGTGATCAACATCGGCTGGCTGAAGAGTGCCTTCGGGCCCGACGGCGAGGCGGCACTCGCCGCCTCCGAGGAAGGTCTCGCACGCCTCACCGCGCGGCAGGCGGCGGAGTTCGGCGGTCATGGCATCACCGCCAATTACATCCAGCCCGGCGCCATCATGACGGCGCGGAGCCGCACGGTGTTCGACGCCGACAAGGCTTTTCGCGATCGCTGCATCCGCGGCTCGGCCGCCAAACGCCTGGGCGAGCCGCTGGACGTCGCCAAGGTTGCCCTGTTTCTGGCGTCGGGCGATTCGGTGTTCGTCAGCGGCACGCGCATCGCCGTGGACGGCGGCGCGGCGCTGCCGGGCGGCACGACAGCGCGGCCCGCACGATGAATCCCGTCCTGGCCGATCTCCTCTCGCTCCTGCGGCTGGAACGCATCGAGGACAACATCTTCCGCGGCGAGAGCCGCGATCTCGGGGGCGACCAGGTGTTCGGCGGGCAGGTACTCGGGCAGGCCTTGTCCGCCGCGCACCATACCGTCGAGAACCGCGAGCGCATAGCCCATTCCTTGCACGCCTACTTCCTGCGGCGCGGTGACGTGCGCGCCCCGATCGTCTTCGAGGTGGATCGTGCCCGGGACGGCGGCAGTTTTTCGGTGCGCCGGGTGGTGGCGATCCAGCACGGGCGGCCGATCCTGAATCTCGCGGCGTCGTTTCACAAGCGCGAGCAGGGGCTGGAGCACCAGGCCAGGATGCCGGACGTGGAGGGACCGGACGGGCTCGCGGATGTGACGCAGGTGCCGCCCGAGGTCGTCGAGCGCCTGCCGGGCAAGATGCGGCGCTACCTGCTCGAAAAGCGCCCCTTCGAAATCCGGCCGCTGCTCCCGGCCGATTACACCCGGCCGTCGGTCCAGCCGCCGGTCAAGCACCTCTGGATTCGTGCCGTGGACCGGCTGCCGGACGATCTCAGCCTGCACCAGAACCTGCTCGCCTACGTCTCGGATTACGAGCTGCTCGGCACCAGCATCCTGCCGCACGGTATCGCCTTCGGGCAGGGCAACCTGCAGATGGCGAGCCTCGATCACGCGCTCTGGTTCCATCGCCCGTTCCGGGTCGACGAGTGGCTGCTGTACGCCTGCGACAGCCCCAACGCCTTCGGCGCTCGCGGTTTCACGCGCGGCCAGCTCTTCACCCGCGATGGCACGCTCATCGCCTCGACTGCCCAGGAAGGGCTCATTCGTGTCATCGACGAAGCCCTGAAGCCGCGGCGGTCGGACCCGCGTTCCCAGGCATGAGGCACGGCGGGCAGGGCGGCGCGCATTATTCCCAGTGCAAAAGAGGGGCCGTGCTTCGCAGCCGGCCTCGGGACCGCGATCGAAGGAGCAAAGTATGAAGACCCGTGCCGTATGGCTATTTTTGGCTTGCGCCTGGGCGTTGCCGGCGTCTGCGCAGCAGCCGGCCGCGGCATCGACCGCAAGCGATCCGTGGCTGGTCAAAGCCACGCTCGGTTACCTGGCGACCAGCGGCAATACCGAGAGTTCGAGCCTGAATTCGGGCTTTTCTGTCGGCTACACGGCGGGGGACTGGATGCATTCCCTGGAAGGCAGCGCCATCAACGCGTCCGAGGAAGGGCGGACCACCGCCGAGGCCTATGCGCTCGGATGGAAAAGTGAGTACAACCTCACGGACGACAATTTCCTCTTCGGCCGCGTGGACTGGCGCAACGACCGCTTCAGCGGTTACGACCAGCAGCTATCCGAAACGGTCGGCTACGGGCGGCGGCTGATCGACACCGGGGTGCACGTGCTCAATGCCGAGATCGGCGCCGGCGCGCGGCAGTCGGACCTTGCCGACGGCACGACCGAGAGCGAAGGCATCCTGCGGGCCGGGCTCGATTACCGCTGGCAGTTCAGCGAAACGGCACGGTTTACGCAGGTGTTTGCGGTCGAGTCGGGCTCCGAGAACACCTACCTGGAATCGGTCTCCGCACTGACGGCGCGTCTTGTCGGCGGGCTCGCCCTGGTCGCGTCCTACACGGTGAAGAACAACAGCTCGGTTCCGGTGGCGACCGAGAACACCGATACGTTCACCGCCCTGTCGCTGGAATACACGTTCTGAATCCCTCCTGATGGTCGCGCTGTCGTGTGCATTGCCATGTTGCATGCTTGTGCGTAGCGACAAGGAAGTGCCCTGGACCGGGAGTGCTCGTGCTCCATTCATTTAGACTGTCCCCGTAAACCGCCTATTTCGATTTTGCCTGGTTCGCGACCGCCGCGGTGGCGGCCGCGACGGTTGCCGGGTCGCCGAGGAACTCGCGGCCCACGGGCTTGAGCCGCGCGTCCAGCTCGTAGGCGAGGGGGATGCCGGTAGGGATGTTGAAGCCGGTAATCTCCTCGTCCGAGACCTCGTCCAGCATCTTGACCAGCGCGCGCAAACTGTTGCCGTGGGCCGCGATCAGCACGTCCTTGCCGCGCTCCAGTTGCGGGGCGATCTGCTCGTCCCAGCAGGGCTTTACGCGCTCGAGCGTAGTCGCGAGCGACTCGGTTGCGGGGAGGTTGGCAATGCCCGCATAACGGGGATCGTGCCGCGGGTGCCGCTCGTCGTCGGGCTCCAGCGGCGGCGGGGCGGTCGCGTAGCTGCGGCGCCAGACGTGCACCTGCTCGTCGCCGTATTTCGCCGCCGTTTCAGCCTTGTTCAGGCCCTGCAAGGCGCCGTAGTGGCGCTCGTTCAGGCGCCAGTCGCGCACCACCGGGATCCACATGCGATCCATCTCGTCCTGGATGATCCATAGCGTGCGGATCGCGCGCTTCAGCACCGATGTGAACGCGATATCGAACTCGTACCCGAGCTCCCGCAGGCAACGGCCCGCATCCAGCGCCTCGCGCCGCCCCTGCTCCGTCAAATCGACGTCGGTCCAGCCGGTAAACAAATTCTTCAGGTTCCAGTCGCTCTGTCCATGTCGGCAAAGCACGAGTTTTCCAGGCATCACATCTCCTCAGGTCAGAACGCGCGGTCGGCACCGTCCCACCGATCACCGCCGTCGCGTGGAATTACGGCGCCACCCACCCCAACAGCGACACCGTGAGCGGGGTAGGGGGCTTCCTCGGCGTGCGAGGCAGGGATGCTGTAGAAGCGCGCATTGCGCGCGATGCCACATTGGGACCGCCTGGGCATCGCGCGCAATGCGCGCTCCTGCACAATTCAGGAGCTGATCAGCTTGCGCAGCTCCTGCGACGCCACCGAGAGTACCGCGAAATCGACCTCCGGCCGCAGCTTCATCTCCGCGAGCATGGCTTGCAATTTCCGTACCCCGGCCTGGTTCTTGCGCTTCCAGCGCTCGAACAGGGCTTCGGGCCCGGCCTTGCCGCGGCTGCGGATCAAGGTAGCCGCGAGATCGCGCCGAATGCGGTAAAACTCGTCGCGCAGGTTGCTGCGGGCGAGCGCCTGCCAGCGGCCTTCGACGGCGAGGTTCTCGACCGAGCGGTGCAGCCAGATGATACCCAGCTCGTCGCTGAGCGCCGTGTACATGCGGGCGGTTTCCTGCACGTCCGTGCGATGAATGCGCGCAAGGTCAACGATGTCCAGGCCGCCGCGCGTCAGCAGCAGCGCCGCCATCCTGCGCGCGAGCTTTTCCGGCACGCCGAGGTGGATGTTCTCTTCCGCGACCCGCTTCTGGCGGTCTTTGGAGGTGCCGCTGACAATGCTGAAAACGCGCGAGTAGATGGTCGACAGCCCGGGTTTGAGGTGCTCGACGGCGGCGACGATATCGAGTTCGTCGCCATAGCGATCGATGAGCCAGTAGCAGGCATGCCGCAGGATCCGGCTCACTTCGAACATCATCGTCTGCTGCACCGTCGCCGGCACCTGGTTGTCCAGCGCTTCGATTGCACGCCAGATCTCGTTTGCCTCGGTCACCTCGCGCGCCACCACGTAGGCGCGTGCGATCGTGGTCGTTTTCGCGGCGGTGTCGTGCCGCACGCGCTGCACGAAAGCCGGGCCCATGCGGTTCACGATGTTGTTCGCAATCAGGGTGGCGAGAATCTCGCGGCTCAGGCGATGCCCCGGAATGAGATCCGCATAGCGGCGGCGCAGCAACGGCGGGAAATAGCGCTGCGGGTCCATGCTCAGGAAATCGACCAGGCTCTCGCCCGATTCGGTGAGGCTGTCGTAAAGATCAATCTTGCCGTAGCTCAGGATCACCGCGAATTCGGGACGCGTAAGTCCCTGTTTCCGGCGCCGCCGTTCCTCGATCTCCGTCTCCGCGGGGAGGAATTCGAGGTCGCGGTCGAGGATGCCGGCCTTTTCGAGATCGGCGATCAGGCGCGCGGATTCATCCAGCCGCTCGATGGCTTGTGCTTCCATCATGCTTATGGATTGTGTCTGCAGGTAGTTGTTGCGCAGCACGGAGGCGGCCACGTCGTCGGTCATTTCCACCAGCAGCTTGTTGCGCTGGGCGCGCGTCAGGCCTTTTTCCTTCTCCGCATCGCGCAGCAGGATCTTGATGTTGACCTCGCGGTCGGAGCTGTCCACGCCGGCGGAGTTGTCGATGAAGTCTGTGTTGATGCGCCCGCCGTTCAGGCTGTACTCGATGCGGGCGCGCTGCGTGAATCCCAGGTTGCCGCCTTCGCCCACCACCTTCGCACGCAGCTCGTTCGCGTTCACGCGCACGCTGTCGTTGCTCTTGTCGCCGACGTCGGCATGGCTTTCGGTGCTTGCCTTGACGTAGGTGCCGATGCCGCCGTTCCAGATGAGGTCTACCGGCGCCTTGAGGATCGCGCGGATGAGTTCCGCCGGCCGCATCGAGGTCTCGTCGGTATCGAGCAGCCGCCGCGCTTCCCTGCTGAGCTTGATCTGCTTCGCCTGCCGCGAGTAGACACCGCCGCCCTTGGAGATCAGCTTCTCGCGATAATCGGCCCAGCTCGAGCGCGGCAGCTTGAAAAGCCGCCGACGCTCGGCATAGCTCGCGTCAGGATCGGGATCGGGATCGATGAAGATGTGCTGGTGGTTGAACGCGGCCACCAGCTTGATCTGTTTCGACCGCAGCATGCCGTTGCCGAATACGTCACCGCTCATGTCGCCTATCCCGACCGCGGTGAAAGGGTCCGTCTGTACGTTGACGCCCTGTTCGCGAAAGTGGCGTTTCACGGCTTCCCAGGCGCCGCGCGCCGTTATGCCCATCTTCTTGTGGTCGTAGCCCGCCGAGCCGCCGGAGGCGAATGCGTCGTCCAGCCAGAAGCCGTATTCGGCCGAGATCGCATTGGCGATATCCGAGAACGTGGCCGTGCCCTTGTCGGCGGCCACGACCATGTACGGGTCTTCGCCGTCGCGGCGGACGACGTTGTCGGGCGCCACCACCCGGCCGTTGACCACGTTGTCGGTCAGGTCGAGCAGGCCGCAGATGAAAGTGCGGTAGCAGGCCACGACTTCCTTCATCACGGTCTCGCGGTCGCCCTGGGGCAGCCGTTTCGGCACGAAACCGCCCTTGGCGCCGGTCGGAACGATGACGGTGTTCTTGACGACCTGCGCCTTCATCAGGCCCAGGACCTCGGTACGGAAGTCCTCGCGGCGATCCGACCAGCGGATACCGCCGCGGGCGATGGCACCGCTGCGCAGGTGCACGCCCTCGACATCGGGCGAGTAGACGAAGATCTCGAAGCGGGGCCGCGGGCGCGGCGCTTCGGGCAGGCGGCTCGGATCGAGCTTGATGGCAAGGTAACCCTTGCGTTTGCCCTCGGCATCGACCTGGAAGTAGTTGCTTCGCAAGGTAGCGCCGACGGCGCCGGCGAAGGCGCTCAGAATGCGGTCTTCGTCGACGCTGCGTGCACGGGCCACGCCGCGTTCGATAGCGGCGGTGACCGCGTCCAGTTTCTCGCGCCGCTCGGACTTGCCGATGCCGGGATGGAATTGCAGCTCGAACTGGCGCACGAACTGGCCCGCCAGGCCGGCGTGCTGAACGAGGACGTCTTCCATGTAGTTCTGGCTGAACGGAATACCGAGCTGCGACAGGTATTTCGCGTAACAGCGGATGAGGGCGACCTGCCGCCAGTTGAGTCCCGCCGCCAGTACGAGACGGTTGAAACCGTCGCTCTCGATCGCGCCCTCGAGCACCTGGCGGAAGCTGTCCTCGACGCGCTCGGCCGCGGCCTCGATATCGAGCTCCGCGGTGTTCGCATAGCGCAACTCGAAATCCTGGATCCAGAAATTCCCGCCGTTCCTGAGCACGACATGGTATGGCTGCTCGCTGTATACCTCGGTACCAAGGTCCTCGAGGATGGGCATGACCCGCGAGAGGGGCAGGGGATCGTGGTGCCTGAACGTGCGGAAGTTCAGTTGCAGGGGTACCGCGCCTGGTGGCTGGTGCAGCAGCAGGTAGTTGTCGTGCTCGCCCTTCAGCAGCCCGTCCATGCGCTTGACGTCGAGGGCGGCAATGCCCGGTTCCACGTCGTCTTCGTAGGCCGGCGGAAAACTCTCGCCATACTCGCGATAGAGGTCGAGCCCTTCTTCGTGCCCGTAGCGCTCCACCAGCTCGATGCGCAGGCGGTCCCGCCAGGTAACCACCGCGTCGGCGATCTGCCGCTCGATTTGGCGAATGCTGATGCGCGGACGGTCGCCGGCCGGCGTGCGGACGATGATATGAACCCGGGCCAGCGGCGAATCGGTGATCTGCACGCTCGAGTCGATCGAGGTGCCGCCGAAAGCCTGCAGCAGGATTTGCTCCGTGCGGCGCCGGATCGCGGTCGTGTATTTCTCGCGCGGAATGAAGACCAGGCAGGAGAAAAACCGCCGAAACGCGTCCCGCCGCACGAAGAACTTGACCTGCTTACGGTCCTGCAGGTTCAGGATACCATTCGTGGTCCGGACCAGGTCGCGTACCGTGCTCTGGAACAGCTCGTCGCGCGGGTAGGAATTGAGAATGTGCAGCAATGACTTGCCGCGGTGGCCCGCGGGATCCAGCTGTGAGCGTTCGAGCACACGCTGGACCTTCAGCCTGAGTAACGGGATGTTGCGCGGGTTTTCGCTGTAGGCAACCGACGTGAACAGCCCGATGAACCGCTGTTCGCCCACCGCGCGACCATGCTCGTCGTGGATCTTGACGCCGACGTAGTCCAGGTAGCTGCGGCGGTGGACGGTGGACCGGGAATTCGCCTTGGTGATGATCAGCCAGTTCTTGCGGCGCGAATGCCTGAGCATTTCCTTGCTCATCGGGACCGGGCCGCCGCCCCGCTCCTCTCGCGCCAGGAGGCCGAGACCCGAGCCCTTTACCGGCTGCAGGTACGGTTTGCCGTCCTGCTGCCGCACGGCGTATTCACGATAGCCGAGGAACGTGAAATGATCGTCCGCCATCCACTTCAGCAGTTCCTTGCTTTCGCGGCGCAGTTCCTCGTCGGCCCCGGGCGGACCCTGGTCGAGGGTGGCGCGGGCGTCGAGCATCTTCTTGCGCATCTTGCGCCAGTCGCGCACGGCAACGCGCACGTCCGCCAGCACCTTCGTAATCTCGTGCTCCAGCAGGCTGTGCTGCTGTGCATCGGGTTCGCGGTCCACCACGAAGCGGATGAAGGATTCGGCCTGGCCCTCTTCGCTGCTGCGCGGGAGCACCTCGACCAGGGCGCCCTTCGCGTCCCGGCGCACCCTGAGCACCGGGTGAATGGTCATGTGCACCGTCAGGTTCTGGCGATCGATCGCCGCCGCGACGGAGTCGACGAGGAACGGCATGTTGTCGTTCACCATCTCGACGATGGTGAAGGGCGACTCGTAGCCGTGCTGCTTTTTCGAGGGGTTGTAGATGCGTAGGCGCGCCTGCCCGGGCTTGCGCGTCGCCGCGAATTCGAGGTGGGACATCGCGGCCCGGCCGAGCCTGTCGAGGGCGCGGTCCTGCATGTCCTCCACCGGTACGTTGCCAAAATACTGGCGCAGGAAAAGGTCGATCTGGGCGCGGCTGGACAGGACGCCGGACTCAGGCCGGGTCGCGACGATTTCGTCGATCAGGCGTTCCGACAGGTCGCTGGAGCGACGCAGCTGCTTTTTGGACACTTTGAGGCTTGTTTCCGACGGGGATCGTTGGGGCGCACTCTATACCCCTTTACTGCGGCTTTTCCAAGTCCTCGATCACAGCGGCGAGAAAGCGGGCCGCTTCGCCCCCGGTGATGCAGCGATGGTCGAAACTGAGCGAGAGCGGGATGCGCCGGTGCACTTCGATGCCGCCCATCACCGCCACGACATCGTGCTGGAGTTTGCCCGTGCCCAGGATGGCGACGGTTGGCGGCACCATCAGGGGCGTTGCATAGCGGCCGGCCAGCATGCCGAAGTTCGACAGCATGATCGTGTAATTCACCATGTCTTCCGGGGCGACGGTGCGGGCCCGGGTGGCCTCCTTTATGCGCGCGACCTCGGCGCGGATCTCGGCGAGCCCCAGTTGCTCGACGTTCCGGATGACCGGGACGATCAGGCCTTGCTCCGTATCGACCGCGAGCGCGACGTCGACGCGCGCTTCGCTGGTGTGGGTTTGCTTCTCGGCGTCGAAGAAGCCGTTGAGTCCGGGTTCCGCGGCGCAGGCGGCGGCGAGCGCGCGCAGGATGCGGGCCGTGAAATCGCGCTTGTCCAGCCACTCGTGGATATCGGCGTCGTCGAACAGCGTGCAGAGGGCGGCCTGGTCGCGCGAAGCGCTCATGCTCTGGGCCATCGCCCGCCGGGGTCCGCGCAGCGGTACGGCTTCGCCCGGTGGCGCGCGGCGCACGGGGGCCGGCGGCGGCGTTTTGTCGCGAGCGGCGGCCCCGGTCTGCCCGGCCCGGAAGGCTTCGAGGTCCGCGGCGGTCACCTGTCCGTTCTTGCCGGTGGCCTCGACGCGGTCCAGGTCTATGCCCAGGCGCTTCGCCTGCGCGCGCACGGCGGGTGCGGCCTTGACCCGTCCCCGGCTGCGCCGGCGGCGCCCGCCCGCGATCGCGGTCTCCTCGACCACCTCGCTGCCCGTCTGCACATTGCCGACCACGGAGCCGGCATCGCTGCGCGGTGCTTCCGCCTCGGCCGGTGCTGCCGGCGCGGGCCCGGCGGCCTTTTTCTTCCCGGGTGCCGGCGCCTTTCCCTCTTCGGCAAAATCCACCAGCGGAGCACCGGTCTGGACGATGTCGCCGGGCTTTGCGTGCAGCCGCTCGATCACCCCGGTATAAGGCGAGGGCACTTCGACCACGGCTTTCGCGGTTTCCACGGAAACCAGCAGGTCATCGGTCTTGACCGAATCGCCCTCGGCGACGTGCCAGGCGACGATTTCGGCTTCGGGCAATCCTTCACCCAGGTCGGGAAGTTTGAATGTAGCCATAATTTTTCGCCCTGTAGGAGCGCGCATTGCGCGCGATGCTTCGCGGATCGGGTTTCGTCGCGCGCAATGCGCGCTCCTACACGTCCTGTAGCGCCTCCCGTATGGTATCCGTGATTTTCGCGACGCTTGGCATGTAATCCAGCTCGCGCCGGAACAGGGGCATGACGACGTCGTAACCGGTCACGCGCCGGATCGGTCCCTTGAGGTCGTACAAGCCCTTCTCGGCGACGATGGCCGCGATCTCGCCGCCCAGGCCGCCGCTTCTCGCCGCTTCGTGAATAATGACCAGCCGCCCGGTTTTTTCCACCGATTCCAGGATCGTGTCGTAGTCGATCGGGCTGATGGTGGCGAGATCGATCACCTCGCAGCTGATACCTTCCTCGGCCAGCTGGTTTGCCGCTTTCATCGTTTCGAAGGTCATCGCACCCCAGGTCACCAGGGTCACGTCCTCGCCTTCCCGGAGAATGTAGCAGACGTCCAGAGGCAACGCCTTGCCATTGTCCTCGATGCTCTGCTTGTGCAGGCGGTAGATGCGCTTCGGCTCGAGGAACACCACCGGATCCGGGTCGCGGATCGCGGCGAGCAGCAGGCCGTAGGCGCGGGCGGGCGAGGAGGGGATGACCACGCGGATTCCCGGCATGTGCGCGAAGAATGCCTCGGTGCTCTCGGAATGGTGCTCCGGGGCGTGAATCCCGCC
>CAZSKQ010000004.1:0-13057 GCA_964607425.1 uncultured Woeseiaceae bacterium
ACTCTATCCGCGTTTCCGCGGAAAATCCGACGCGGTATGAGAAATGCGGGCTAAGGCTCTTTTTCTTCGGGCACGCAGTGTGTTTTCGGCAGCGGCATGGCCGCGTGGTCGGATTCGTGGACCAGCACGCAGCCGGCGCCGGTCAGCAGCAGGTGGAAGCGCTCGGGCGCGCCCAGTTCGCGGCCGGACAGCGGGGGCTGGTCGAGGCTCCCGATGCGCCGGTGCTCGATGGTAAGCACGCTGGAATTGGTGAGTGCGTCATCCGCGAGCAGGACCTTGGTGCCGGACAGCATCTCGCTCACCGCCCGCTGCAGCTCGGCGCGGCTGGTGGCGGTGGGATTGACGATGATGGCAGGCACGCTGCCCTGGAGCGCTGACTCGTCGAGCAGGTGCGCCGTGCCCGTGCAGGACACAATTGCCAGTCCGCCCCCACAGACTGCAATTGCCGAACGAAGTACGTGCCGGATCATTCTTCGGGGACGCAGTCGGTCTCTTCCAGCTCGTAGCGCGCCAGGTTGGGGCTGTGGATCAGGATGCACTCGGTGCCTGTGGTCAGGAGCTGGAACCGTTCCGGCTTGCCGACATCCCTTCCGGACAGCGGCGGACTATCGAGGCTCCGGATCCGGCTGCGCTCGACTACCAGCACGCTCGATTCCGTCAGCGCATCGTCGGCCAGCGTGACCTGCGCGCCGAACAGCATATCGCTGACTACCCTCCGCAGCTCGTCGCGGCTTTCAGCGGTGGGATTGACAATGACGGCGGGCCGGTCGCCGTTCAACGAAGGTTCCTCCATCGGCGGTTTGGTCGATTCGCATGCCGCGAGCGCCAGGCCGGCGCCGCACAGGACGACCAGCGACGGCCACATCACGGCTGCCGTAGCAGGATGCGGTTTTCACGCCAGGGCGATTTCGGCGTGATGCCGTCGGTGGCGGAAAGCGGCGCGGCGCCTTTCGACAAGCCCTGGGTAGCGATGCCGGCAGGTTCAGGGCAGCTTTGGTCCCCAATGTAGCCGAGCGCGGCGGCGAAGCGCGCTTCCAGCGGATCGCCGAGCTGGTGCCCGAAATCGTCAGCGACCGCGCAACCCGGAACCGCGGTGCCGATGACATCGTTCGCGGGCGAGAAGCCGTCCGTGTAGTCGCCGAAGCCCTTGTCGTTGACGCCCTGGAACTGGATCGTGAAATAGGTCGTTCCGCAGTTGTCCGTGGCGTAAAAGCCGTAAGGCTTGCCGCAGGTGGTGGAGCCGATCTGGATCACTTCGACGTCGATGCCCCTGAGGCCATTCATGATCGATTCGCTGGCCGAGCAGGTGTTGGCGCTCGTGAGGACGACAACCTTCTGAAGGTCCAGGGTCGGCAGGGGACTGCCGGCCGGCTCCGAAAAGCCCAGGGTTTGGTTGATGAACGGCATGGGCGTGAGCGGTTCGCCGGTCACCGGGTCGGTGCTCGGATGCTTGTCATTGAAACGGATTTGCTCAAAGGTCTGTCCGCCGGTCTGCGCGGCTCCCGCGATCATGTAGGCAAACTGGCTGGCAATGGCGAGGAAGCCGCCGCCGTTGTAGCGCAGGTCGACCACGAGCTCGTCGATCTCCAGTGCCTGCAATTCTTCGACGGCCTGGATCAGGCCGGTTTCCGCCGTTGCGATATGGTCGTTGAACAAAAGATAGCCGACGGTGCTCCCCGTCGGCGAAGTCGCCGTGGTGACGTGCTGGACGGGCGCCGATACGACCACCTCCGAGGTCATCGAAATAACACGCGTAGCCGCGGAGCCGGGATCCCGCACGGTGAACGTGTGGGTCTCGCCCGCAGCCGCGGGAAAGAGGCCTGCGTTCAACTTGTCCACGTCAGCCTGGGTGTTGCCGTTTACGACATCCGCATCGTCGACCGCCAGCACTTCCGCGCCGCGCAAGAGGTCCGCGTTCGGAGCGGTTGCCGGGGAATCCGGTTCCGTGTACGCCACCAGCACCTTGCGCGGCGGCCGCGGGGAAATCACAACCCACTGTGCCCCGTAGCCGGCCGCGGCACCCGATTGCGATAACTGCTCCCATTCCTCGGTGGACATCGTGAAATGAAACCGGTCCTTCGGCGCGCCGGATTGCGTCGTGGCGGTCGTCTTCAGCACGTCGAAGTAAGCCAGGGGATCGTCGAACCCGGACGGGTCCCGATCGACGATCTCATCGTACCAGAGGTACGTCTCGTCGCTGTAGGAGCGGAGGAAGTTGTTCTCGTCGACTATCGTGCCCTGGATGTCGGCGGTGCCTGGGCGCGGGTTCTCGCACATGCCCTTGAAAGAGTCGGAGGGGAGGAACTGGCCCGGTGCCCAGCCGCTGCCGCCGGTACCGCCGCCGCCGGCGCCGGCGCTGCCGATGCCGTCATTTCCGCCGCCGCCGCCCCCGCCGCAACCTGCAAGGGCCAGGAGCGCGGCGACCCCGAGCAGCCGCACGGCCCGGGAACTGGCTCGTATCCGGTCAGGCATAGCGTTCTCGCCCGTTGCCCCAGTGGGCTCATTTTACCAGCATGGACGCGCGGTCGCACGCGCGGCTTCGCCGCGGGAAGGATACCTGCGGCTGCACCCGGTCCACGGCCCGGTGACGCCGCGCCGGCGGTGTCAGGCCGGCATGCGCCCGAACTGCCCGCTGCTGAAATCGCGGATGGCCTGGTGAATCTCTTCGCGGGTGTTCATGACGAACGGCCCGTGGCCGGCAATCGGCTCGTCGATCGGCTCGCCGTTCAGCAACAGGATAGCGGCGTCGTTGTTCGCTTCGAGCGCGAACCGGGTACCGGCCGGATCGAGGAGGGCGAACTGCGCGTCGCGCAGGATTTCGCTGTCGCTCACTTGCACGGTGCCGCGGAGCACGACGACCGCGGTGGTCCGGTTGCCAGGGACTTCCAGCTCGATGCGCTTGCCCGCCTGCAGGCGCAAATCCCAGACGTTCATCGGAGTATAGGTGTGCGCGGGACCGCGCGTACCGTCGTATTCGCCGGCGATGATGCGCATGCTGCCGGTGCCCGCGCCAAGGTCGACGACCGGGATGTCGTCCTTCACGATCGCCTGGTAAGCCGGCTCGACCATCTTGTGCTTCGCGGGCAGGTTCACCCAGAGCTGCACGACTTCAAAGGTACCGCCGCTCTGCGTGAATTCGCGCGAATGGAACTCTTCGTGCAGCAAGCCGCCGCCCGCGGTCATCCATTGCACGTCGCCCGGCCCGATCTTGCCGCCGCCGCCGGTGGAATCGCGGTGCTCGACCTCGCCCTGGTAGACGATCGTTACCGTCTCGAATCCACGATGCGGGTGCTGGCCAACGCCGCGCGGCTCGCGGGCGGCCGGAAAATCGCGGGGACCCGCGTAATCCAGCAGGAGGAACGGGCTCATTTCCTGGCCGTGCGTCTGGTAGGAAAAGAGCGACTGCACGGGGAAACCGTCGCCGACCCAGTGCCGGCCGGGTGCGCTGTAGATGCCGAGAACTTTCTTCATGCCGCCTTGCCTCCGGGAGTAGAGCACAGGTATCGGTCTGCCGGCGGGAATTTCAAGGTGAGTAGCGCCGACAATTCGCGGTGCAGGAGCCCGCCCTGCGGGCGACCGCCAGCGGTTTACGGACCGCACGTTGGCACGGCGGCTTTCGACCGCGCGTGCCAACGTGCTTTGTGCAGGCAGGTTTACCGGTCGCCCGCATGGCGGGCTCCTACGGGGCGCTTGGTTAGCGTTGCCAGTAGAAGGGGGCGGTGCGGCGATCGCCGGTTACGGTTTCGTTCAGCGTCTGGGCCTCGTACAGGCGACCGTTCAGCATCACCATCGAGACGCGGTCGGACTGGAAAATGTCCTCGAGGATGTCCGCGTCGATCACGACCAGGTCGGCGAGCTTGCCGGGCTCGAGCGAGCCGAGGTCGTTGGCAAAGCCAAGCGCCCGCGCGGGCACGATGGTCGCGGCCTGCAGCGCCTCGATCGGCGACATGCCGCCCTGTACGAAGCTCCAGATCTCCCAGTGACTGCCGAGCCCTTCGCGCTGGCCGTGCGCCCCGATGCTGACCGGCACGCCGCGATCGGCCAAAAGCTTCGCCGTGGCCGCGTTCGCCCTGTGGTAGTACTCACTCTCCGGTGCCAGCGTCCGGCGCACGGAGCGCGGCCGCAGAATGTCCGGCGGCACGAAGCGCGACAGGATCGGGTGCTTCCACACCTCCGTCTCCTGGTACCAGTAGGTCTCGCCGCTCAAGCCTCCGTACGTGACGATCAGTGTCGGCGTATAGGCAACATCCGTCTGGCTCCAGAACTGCAACACGTCGTCGTAGAGCATTGATTGCGGCAGGTTGTGCTCGATGGTGCTGTTACCGTCGGCCACCATGGAGAGGTCCATGTGGAACAGCGATGCGCCTTCGGTCACGACCAGCATGTTCTCCTCGCGCGCGGCGACGACCACCTGCTGCCGCTGCTCGCGGCGCGGCTGGTTGTAGTTCTTGATGCTCATCGCGCCCTGGGCCTTGAGGCGCCGCACGTGCTCGCGCGCGTCCTCCAGCGAATCGATTTTGGCGAACCCCGTCGAATGCGCCCCGTAGACGACGTCGCCGGTGGAGAAGATGCGCGGCGCGAGTATCTGCCCGGTGCGCTGCATCTCGGAGGCGGCAAACACCTCGGTCGCATTGTTCGACGGGTCGTGCACGGTCGTGACGCCGAACGCGAGCGTCGCGTAGGCCGACCAGTTCTGTTCGGGAATGATCTCGACGCCCTGCGGCCCGTGCGCGTGCGCATCGATCAGCCCCGGGATGACGGTCGTGCCGCTTATGTCGACGATCTCGGCGGCCGCCGGGATTTCGACGCTGCCGCGGGGCCCCACCGCCTGGATGCGGTTACCGTCCGTGATGATGACGCCGTCCTCGATCACGCCGCCGTCCGGCTCCGCCATCGTGACGATCGTGGCGCCGGTGAGCGCGACCATGCCCCGCGGCACGTCGGCCTGGCGATGCACCGCTACGGACACGCCATCCTCGGGCGGCGAGTAGCCGCCTTCGCCGTCCTCGTCCCGCGGCGCAAACAGGGCGTTCGTGGGGGCGCTATAGACGACCGGGCCGAGGCTCCAGTACAGCGTATTGCCGTCGGCACTCCAGTTCGGGTAGTTGCCGCCGTTACCGCTTGCCCGCGTCATCGGCACGGCGCTGACGCTCGTGCCGATCTCGAGCGGCAGCCCGCCGGGGGGCAGGGGCACGGCGTAAACGTGGAAGTTCTCGCGGAATGCCAGGTGCCGTCCGTCGGGCGCGACGTCGAACCGCTGCACGTACTCGCCGCTCGCGTGCGTATGTGCCGCTTCACCGTTCAGGTCGATGCTGACCAGTGCGGCAACGCCGCCTGCGCGGCGCGTGACGAACAGGCGATCGCCGCGGGCACCGAAATGCGGGTTCGAGCCGTCGTCGGTGACCTGGTGCATCTCGCCGCCGCGCGCGGGAATCGAGAACACGCCCGTGCTGATCGACCAGTCCGGCGACGTGAGATAGCCGCCTTCGGTGATCTCGAACACGATGCGCTCGCCGTCCGGCGAGAACCGCGGCGCGAGGTAGTGCCCGGGCCGCTGCGTCAGGCGTGTGCTCTTGCCGCCCCTGGCCGGCACGCTGTGGATATGGCCGAGCGTCTCGTCGTCCCAGGCGACGAACACGATGCGCCTGCCGTCGCGCGACCAGGACGGGAAGAACTCGAAATGATCGCGAGCGTCGCTCGTCAGCAGCCGCGGGCCGCCGCCGGACATGGACTGTACGTACAGGCTGCCCGTGCTTTCGAACACGACCTGCGAGCCGTCCGGCGATACCGCGGTGTTGCGCACCATCTTCGTATCGAACCCTGCTGGCGCGACCTCGACCTCCGGCCGCGACACTTCATACACCGTGCGTGTGTCGTCGACGTGGAACGGGATCTCCGTCACCTCGCGCGTGTCGATGTCGATTCGCCGGATCTTGCCGCCCGCCCAGAACACGATGCTTTGCGAATCCGGCGTCCAGTCCATGTTCGGGTATACGCCCTGGACGGCCCACACTTCCTGCACGTCCTGGTCCAGGTCGTCGTAGATGGAAAATTCCCTGCCGCTCTCGAGATCCTTGAGGAACAGCGAAGGCGGCGTGCTCGCCCCGTGCGTGCGGCGCACGAACGCGAGATAGCGGCCGTCGGGGGAGGGCGTCGGGCGCACGGAGCCGCCGGCTCCCGTAACGAAACTTTCGTCCACGTTCGTTTGCAGGTCGTGACGGCGAATCTCGAAGATCTGGTCGTTCGAATCCTGGGCATAGATGAATTGGCTGCCCGGCGTGCTGTTGAAGCTGTAGTAGAGGTAGCGGCCGTCCGGCGAGAACGCCGGCTCTCCCAGTTCCTTCTGGTGTTCCGGGCTCGGCCGCTCGACGACGGCGACGCCGTCGCCGCCGTTGACGTGATAGATCCAGATCTCGCCGGTGCCGAGCGAGCGCTCGGTCGTGAAGTGCTTGCGCGCGGCGACGTAGTCGCCGTCGGGCGACCACCAGGGATTGTTCAGCAGCCGAAAATTCTCGTGAGTGAGCTGCCGCTTGCCGCTGCCGTCCGCCTGCATGATCCAGATGTTGTTGCCGCCGCCGGCATCGCTGGTGTAGGCGATCGCGGAGCCATCGGGAGAGAAGCGCGGCTGCATGGACCAGGCGACACCGCTCACGATCGCGCGCGCCTCGCCGCCCTGCATCGGCAGCAGGTAGATGTCGCCCAGCAGGTCGAACGCGACGGTTCCACCATCGGGGCTCACGTCGAGGCTCATCCAGGTGCCGGTGGTTGTGTCGATGGAGACGGTGTGGGAGTCTCCCGGCGGATCGTTCACTTGCCACGCGTTTTCCCCGTCGCCGTTTTCGGCGGCGAAGGCGAGCGAGGCGAGTAGCAGTGTCGACGTCGCGATGAGCCTGTTTTTGTTTTTCATGCCTCACTCCCCCTGGACCGAACCGGCATGTTAAACGAAGGGTGCGGGCAATATCGACTCGCTCGGCTATCATGTCCGCGCGCACATACCGGAGGAAGAACATGCCCGGACCAGCAACCTTGCTCGCAACCCTCGCCCTCTCGCTTGCCGGCGCCGTCGCCGCCGCGGAGCTGTCCGAAACCGAACAGCTGCTGGGCGAGACGGTGGATGCCCGGCAGGAGCAGGCGCTGGCGCTACTCGAGCAGGCGGTGGAGATCAACAGCGGCAGCATGAATCTCGAGGGCGTGAAGAAGGTCGGCGCGCTGTTCGGGCGAGCGCTGGAGGAGCTCGGCTTCGAGACTCGCTGGCTGGACGGTGCGGCGTTCGGCCGGGCTGGCCACCTGGTCGCGCGGCACGGGGGCCAGGGTCCGCACCTGCTGCTGATCGGCCATCTCGACACCGTGTTCGAACCGGACAGTCCGTTCCAGCACTTCCGGCGCAGCGGGCCGGACCGGGCGACAGGGCCCGGCATCATCGACATGAAGGGTGGCAACGTCGTGATGATCGAGGCGCTGGCCGCGCTGCAGGCCGCGGGCGCGCTCGACGACCTCGAGATCACCGTGATGCTGATCGGCGACGAGGAAGCCTCCGGCAGCCCGCTTTCCGAAGCAAGGCGGGCGTTGCTCGCGGCGGCAGATGCCGCGGATGTGGCGCTCGGCTTCGAAGACGGCGACGGCAATCCGGAGACGGCCGTCATCGCGAGGCGCGGCTATACCGGCTGGCAGCTCGTCGTTTCCGGCACGCCGGCGCACTCGTCACAGATTTTCCAGGACGAGGTCGGCGACGGCGCTGCCTTCGAGATGGCGCGTATCCTGGACGGCTTCCGGCGCGAGCTCGCGGGCGAGCGCTACCTCACGTTCAATCCCGGCACGCTCTTCGCCGGCACGCGCGTCGCTTACGACGAGGAGCACTCCGCGGGCGAGGCCTTCGGCAAGGCCAACGTCATTGCGGGCCATGCCGTCGCCAGCGGCGACCTGCGCACGCTCACGCCGGAGCAGCTTGCGTCCGCCAAGGCGCGCATGCGCGAGATCGTCTCGCGGCACCTGCCCGGCACCTCCGCCGACATCGAGTTCACCGACGGCTACCCGCCGCTCGCGCCTACCGACGGCAACCGGCACCTGCTGTTGTTATACGACCAGGCGAGCCGCGATCTCGGGTTCGGTCCCGTGACCGCCGTCGATCCGCGCGACGCCGGCGCGGCCGACATTTCCTTCACCGCCGGCCGGGTCGCCATGGCACTGGACGGCATCGGGCTCATGGGCACCGGCGGCCATACCGTCGAGGAGACCGCCGATCTTGCCACGCTGCCGAGCCAGGCCAAGCGCGCGGCGCTGCTGATGTACCGCTTGCGGGACATCGACTTCTCCCGCATGTGATGCGCGGACGTGCCGGCATTGACTGACTGGTCGCCGATCGCGCTCGGCGCACTGGGCAGCCTGCTCGCGGGTCTCGGCACCACCATCGGTGCACTCCCCGCACTGGCGATCCGCCGGCTCGAGGGCCGCGTGCGCGATGTCATGCTGGGCTTCGCCGCCGGTGTCATGCTCGCCGCTTCGTTCTTTTCGCTGATTCTCCCGGCGCTCGCGGCGGCAGCGGGGCCGGACGGACGCGACGGCCCGGCCGTCGCCGTGGTCAGCCTCGGCATCCTCCTCGGTGCCGGCGCGCTCTGGTCGATCCACGCCGGCGTGCCGCACGAGCATTTCATCATGGGGCGGGAAGGGCCGGAAACCGAAAGAATCCGGCGCATCTGGCTGTTCGTTATCGCGATCACGCTGCATAACATTCCCGAGGGGCTCGCGGTCGGAGTGGGCTTCGGCGGCGGCGATGTCGCCAACGGAGTACCGTTGGCCCTTGGCATCGGGCTGCAGAACGTACCCGAGGGCGCGGCCGTGGCGCTTGCACTGTTGAGCCTTGGCTATTCGCGCATGGCGGCTTTCCTGGTGACGTCCGCGACCGGTCTCGTCGAGCCGCTGGCAGGGCTGGTGGGCATCACCGCGGTCAGCTCGGTCGAGTCCCTGCTGCCGTGGGGTCTCGCCTTCGCCGCCGGCGCGATGATCTGGGTGATCAGCGATGAAGTGATCCCCGAAACGCATCGCCACGGAGCCGAGGCCGAAGGCACCGTCGGACTGATGGCGGGCTTTGTCATGATGATGTGCCTGGACGTGGCGATCGGCTGATGCAGTCGCGGAAAGGCCGCGCGCTGTGGCAACATGCCGGGATGAAGATCACGAAGCGCCACTTCCTGAAAGCCGGCGCCGCCGCCGCCGGCGCGGCGTTCGTTACCACCACCGATACCACGCAAGCGCGAGAGGCGACGCTGCAGCCAATCACCGCTGACGCGATGCAGATCGGCGTCCCCGAGCGGCTCGCCCGCATCGAGAAGGCGCAGCGCCTGATGGCGAAGCACAAGATCGACGCACTCCTGCTCGAGCCCGGCTCCGCGATGCTGTATTTCACCGGCATCAGCTGGTGGCGCAGCGAACGGCTGACGGCGGTCGTCATACCTGGGACCGGCGACATCGCCGTGGTCACTCCGCATTTCGAGGAGCCGAGCGTACGGGAGTCCATGACCTTCGGCGACGACGTTCGTACCTGGAACGAGCACGAGGATCCCTTCGAGCGGGTGGCGGGAATACTCGCCGACCGGGGGCTGAAGGAAGGCAGGATCGGCTTCGAGGATACCGTGCGCTGGTTCGTGTCCGACGGCGTGCGCGCAGCTTCGCCGTCGTTCGGCATCGTTTCCGGACGGCCGGTGACGCAGGGATGCCGCCTGTACAAGTCGCCGGCCGAGATTGCGCTCATGCGGAAGGCGAACGAGGTGACGCTTGCGGCATATCGTCACGTATATGGCAAGCTCGAGCGCGGCATGAGCTCGGATGACATTGCGACCATGATGGGCGCGGCGCAATCCGCGCTTGGAGGCTCCGACGTATGGAACATGGCGCTGGTCGGCCGCGCGAGCGCGTATCCTCACGGCACCAGCCAGTCGCAAACGCTCGCGGAAGGCCAGGTCCTCCTCATGGACTGCGGCTGTGCCGTGCAGGGCTACCGCTCGGATATTTCCCGCACCTTCGTGCTCGGTGAAGCAACGAAGCGCCAGCGCGAGGTGTGGTCGACCGTTCGGCGCGGCCAGCAGATCGCCTTCGAGACCGCGCGGCCCGGCACGCCGGCGGGTGCGGTCGATGATGCCGTTCGCGAGTGGTACACCTCGCTCGGGTACGGGCCGGGTTACCGGACGCCGGGGCTCAGCCATCGCACCGGTCACGGCATAGGCATGGACGTGCACGAGCCGGTGAACTTCGTGCACGGCGAGAAGACGCCGCTCGCTCCCGGCATGTGCTTCTCCGACGAACCGGGTCTCTACGACTTTGACAGCTTCGGCGTGCGGCTCGAGGATTGCCTCTACCTGGCGGAGGAGGGGCCGGCCTGGTTCACGGTGCCGCCCTCCAGCCTGGAGGACGACCCGATCGGCACTTTCGCGGCCTGATCGTTGTCATCGCCCGTATCCCCGGGCAAAGCCGCTCCCGGTATCCTGTGCCGCATTCCCCGTCTTCGTGCTAAGGTCGTCGCCTCGTTCATCCCGAGATGCGGCTATGAACAGGATTACAGCATGCCTGATCCCGACCTGCCTGGCAGTGTTGTCGGCCTCCGGCTGCGCCCCCGACGACGGTGAAAACGTGGAATCCCGTATCGACTATCCGGACACGATGAGAGTGGACCACACCGACGTGTATTACGGCGTCACGGTTGCCGATCCATATCGCTGGCTCGAGGAAGACGTACGCGAGAGCGAGCGCGTGCGGGAATGGGTCGAAGCACAGAACGAAGTCACGTTCGGGTATCTCGCGGCCATCCCGGAGCGCGAGGCCATCGAAACGCGCCTGACCGAACTCTGGGACTACGAGCGCTTCGGTTTGCCCTTCAAGGAGGGTGGCCGCTATTACTATAGCTACAACGACGGGCTCATGGACCAGGAGGTGATCTACACCCAGGACACGCTGGACGCGCCGGCGAGACTCCTGATCGACCCGAATACCTGGTCCGAGGACGGCACGGTTGCGCTGGCGGGCTTCTACCCGAGCCCGGACGGGCGGCATGCCGCCTACCTGGTGCAGGATGCGGGCTCCGACTGGAACACCGCGCGGGTGCTGGACGTGCGCTCGGGCGAGCCGCTGGAGGATATGCTCCGGTGGCTCAAGTTCACGGGGCTTGCCTGGGCCGGGGACGGTTCGGGTTTTTACTACAGCCGCTACCCGGTGCCCGAAGACTCGGAAAAGTACCAGACATTGAACCTCAACCAGGCGGTCTATTTTCACGAGCTGGGCACCGCACAGGGTGACGACAAGCTGGTGTATCGCAACAGCGAGCACCCGGAATGGAGCTACTCCGCGTCAGTCACCGACGACGGCCGCTTTCTCGTCATCACGGTCTGGGTGGGTACGGACAGCCGCTACCAGGTCCTGTACCAGGACCTCTCGGCCGCAGGGTCAGAGCCTGTGATGTTGATAGAAGGCTTCGATCACGATTACAGCTTTGCCGGCAATATCGGCAACGAGCTCTACTTCCGCACCGACAGGGCCGCGCCGCTCGGGAAGCTCATTGCGATCGACGTCAGCGTACCTGCTCCCGGCAACGTACGGGAGATTATCGCCGAGAGCGCGGACGTGCTGACGTCGGCGAGCCTGGTGGGGAGCCGGGTGATTGCCCACTACATGCAGGATGCGCGATCGGCGGTGAAAACGTTCGACACCCGCGGCAACCTGCTGGGGGACATCGAGCTTCCGGGTCCGGGATCGGCCTGGGGTTTCGGCGGCAAGCTCGACGATCCGGAAACTTTCTTCAAGTTCGAAAGCTTCAACGTGCCGGAGCGGATTTTCCGGATGGATGTCGAGTCCGGAGAAATGACCATCTTCCGGCAGGCCAAGGTCGACTTCGTGCCGGAAGACTACGTGGTCGAGCAGGTCTTTTACGAATCAAAAGACGGCACGCGCGTGCCGATGTTCATAACCCACCGCAAGGACGTGACGCCGGACGGCAACCGGCCGACGCTGCTGTACGGCTACGGCGGTTTCAACATCTCGCTCACACCGTCGTTCTCGGTGACGCGGCTCGCCTGGATGGAGATGGGCGGCGTCTATGCCGTGGCCAACCTGAGGGGCGGCGGCGAGTACGGGGAGCCCTGGCACAAAGCGGGAACGAAGCTCGACAAGCAGAACGTGTTCGATGATTTCATTGCCGCCGCGGAATACCTGGTGCGGGAGGGTTACACCAATCCCAACCGCCTGGCGATTTTTGGCGGCAGCAACGGTGGCTTGCTGGTCGCGGCCGTCACCAACCAGCGACCGGAGTTGTTTGGCGCGGTGATCGCGTCGGCGGGCGTAATGGACATGCTGCGCTTTCACGAATTCACGGCGGGCCGCTACTGGGTGGACGATTACGGATCGGCCGCCGATCCGGAGGAGTTCCGCGCGCTCCTTGCCTACTCGCCGTATCACAACGTGCGGCGGGGAACGGAATACCCGGCGGTGCTGGTCACCACCGCGGACACCGACGACCGCGTGGTGCCCGGGCATAGCTTCAAGTACGCCGCCGCGCTGCAGGCCGCGCAGACCGGCCCCGCGCCGGTGCTGATCCGCATCGAAACGCGCGCCGGCCACGGCGCCGGCATGCCGACGAGCAAGCAGATCGAAGGCTACGCCGACCGCTGGGCTTTCCTGGTCGAAAACCTCGAAATGGAAGTCCCGGATCGCTCCATGTAGGAGCCCGCCATGCGGGCGACCGGCACTTGATAAGGATTGCTACCTCCGGCCGCCGCCCAGCCGCCGTGGCATCGCGCGCAATGCGCGCTCCTACACGACCGCAATGCGCATTGTAGGAGCCCGCCATGCGGGCGACCGCCACCGATAACGATTGCTACCTCCGGCCGCCGCCCAGCCGCCGTGGCATCGCGCGCAATGCGCGCTCCTACACGACCGCAATGCGCATTGTAGGAGCCCGCCATGCGGGCGACCGACACCGATAACGATTGCTACCTCCGTCCGCCGCCCCGCCGCCGTGGCATCGCGCGCAATGCGCGCTCCTACACGACCGCAATGCGCATTGTAGGAGCCC
>CAZSKQ010000004.1:13157-18451 GCA_964607425.1 uncultured Woeseiaceae bacterium
GGCATCGCGCGCAATGCGCGCTCCTACACGACCGCAATGCGCATTGTAGGAGCCCGCCATGCGGGCGACCGGCACTTGATAACGATTGCTACCTCCGGCCGCCGCCCCGCCGCCGTAGCATCGCGCGCAGTGCGCGCTCCTACGTGGTGCGTGGGCCTTCCAGCAGTGCCTGGCGGGTTAGCTCAATGACCAGGTCTGCTTCGGCTTCCGTCATGCCGAACCACGGCGTGTAGCGCAGCGAGTTGGTGCCGCCGTGGATAACCCCGAGGCCGTGCCGGCGCAGGTACTCTTCCGTGCTGTCCGCGCCGAAGCACTTGTAGCGGGGATTCAGTTCGCAGCTCAGCAGGAGTCCTGTTCCCTGGACGCGGGTGATCGCGTCGCCGAGCTCCGCCGCGATCTTGCGCAGCCCCTGTACGAGCTGCTCGCCGCGCGTGCGTATGTTCTCGCGCATTTCGGGCGTGATGCTCTGCAGCACGGATACCGCGACGTCCATTGCGCGCGGGTTGCTGGTCATGGTGTTGCCGTACACGCCCTGCTGGTACAGCCCGGCGGCGCGGCCTTGCAGCGCCAGTACCGACAACGGGTACTGCCCGGCGTTCAGGGCCTTTGAATAAGTCTCCATGTCGGGCGGCGGCAAGTCGCGGAAGGCGGGATAGTCGACAATCGACAGCACGCCGTGTGCGCGCAGCCCCGCCTGGATCGAATCCACGAGTAGCAGTGTGCCATGCGCTTCAGTCAGCTCGCGGGCGCGCCGGTAGAACTCCGGTGTCACGGCCTCGCCGGGATTCCCTTCACCCATCACCGGTTCCATGAAGAACGCTTCGATGAACATGTTCTCTTCTTCGGCCTGCGCGAACACGGCTTCGAGATCCGCGATGTCGTTCTGCCGTACCGTCAAGAGGTAGTCCGTCTCGCGATAGGAGGCGAGGTATTTGCGATAGCTTTTCTGCGTCGAATGCGAGTACCGCGCCGGCCGGTCCGTGCGCCCGTGAAAGCTGCCCTTCATCGTGAGACCGCGGATCTCGCGGCCTTCGTAGCGCCCGCCTGGATCGGTCATCGATTTTGAAGCGATGTCGGCAATGCGGGATGCAACCGATACCGCTTCGGAACCGCTGTTCAGGCACATGAAGTGCGTGAATGGTGAACCGCCGCGCGTATGACCGAGCTCCTTCAACAATGCCTCGACAAAACGCATCTGGCTTACGTTAGGCGTCATGATGTTCGCCATCACGTGCGGCCGGTTCATGCTGTCGAGCACGGCCCCTGGCGCATGACCGAGGCCCAGCATGCCATAGCCGCCGCAGTCGTAAACCACCGCGCCTTTGAGCGTAACAATCCAGGGTCCCTGGGCGGCGAGCGTGACATAGGGATTGACCGCATCTGCCGCATAGAAATTGATGAAGCCCGCCTGCACGCGCCGTGCCTGCTCGATTTCCTCGAGCTCGAGCAGCGCCGGCTCGGACCGCTGCAGCGCCGCGTGTTCCCCGGCTGCGCGCTCGATGGCGGTCGCAAGCTGCGGATCTGCCTTCAGGAAACGCAGGATCACATCGTCCGGCAGACCGGTCGTGCGGATCGCGCCGCCGAACTGGCGCATGGCATGCAAGCGTGCGAGCTGGGGATCGACGTCGATGCGGTTGACCGGCTGTACCATGGGAGGTGTCCTTCAAAGTGCGGAGCCGTTCATTTTATCGGTTCCGGCACCCGTTTGACGAACGAACCGCACGATCTGGAATGCCCAAAGGCGCGTGTCGCGGGAATCCACTCTCGTTACACTACCGCCCCATGCTCAGATTCACCGATTTGTCGCTCCGCCGCGGTGCGCGGCTGCTGCTGGAAAACGTCAACTTGCAGGTTCACCCGGGCCAGAAAGCCGGCGTCACGGGCGCCAATGGCAGCGGCAAATCCAGCCTGTTTTCCGTGGTCCTGGGAGAACTCGGCCCCGACGCCGGCAGCGCCGCGTTCCCCGCCGACTGGGTCGTGGCGCACGTGGCCCAGGAAACGCCGTCCGACCGCCGCGCCGCCGTCGAATACGTGCTGGACGGCGATGCGGAGCTCAGGCAGGTGGAGCGGCAGATTGCCGCGGCCGACGCAAACGGGAGTGGCGAGCGGCTGGCCGAGCTCCATGCCCGCCTGGAGGCTATCGACGGGTATGCGGCGCGCAGCCGGGCCGGGCGCCTGCTGCATGGGCTCGGGTTTACGTCCGAAGACGAGTCGCGCCCGGTCAACGAGTTCTCCGGCGGCTGGCGCATGCGCCTGAATCTCGCGCGCACCTTGATGTGCCGTTCCTCGCTGCTGCTGCTCGACGAACCGACCAACCACCTGGACCTCGATGCCGTCATCTGGCTGGAAGACTGGCTGCGCGCCTATTCCGGTACGCTGCTCCTGATTTCCCACGACCGCGACTTCCTGGATGCGGTGGTCGATCGCGTCATACACCTCGAGCACTGCACGGCAACGCTCTACACCGGCAACTATTCCGCTTTCGAGCGCGTCCGCGCCGAGCGCCTCGCGCACCAGCAGGCGCAGTACCGCAAGCAGCAGCGGCAGATCGAGCACATGCAGGCGTTCATCGACCGCTTTCGCGCCAAGGCTTCCAAGGCGCGGCAGGCACAGAGCCGGATCAAGGCTCTGGAGCGCATGCAGGTGATCCTTCCCGCGCACGTGGACTCGCCGTTCCAATTCAGCCTGCGGCAACCGCTGAAAACGCCGAATCCCCTGTTGCGGCTGGACGGAGCCGCGGCCGGCTACGGGAACAAAACGGTGCTGTCGGGGCTCTCCCTGACGCTTTCACCCGGCGACCGTATCGGGCTGCTCGGGCACAACGGCGCGGGCAAGTCCACGCTGATCAAGCTAATGGCGGGCCTGCTCCCCGTGCGGCAGGGCGAGTGCGTGGGCGCCGCGGACCTGGCCGTCGGCTATTTCGCGCAGCACCAGGTGGACCAGCTCGACCCGGAGCGCTCGCCGCTGGAGCACCTGGCGGATATCGATCCGGGAGCGCGCGAGCTCGACCTGCGCACGTGGCTGGGCGGCTTCGGCTTTTCCGGCGACGCGGCGTTCCGGCCCACGGCGCCGTTCTCGGGCGGCGAGAAATCGCGCCTCGCGCTCGCGTTGCTCGTTTATCGCCGGCCGAACCTGTTGCTGCTGGACGAGCCGACGAATCACCTGGACATTGACATGCGCCAGGCGCTGGCGAACGCCCTGCAGGATTTCGCGGGGGCGATGGTTGTCGTGTCGCACGACCGGCACCTGCTGCGAGTGACCGCCGACCGGTTGCTCCTCGTCGATGACGGCAGCGCGACGGAGTTCGATGGCAGCCTGGACGATTACCCGGCGTGGCTCGCGGGCGCACATCGGCCCGCGCCGGCGCGACGCGATGCGGGAGAGCCGGGCTTCGATGCCAAAGCACGCCGGCGGCGCGACGCACAACAGCGTGAGGCGCTTCGGCCGCTCAACCGCCGCATCGAAAAATCCGAACGGGCGCTTGCAAGGCTGCAGGCGGAGCGGGCGGCGCTCGAGGAGCGGCTCGCGGACGTTTCCATTTATGAGGCGGCCAACCGCGATGAGCTGCAGGCGGTGCTGGAGCAACAGGCCGATAACCGCTGGGCGCTGGCAAAGGAGGAGGCCGGCTGGCTGGAGGCTTGCGAGGAACTGGAGCGCGCCACGGCCGCACTGGACTACACTACCGGCCGCAGGTAACGCTACAAGGACTTTCACGTGACGATATCCATATTCGACCAGACGGTTTCCGCGCTCTCGCGCATGCTGCTGAACCTCGATCACATCGTGGCGAAAGCCGGGGAATACGCCCGGGAAAAGAACATCGACCCCGCCGTGCTGATACAGGCTCGCCTGTACCCGGACATGCTCCCGTTCGTGGCGCAGGTCCGCATTGCGACGGATACGGCGAAAGGCGCCGCCGCGCGGCTTTCCGGAACCGAGCTCCCGAAATGGGCGGACGATGAAGTGACGTTGGAGGACGTGCGCGCCCGGATCCGCAAAGCGCTGGATTATCTCTCGACCTTCAAGCCGCAGCAGTTCGAAGGCGCCGAAGACAGGCAGATAGAGATGAAACTGCCGAACCGGAAGCTCAGTTTCAGCGGCCGCGAGTACATCCTCGGCTTCGTGCTGCCGAACTTTTACTTCCATGTGACGACGGCCTACAACATTTTGCGCCACAACGGTCTCGCCATCGGCAAATCTGATTATCTCGGCGGCACGTCGTAGGAGCGCCATGCGCGCGATGTTTTGGCGGTGGGCACGCCGCTACTGGCGGGTGAGATCGGCCGCCGTGGCATCGCGCGCAATGCGCGCTCCTGCATGGGCGGCGCGACCTGGATGAGAGACGCCTCCATTCCGGCTTCCGCCGAGCGGTCCGAGGATCGCGCGCGCAACGGCTTCCTCGCGGCGCTGCTGGCGTACACGTTCTGGGGGTTTACGCCGATCTACTTCGTCGCGATTGCGGCAGTGCCGTCGCTGGAGGTGCTCGCGCACCGGGTGATCTGGGCGGTGCCGTTCGGGGCGGCGATCGTGTATGCCCGGCACCAATGGCCGGAAGTCCACCGCGCGTTCGGCGATCGGCGCACCGTGCTGTTCCTGGCCCTCGCCGCGCTGGTTGTTGCGATCAACTGGCTCGGCTATATCGTCGCGGTGCAGACCGGGCACATCTTCCAGGCGAGCCTCGGGTACTACATCAATCCCCTGATGTATGTCGCTATCGGTGTCTGGTTCTTCCACGAGCGCCTGCGGAGGATGCAGACGATTGCCGTGCTGCTGGCCGCGGCGGGTGTTGCCGTTTTGACCGTGAGCGGCGGTGAATTCCCGTGGCTCGCGCTGGTTCTTGCGACGTCATTCACGATTTACGGTGTCATTCGCAGCCGGGTCGAGATCGGCGGCATGCCCGGCCTGTTCGTCGAAACGATCGTGCTGTTACCGCTCGCGCTCGGTTATGCGGCCTGGATCACGGCAGCCGGTGCCGCGGTATTCGGGCCGGCAGACCCGGTGATGTCGGGCCTGCTCGTGCTCGCCGGCCCGGTCACCGCGCTGCCGCTGTTGTTCTTCGCGTTGGCGGCCCGCCGGCTGCGGCTGTCGACGATCGGCATTATGCAGTTCATCGCGCCGACGTTGCAGTTCCTGATGGGTTTGTTCTTCGGCGAGCGGCTGACCGTTCCGCATGCGATCTGCTTTGTGCTGATCTGGCTCGCGGTGCTGGCGTTCAGCGCCGATGCGTGGCGCGCGAGCCGTTGAGTTCCGGCATTGGTTCCGCAGGCGCGCCGGTCGCCCGCATGGCGGGCTCC
>CAZSKQ010000004.1:18551-76546 GCA_964607425.1 uncultured Woeseiaceae bacterium
GTTGAGTTCCGGCATTGGTTCCGCAGGCGCGCCGGTCGCCCGCATGGCGGGCTCCGCTGCGAATTGCCACCGCTGGCGGTCGCCCGCATGGCGGGCTCCTACAGCGCCGGGAACGGTAGGAGCGCGCATTGAGCGCGATGCCACGGCGGCTGATGGCGGGCTGCGCTGCGGATGCCACTGCTGGCGGTCGCCCGCATGGCGGGCTCCTACAGCGCGGATTCCAGGCTGCGCTGCCAGTCAAGCCCCTGCAGCCGAGCCGCGAGCGCGCGTGCGATGAACGCGGGGCGGCTGCCGGCGGAAAAGGGCTCGCCGTGTCCGGACAATCGAGCCGTCTCGCCATTGCCCCGGGCGAACGACACTCCCCGTTTCGCCGCTACGACCGTGCCGGCCGCGCCACGCTGGCACAGCGCCGCAGCCATCGTATCCGGTTCCCTCGCCACCTCGTCGCCGAGTATCGCGCGCGCCTGGTCCGCTGTGCAGACGAGGAGTTCGACACCATGGAGGCTGAGCGGCAGCCTCGGCGCGCTTGCCGTCGACGTGCCGTCGATGACGAGCGGCAGCTCGTGTTCACGGCAGCCCGCGATCAGGAAAGCCAGCGAATCCGCGGGCAGGCTTGCGTCGGCGAACACGAGCGCCGAGTTGCCGATCTGGATCCAGCGGTTCTGGATAAAGCCGCGATCCATCGAGTCGCAGATTTCCATGTCCGCGAAGCCCGCGTACAGTTTGCCGTCGAGATCCAGAACGGCGATCGAGGTGGCGGTTGGCCGCGACAGGCTCTTCTGCACCAGGCCGGTGTCGATGCCCTGCTGCGCGGCGTCCATGACGATCGAACGGCCATCCTGGTCGTCGCCCACTATCGCAATGAGCTTGCACGCGATCGATCGCCGTGCCAGCTCCGCGGCAACATTGCGCGCCATGCCTCCGGCGAGTTTCCTGCCGGATACCGGGTTCACGGTTCCGGGATGGCCGGGGCCGCGCAAGGTGAGGACCTGGTCCACCGTCATCCCGCCGAGGCAGCAGATCGTGGCACGCTCGTCGGCCTGCCTGCGCGGCGGGCTGTTCACGGCCGGCGGCGCACGGCCGGTCCGGCCGCCCAATTGCCGCGGGCGCACCGGCACCCGGGGAGGCAGGTGCGCGCCCTGCGCACCGCAACGGGACGCCGCAGTTCTCGCACAAGCCGTTGCATCACCGGTGGCTCGCTCATCCGGAAACGATAGCGCTACGATAGCATTGCCGCGGCAGGCGGTGGTACCTTCGGCCGATTGCAGGTCGAGGGGAGGACCTTGCGTAGCAACGGCTTGATCCTGGCGGCAGCGTTAACGGTGCTCGCTGTTTCGTTCTGGAATCGCAACGATGTGCCGGCCGGCGCGGATGTGCTGCCGGCTCTGCAAAACGAACCCCGGCAGGCTCCCACGGCGCGGCCGGCGTTCTCCGTGCAGTGGCAGGGCGTCGACTACCGGGTCGAACCACAGTTCGAATACGATCTTTACGGCATGGTTGTGTCTTACCGGCAGCACGACGGTTCGAGCCGCATGCACCGGCGCGCGAACGATCACCTCAACGTAGCTGACCTCTGCGTCGTCTGGGGCGATAATGCGCAGAGCCCATACCTGCCGAAGCTCGAATTCTGGAACGGAGTGTTCACCTGTAACGTCAAGACGTCCGACCGTGAGGTCTGGGCCAGCTTCGACATGAGCGCGATGTCGAACAATCACCTGATCTCCGACGATCCGCGGATCCGTGCGCGGGTGAGAGACGTCGCTATCGGCGACCAGGTACACGTGCGCGGGATGCTCGCGAGTTACGGCACCGGGGGTAATCACCGCGGCACCAGCACGACGCGCAGCGATACGGGCGACGGCGCCTGCGAGACGATATACGTTGAAACGTTCGAGATCGTGGCCGACGCGGTCAGCTACTGGCGCCGCGCCATGTACGGGGCGCTCGCCGTCGTTGCCTTGCTGCTGGTAGCGCATTTTCGGCGGCCATACCGGCCATACTGAGTTTCAGCGGAGGATCGCATGACCCATAAATCACGCCCCACATCCGAGACCCTGGTAGTGCAGGGCATGCACTACGTCGATCCCGGTACGGGTGCGATCGTGCCCCCGGTGCAGCTGTCGACCACGTTCGCGCGCGACCAGGACTACGAGCTCGTCTCGGCGGCGCACAACTACGCGCGCGATCATAACCCGACGTTTCTCCCGGCGGAGCGCATGCTCGCGGAACTGGAGGGCGGGGCAGGGGCGCTGCTGTTTCCATCCGGCATGGCCGCCGCCATGGCGGTGATACAAACGCTCGCGCCGGGCGACCGCATAGTCGCAGCCAAGGTCATGTATTGGGGACTGCGCAACTGGCTGCTGCGTTTCGCGGACCAATGGGGCCTCGAGGTCGAGCTGTTCGATCCGACGCTGCCGGACGCGCTCGCGGCCGCGGTGCGGACGGGCACGCGCCTGGTCTGGATCGAGACGCCCTGCAATCCGACCTGGGACGTCATCGACATCGCGCACGCGGCCGAGATCGCGCATGGGTGCGGCGCGCGGCTGGCGGTGGATTCGACCGTGCCGACACCGGCGCTGTCCAGGCCTCTCGAGCTGGGTGCCGATCTCGTCTTGCATTCGGCCACCAAGTACCTGAACGGCCACGGCGACGTCGTGGCCGGCGCGCTGGTCACCGCGCGCGAGGACGACGAATGGAGCCGCATCCGCGAGGTGCGCGCGGAGGGCGGGGCGCTGCTTGGATCCTTTGAAGCCTGGCTGCTGCAACGGGGCATGCGAACGCTGTTCGTGCGCGTGGCGAGAGCCAGTGCCACCGCGCTCTCGATTGCGCGGCATTTCGAGCAGCATCCCCGGATCGAGCAGGTACTTTATCCCGGCCTCGAGTCCCACCGGGGCCATGCGCTTGCCGCGCGCCAGATGCGAGGTGGCTTCGGCGGCATGTTGTCGCTCAGGGTGAAGGGCGGGGCGGCGGCGGCTTTGGCGGTCGCGAAAGCCTGCCGCGTGTTCATTCGAGCGACATCCCTCGGCGGCGTCGAGAGCCTCATCGAACACCGCTACACGACCGAAGGGCCAACGAGCCCCATACCCGAGGACCTGCTGCGCCTCTCCATCGGCCTTGAAACGCCCGACGATCTCATCGCTGACCTGGAACAGGCGCTGTCGGGCCTCTGATGGCGCGCCCTGCGGGCGGTGCCGTTGTCCGCGGCATCGCCCGCCAGGTCGCCGGGAGGCAGGGAACTACCGGCGCTCCGCGCGTGCCTGCGGTACGACGTCGAGCAATACGTGGCGTAGCAGCACCTCGTAACTCCGCGTTTCCATCAGCAGGCCGTCCGGTAGCTCGAGCGTGTGGATCGGGCGGTCCTCGTCGTCCCGGATCTCCTGCAGGAGCCGCTCGCCCTCCCGGTAGACCTTGTACCGAACGTCCCGATGGCGGCCGAATTTCAGCAGCACGGTGCTGTCGGTCCAGTCCTGAATGACTTCCGTTGCCACGTCTGTCCTCCTCCTTCCAAGCAGTTGCGGGAGAGACATTGCAAGCCGCGTACCATTTCATCAATGTTATTATAAAAACGTTGTAAACATATATAATTAAAAGAAAATAATGGTTTTGCCGGTATCGAGCCAGACCCCGCCGCCTGTACGCTGCGCGTCAGCTTCCGACGCGGATTCAGGCGATTTGCGACAAGTGGTTGACATAAGCCCGTGGGACTCGCTGCCGCCGGCGGGGTCCGCTTCAACAGTCCCCATTCACGCTGCGGCAAGCGGCCGCGGCGTTTTGTGACACGCTTGCTGGCTCGTCTTGACGCACTTCAGCAGTATCCGCAGCTCTTGAGGACCATTGCGGAAGTGCCTGTGAAACGACTGCTGATCCTGGCGGCGCTGCTCGGTGCCACCGGCTACTTCGGATCGAAGTTCTACCTGCACGACAAGGTGAGCCGCAATCTCGACCTGGTGCTGGATGCCGCGCGACCCTTTGTGGACGTGCAGTACGAAGGTGTCAGTTCCACGCTTTCCGGCGACCTCAGCATCGACGGCATCACGATGCGCGTGCGCGGCTTCGCCGACCCGGTGCGCATCGCCAGCGTCAAGCTCGCAACGTCCGGCTATTTCGAGCTACTCGATCTGGCCAGCATCGGCAAGCGTTCCGGCGGCAACTTCGAAGTTCCGCAAGCGCTCGGCATTGCATTCGAAGGTGTCCGGGTGGCGATCGGAGCCGACTTCATGCGTGCCGTCGAGGAAGCTCGCCTTGCCCGGTACGGCATGCAGGGCGTACCCGATCCGGCAGCGGCCTGCGTCGGCAAGTACGGCTTCTCTGTCGATACCTTGCGGCAGCTTGGCTACGACGAGCTCGTGATCGACGCAGGCATGGGGTACCGACAACTGGACGGACGGCTGCTGATCGATCTTTCGAACGATGTTGCCGGGATGTACGACCTGTCCATGGTTCTGACCTTCGACGGTGTGCCGGCGCCGCAGGCCCTGATGACGGGAACGTTCCAGCCGCGGTTGGTTGCCGGCCGCCTGGAATACGTGGACCGGTCGCTGGAGCAGCGCGTGATGAAGCTCTGCACCGAGGTGGAGAAGCTGCCCGTCGAAACCGTCATAGCGGCACGGGTGGATGCATTCCAGACTGTCGGCGGATCGAACGGCATCGAGTTCGACGAATACGTCATCGATCCTTACGTCGAGTTCCTGCATGGAAAGGATCGCTTCGTGATCACCGCGCAACCGCTCGAACCGGTGAACCTGCGGCAGCTCGGCCTGTACAAGCCGAGTGACGTGCCCGCGTTGTTGAACCTGACCGCGGAGGCGCTCTGACCGTTTCAGAGTCCCTGCAGGAACCCGGCGATACGTTCGCGCGCCGCCTGGTCTGGTAACGTTCCGAACCCGGCCCGCGCATTGTCGAGCATGTGCTTCGGGTTACTGGTCGCCGCCAGCACGCAGGTCACGTCGGGGTTCCCCAGGATGTACTTGAGAGAAAGCTGCGCCCAGCTTTCGCAGTCGAAGTCCGCGGCCCAGTCCGGCAAGGCGCGCCGGCCGATGCGTTCGAAATAGCTGCCGTTACCGAACGGCCGGTTGATCATCACGGCCACACCTCGCTCGGCCGCCGAAGGGATGACCTGCTCGGCGGCTTGCGTTTCCATGGGCGAATAATTCACCTGGATGAAGTCGAGCTCGTGCGAGCGGATGAGCGATGCCATCTTTTCATGACCGCTGCGGCGCGAGGTCGTGATACCGATGTAGCGGACGCGGCCGGCGTCCTTCCAGCGGCGCAGGTTTACGAGCTGCGTTTCGGCGTCCACCAGGCTGTGCACCATCACCAGGTCGAGCGGCTGCTTGCCAAGCAGGTCCTGCGAGCGCTCCAAGGAGCGCAGCCCTCGTTCGGCGCCGCGCGTGCCGACCTTGGTCGATACGAAGAGCGTATCCGTGAGGTCGAGTTCCCGCATGAAGCGGCCGAGGATACTCTCGGCGTTGCCGTATGCCGGTGCGGTGTCGACCAGTGTGCCGCCCTGGTCGACCAGCGTCCGCAGGACGGCCTTCAGCGGGCCGCCGCCGCCGGCCGGCAGGTCGTTGAACTCGTGAGACGTGCCAAGGCCGATCACCGGGAGGCGTTCGCCCATGGCCGGGATGGACCGCCTCGCCATGTGCTCCGGCGCTGGACGCGCGGCCTCCGGCAGCGCAACCGCCAGGGCGGCCGCGGCGCTGAGCTGGATGAAGTCACGGCGTCGCATCGAGAGCGGCATTTTCTCCTCCCGCGGGCAGGTTCGCTGCTAGAATAGCCGCGCACGGCGGGTGTAGTTCAATGGTAGAACATTAGCTTCCCAAGCTAAGAATGAGGGTTCGATTCCCTTCACCCGCTCCAGTCCTGAACGAGGATGACGCCGGGCCCTGCTTCACGGGGACGCCGGTTCAACGGAAGGCAGGTGGCTTATCCGCGTCCAGTTCGAGGTAACGGTCGCGCAGCAGCGTCTGGCGGCTCACCATTTCGATTCGCTGGCCGCCGATGTAGACCTGCTCCGGGAAGCTCGCGAGCTCCAGCGGGTCGGATTCCCATATCACCAGGTCGGCGCGCTTTCCCGGCTCGAGGCTGCCGATTTCATCGTCCACCCCGTAGATCTTCGCCGGCGCCAGCGTGACCGCGGCCAGCGCCTGTTCCCGGGCGAGCCCGTTCGCCACCGCGATGCCGGCCGATTGCGTGATATTGCGCGCGTTGTGGTTCTGCGCGGAGCCGTTGGCACCGATCGCGAAGAGCACGCCCGCGTCGGCCAGGATCGAGGCGGCGTCGAGCCGCGAGTTCAGGTGGTCGAAATCGCGCGGCAGGTTGCCGAGCGCGTCGAGCACGACGGGCACCTCGGCCCGCGCAAGCTGCTCCGCCACCAGCCAGGCCTCGGCGCCGCCGAGCACGATTGCGCGCAGGTCGTATTCGGCAGCGAGGTCGAGCACCCTCAGGATGTCATTCGCGCGATCGACGCGAACCAGCAAGGGGCGCGTACCGTCCAGCACCGTGCGCAGCGTTTCGAGATCCGCCCGGCTGACCGAGTACCGCCGGGTGTTGCCTCGTTCGTAAGCCGGTACGTCGCGGGCATAGTCGCGGGCATCGTCCAGCGCGGTGCGCAACACCATCAAGGCGGCGGCGCGCGAGCCGGCCGCGAGATCGCCGCCCGTTTCGCCGAGACTGGCGACGACCGCGACGGCGTGCTCGACAAGGAAGCCGCTGCCGTCGCCCAGGCTGACGACCGATGCCAGCCCGGAGAACACTTTGCTGCGGTTGCCGAATTCGTCCGGCCAGCTCGGTTCCGGCGCGATCAGCGCATGCGTGATGCCCTCGATGCGGTTGGTCGCCACCAGCGTGGAACGCGGGTTATAGGCGCTCACCACGTCGAAGCTCGCGGAAAAGCGGTTGCCGCGCTGGATGTAATCGACGGTGCCCTCGACAGCGCTGACCTCGACCAACCCGATCTGCCCCATGGGCGTGAAGAGACCCGGTGTGACGAGCTTGCCGGCGCCGTCAATGCGGGTTGCCCCCGCGGGGACTTCCACGCCGGAACCGACCGCGATGATTCGGCCGTCCTCGAACAGGACGGTGCCGTTCTCGATCGTGCCGGCGGGACCTACGGTGTGGACAGTGGCGCCGGTGATCGCGGTAACGTCCGCGAGGGCGGCGGCCGGAATGAGGGCGGCCAGCGCGACCCCTAACAGGCTGCTGTACTTCATTGCGCACCTCCTGTCATGGCGGTGGTGCCAAGCGTGAAATCGGTTACGGGATTGATCTCGGCATTGCCCCGCTCGAAGACGAGTGCACCGTCGATGTACACGCGCGCAACCCGGCTGTACACGCTGAACGGATTGCCGTCCCACACCGCGAGGTCCGCCATCTTGCCCCGCTCAAGCGTGCCCACGTCATCCGCGATGCCGAGTGCTTTCGCCGGGTTGCTCGTTATCCAGCGGATCGCCTCTTCCGGCGGGATCCGGATTCCGGCGCGCGCCGCCGCGCCGAGGATCTTGGCGGTCTCCTGGTTCAGGCGCTGGATGCCGTACTCGTCGTCCGAGTGCACGATAGCGCACGCGCCCGCGTTGTGCACGAGCGCGGCATTTTCACGGATGCCGTCGAAGGCTTCCATCTTGAATCCCCACCAGTCGGCCCAGACCGCGGCGCAGATGCCGTGCGCCTTCAGCAGGTCGGGAATCTTGTAAGCCTCGACCGCGTGGTGAAATGCGCTGATCTCATAGCCGAACTCCTCGGCGATGTCGACCATGATCGCCATCTCGTCCGCGCGATAGCAGTGGTTATGCACGAGGATTTCGCCTTTCAAAACACCCGCCAGCGTCTCGAGTTGCAGGTTGCGCATCGGCTTCTCGCCTTCACCGTTTTCTCCCGCTTCCATCTTCTCGAGGTAATCCGCCGCCTCGATCCAGGCTTTGCGATAGCCCGCCACGCTACCCATGCGCGTCGACGGCGCCTGGCCCCGGCTTCCGTACACTCGCTTCGGGTTTTCGCCGCAGGCCATCTTGAGCCCGTAGGGTGCGCCCGGGAATTTCATGCTCTGCACCGTACGGCCCGGCACATTCTTCAGGGTCACGCCGCGGCCGCCGAACAGGTTCGCCGAACCCGGCAGGATCTGCAGCGACGTAATGCCGCCGGCGAGCGCCGTGACGAAGCCGGGGTCCTGCGGCCACACGCTGTGCTCCGCCCAGACTTCGGCGGTGTTCGGCGCCGAGATCTCGTTGCCGTCGGCGTGGGCCTCCACCGAGGGAGAGGGGTAGACACCGAGGTGCGAATGAACGTCGATGATGCCGGGCGTTATCCACATGCCGCTCGCATCGAAAACCTGTGCCCCGCGGGCGTTGAGACCCGTGCCGACCGCGGCGATCTTGCCGTCTCGAAGCAGCACGCTCGCGTCGTCGATGCGCACGCCGGTGCCGGTAAGGACCGTCGCGCCCTGGAGCAGGACCGGTTCCGAAGGCAGTGGAGTGTACTGGCTGGCGAACGGCGCCGCCGTCTCTTGTTTTTCTTCCGCTCCGTCACAACCGAACAGCATCAGGCAGGCCATGACCATCAGCGTGGCTCGTTTCATGCTCCCCTCCGGTATTCTCGCCTGCGCGGACTATACAGCGTCGCGGTGCAATCGAAAAATTGAGACCTGGCTCCGGGCCGCCGCGGGACCCGAACGTTTAAGCTGCTGCCAGCCGGGTACAAGCCACAAGCGCATGACCAAAGAAGTTGTTCTCACCGAAAACGACCTGCCGCCGGAAGTCATCCGTGCCATCGAGGACGGGCGCAAGATCGAAGCTATCAAGCTGCTCCGGGAGTCCACGGGCCTGGGCCTTGCGCATGCCAAGGTGCTCGTCGACAAGGCAGCGCGACGCCGCGGAGCGCGCGGTACCGCCATGCCGGGGTTCGTGCCGGAGGAGACCAACGTCGCCGGCTTGCTCAAGGCACTCCTGCTGGTGGTGATCGTGTTCGCCATCTATCGCCAGTACTTCGGCGCCTGAAAGTCCGATTTCCGCCCCGATGCAGGTATCATTCACCCGAGCCAGGTGATTGCAGGGGAACGGCCATGACCAACGAGGAACAGCCGCGTGACCATGCCGGCGACGGTGACGACTTGTACGGCGAGCCGAGCGACGGAGCGAACATCGGCGACATCGAAAGGAATTTGAAATCACGATCCACCTGGCTGCGCCTCCTGTTCATGGTCGTGCTGGTGTTCATCTACGGAATCTCCCGCCTCATCGTCGGTGCGGTCGTGGTCCTGCAGTTCCTGGTCGTGCTGTTCACGGGCGAGGTGAACGACCGACTGCGGGCCTTCGGCAAATCACTCTCGACCTACACCTGCCAGCTGTTGCTGTACCTCACCTACAACACTGAAGAGCGGCCTTTCCCGTTCGATCTCGACTGGCCGGAATAGAAAGCATCGACAGCCGGCGAGGCGCGGGCTACGGGCATGGAACTGTTACGGGACAACTGGGCGCTGGCGCTCGCCGGGGCGGTAACGATTCTCGTGGTTGGCTTTATGCTGGTGCGCCGGCTGGCGGATTCCGCGCCGGCACGGCTACGCGCGGCGAGGAAACGGCTAGCCGCGGAACGCGTGCTGCTGCGGAAAGCGGAGTCGGCCGTGGAACGGGCGGAGCGCCACGTGCAAGCGCTGAAGGCGCGCGCGCAAACGGTGAAGCCGCGCATTTTGCAGGAAGCGGTCGGTAAGGCCGCGGATGCGACAGCATTGGCCCGCATAGCGCGAGACAACGTGCTGGTGGCCGAACAGCGCCTGCGCCAGGTCATCCACGAGGAGTTCGCCCCTGCCAAACAGGCACGGCTACGCGCCAGGTATCTCCCGGAGTCCTCGTCCGAGAAGCGACCATTCTCGTTCTAGGGGAGTCGGCATGTGCCACAATGCCAGCCTCATCGGGCATGCCGGAGCACAGCAATGACGTTTGAATGCATAACGTCGCTTGCCGGACCGGCGGCGCTGTCGGCCGATGCGCAGCCGGTTCTTCGCTGAGCTGTACCGGCGCAACGCGTTACTGACGCTGGTCGGTTGGCTGCACGTCGTGGCGCTGCTTGCGACGGTCGTCGGGTTCCTGTCCGACGAGCGGACGGTGCTGGGCGTCAACACGTGGATCAAGCCCATGAAGTTCATGGCATCCATTGCCGTGTACGCCTGGACGATCGGGTGGTTCACCCGTTATGTGCGGCGGCCGCGCTGGGCGATGAGGACCGTCAGCATCGTTATCGCCATTGCCATTGTGATCGAGAGCGCCTGCATCCTGCTGCAGGCGGCACGCGGCACGCGCTCGCATTTCAACTTCATGACCGATTTCGACGCGGCGATCTTCCATACGATGGGGGTGATGATCGGCATCAACCTGCTGGCGGTCGTCGTGGTTCTGTTCCTCTTCGCCAGGCCCACCGTGAAGCTGGCACCGACCTACCTGTTCGGCATACGCGCCGGCATCGTGCTGTTCCTCGCGGGTGGCGCGATCGGTGGGTACATGATCGTGCACGGCGGGCATGCGGTCGGCGCGCAGGACGGCGGGCCCGGGCTGCCGCTTTTGAACTGGAGCACGGTTACCGGCGACCTGCGCATCGCGCACGGGCTCGCGTTGCACGCGTTGCAACTATTGCCGCTGGCCGGCTTCGGACTGAGCCGTTGGCGGCGCGTGCCGGGAAAGTTGCCGAAGCTCGCCTTGATGGCGGCGGCGACGGGCGTGTATGCCGCGCTCGTTTACGCGCTGTTACGCCAGGCGCTCGCCGGCCAGCCGCTGATCTGACCTGGAGTGTAGTTACTCCGCTGCTTGCAGCCGCGCGGCGACTTTTTCGACGTCGCGCCACACGCGCAGCAGGTTCTCACCGAGTATCTTCCTGACGTCCGCCTCGCTGTAGCCGCGCTCCAGCAGTCCTTGTACGAGGTTCGGGTACGCGGAAACGTCCTTCAGGCCGATGGGCAGGCTGTCGCCGACCCCGTCGTAGTCCGAACCGATGCCGACGTGTTCGACGCTCGTGAGTTTCACGACGTGATCGAAATGGTCGAGCGTCTCGTCCAGCGTGGCAAAGGGATAGTCACCGTGTTCCTGCACATACTGCTCGCGAAACTGCTCCCGTGCCTCGTCGGTGATCTCGCCGCCGTTGCCGGCGGCATACGCATCCAATGCCTTGCCGAACCGGTCCGACCAGGCGTTCGCCTCGGCGGTCAGGAAGGAGGATCCGAAGTTGATCATGATGACGCCGCCTTTCGCCGCGAGCTGCCGGATCATGTCGTCGTTCATGTTGCGCTCGAAGCCCGGCGTGAAGTGGCGGGCCGAGGAGTGCGAGGCGATCACCGGGGCCTGCGTCACTTCCATGACGTCATAGAACGCCTCGTCGGAGATGTGGCTCACGTCGACCATGATCCCGAGCCGGTTCATCTCGCGCACGACCTCGAAGCCGAACTCGCTCAAACCGCCCCATTGCTTGTTGTCGTCGTAAGAGGAGTCGGAGATATGGTTCGAGAGACCGTGGGCGAGCGTGATGTAGCGGATGCCGCGATCGTAGAAATGCTGCACGTTCGCAAGGTCGCCTTCAATGGGCGAACCATTCTCCATGCCCAGTGGCAGGGAGATGAGGCCCTGTTCGAACTGCGCTTTTGCGTCGGCCGGAGAGAGCGCGATGGCGAATTTTTCCGGCGCGGCGGCGACGATGCCCTCGACCAGGTCGATGAGGCGCTCGGCTACCTCGAAGGACTTGCCCGCGGCTTCGAGCCCGGCCGGCGTGTAGATGGACATGAAGGCAACATTGAGGCCGCCTTCCACCGCCCGCGGGTAATCGAAGTCGCCGCCGTCGGTGGCCTCGGACACGTCGGCCCATTCTTCCTCGAGGCGGTACGGGACGTCGATGTGGGTGTCGACGATGATGGAGGACAGGGCGAGGTCGCGCGCGCGGTCCTCGAGGTCGTGAGCGGCGGGCTCGCCGCCGGGCTGGTTGCCGGTCGCGGCCGGCGGCTCCCGCGATGGGCCGCAGGCGGCGGCGAGTGCCGCTAAAGCGATCAGGGTCGATTGGATGACGAGGCGTCTGGCGGACATGTAACTCCCCCGGAGTCGAAAGCGGGCAGTATACGGCATCATTCCCGGGCATCCGACCGTCGCGCGAATCGCTTCGGATTGCATTGCGCGGAGGGCTAGAATCGGGGTCCGGGGAACATCCCTGAACCGGTGCCGCTATGAACCTGCTGGCCCTGATCGTCATTTTCCTGGCCATCGCGATCGCCGTCGCGATCGGCTATATCGCCTGGGAAATTACCTCCGACGAGCCGCGCGACGGTCCCCCGTGACACGAACGGCGGCGCCGGAGGAGCCGGGTCACTGCCTGTGCTGGCGCTGTCTCGATCCCGAATGCGCGGCTGCCTCCCGTCGCGGCGTGCTGTGGCTCGCGCGGGCGGGCGGACGCGGGCTCGACGCAGACGGCCGGCTGGCGCCGGCAGTCGGCGCGGCGCGCGAGGTCGGTGCGGCACGCGGGGCAGGCACGCTGCGCGGGGCAGGCGCGCTGCGGGGGGCAGGCGCGCTGCGGAGGGCAGGCGCGCTGCGGGGGGCAGGCGCGCTGCGGAGGACAGGCGCGGCGCTGGGGGTCGGTGCGGCACGCGAGGCGGGTGCTGCACGCGTAGTGCTTGGGCTGGACGTGCTGATGCGGGGCTGCGGCGCGGGATCGCGCTGCACGGCGCGCGGCGCCGGAGCGGCAAGGCGCCGCGGGCTCAGGTTGGCCCCCGCACGAGTGCTGTGCTCGCGGACTGAGGGCTGTGCCGAAGACCCTCGCGGCGAGGGCTGAACCGAGCGCTCGAGAGACGGCCGTTCAACCCCCGCACGCGGGGTAGCAGGGGACAGGCGTGCCGGGGCGTCCCGCGAGGTTGCCGGCGCTGTGCGCTTCACGCGATCGGGTCGCGCGCGAAAGCGGATGGCGCGGTCCTCGCCCGCACCGCGCGTGGCGATGCCGGCGCGGTCGCGAGGGCGGAAGCGGATCGCGTCGTCGGCCTGGCGTCGCACGATGGCCGGCCGGTCGCGCCCCGTATCATTGCTCGACTGCTGGCGGGCAAAGCCGCGTACGGCATCCCGACGTGCCGCGGTGCCGTCCCCGCTGAAGCCGGGGCGGGGGCGGTTCCGGGCGTTCGCCTGCCGGGCCTCGCGTGCATCGCGATAACCTTCCACGGACCGCTCGCGCCGGCGCTCGGTGTAATACGCATCCCGATAACGGTTGCGCTCGATCACCGCGCCGCTGTGGCGCCGCGGGCGCCAGAAATCGCCGTCGCGCAAATGGTGCGGCGGGCGGTGCGCATGATTGTAGACGTAGTACCGGTTATGAATGTGGATGCTGGGACGCCGGTACCAGTGGCCGTAATAGTGATGGCCAAAGTAGGGGTGGCCGCTGTAACTGTGGTGAAACACGTGCAGGTGATCGGTAAACCAGCCGATCCGGAACGCTGTCGTCACTCCCCAGAAATAACCGGCGGAGAATGTGTAGCCGGCCGGGTAGGGATAGTAGTAGAGCGGGTACGGGCGAGAATAGTAGTGCAACACCGGGGTTGGCTGGTAAACGACGACCCGCTCCGGCTCGTAATAGGGAACGTAGATGACCGTTTCCTCGGCCGGTTGAATCTGGATGACGCCGGCATCGCGGGTGACGGTCTGGCGGTCGTCGCTCTTCAGGTTGCCGGCCGCGTAGGCGCGGTCCCGGAAAGCTTCGATCGCGGCCACGACGTCGGCCTGCTGGCGGACGACAGCTTCGCCGAGCGAATAGGTCCAGTCGAGGTCCTCGTTCATCATCTCGACGACCTCGGGATAATTGAGCAGGGCGACGACGGATTCGTCCCAGGCCGGGTCGGGTTCCAGGTCGCCATTTTCTTTGAGATCTTCGAGGAAGCGCGCAGCCTGCACGATCTGCAGTGGGTACGCGGATGCCGGCAGCACGACCGCCAGCAGGTCGTCGGGATAGAGCGCGATCCGGCCGACGAGCGCCTGCAGTTCCTCGTCGCTGAGCACCGGATCGGCGCCGGCGGCTTGCGGCTCGGCGGCGTCGCCGACTGCCTCGACCGCGAGCGGATTTCCTTCCTCGTCGACCGGAACCTGGGCCCAGGCAACACCGGCCGCCAGCAGGCCCGCCGCCGCGAGCACCGCCCCGCGCCCGCTCCACTTGCCAATCAGCCTCGTTGCACTGTTCATCGCGAACCTCCCGTGCCGCCCCGCACGCCCACCTGTTAGACGCACGCCCGCAGCCATCGTGCCAGCCACCCTACCCCCCAAAACCTGAACCCTTGCTTAAAGCGGGGTCGGACCAACGCAAGTTACTGAAAATGCGGTCCATAGATAGAAATAATGCCCGTTGTGGCGCCTTAATCGGCTCATTTTGCCCTCGTTTTCGTGCTTTAGCGATCCGCGCAAACTTCGTGGCTTCTAATCGTCCGCGGAAACACCCAATTTTGGCTGCCAAATGGCCGGTTTAGCGTGGATTTGCCGTCTTTTTTTGCTGCTTTCTTATTGTTCTTCAGCAACTTGCGCTGGTCCGACCCCCACGTGGGTGTGGGCGGCGGTGAGGGCTTCGGTGAAGGTGACCTGTTCGGCTTCGGCGGCGGGGGAGCGGCGGTAGCGGCGGATGAACAGGTAGACCAGCAAGGCGATGTGAATGGCGCCGGTGAAGGCGTAGAGGCCGGAAGCGCCGATCGCCTGCATCAGGCCGGATGCGAGCAGTGGTCCGATAACGGCGCCGATGCCGTACATCAGCAGCAGGCCGCTCGAGACGACCACGAACTCGTGCTCGGCCGCATGATCGTTCGAGTGCGCGACGGCAATGGAGTAAACCGGAAACGCGGCGGCGCCCCAGAGGCCGCCGAGCAACACGATGGCGCCCGGCGTGAGGCGTTCGCCGATGATCAGGATGCAGGCGGATACCGCTACCGCAAGAACCGCGCACAATGCCATGACGTAGCGTCGGTCGATGCGGTCGGACCAGGCGCCAAGGGGCCACTGGCTTGCGGCACCGCCGATGACGGTCGCGGACATGAACCACGCCGTGAGCGCGACGTCCTGCAGCCACGCCATTGCGAACACCGGCGCCAGCGACCAGAAGGAGCCATTCGCGAACCCGGCGGCGAGGCTGCCGAGCATGCCGGCGGGCGAGGTGCGGTACAGGTGCGGCAGGTCGAGCTCCACGCTCTCCACTGTCCTCGGCGCCGGCGCGGTCGACAGCACCACCGGCAGCGCGGCCAGCGATACCAGCAGCGAGGCCAGGGCAAAGAGAGTCATCAGCGTCGGATCGTCCAGCAGCATCATTTGCTGCCCAACCGCGAGCATGGTCATGTTGATCAGCACGTAAGCCGAAAACACCTTGCCCCGGTTCTGGTTGGTCGCGGACTCGTTGAGCCAGCTTTCGATGACGACGTAAAGCACCGCGAAGCAGAACCCCGATATGAATCGCAACACGATCCACGAAGGCAAGGCGATCCACATGCCGTGGAGCAGCGGGGTTGCCGATGCCAGCGCCGTCATGGCGGCGAACACGCGCACGTGTCCGACCCGCTGCACCAGGCGCGGGCCGCGCAGGCAGCCGAGCGCAAAGCCAAGGAAATAGGTCGCGCCGAACCCGCCGATTGCGAGGTTGGAGAAATCCTCCAGCGTAGCGCGGACCGGCAGCAGCGTGCCCTGCAGGCCCTGGCCGACCAGCAGGATCGCAACTCCGGCCAGCAGCGCGGCTATGGGCGTGATGGCACGGATCATGGGCAGGAACACTGGCGACGCGAAGCCGCGATTTATAGGCTAATTCGCGCCCGGATAAAAGCGGAAAACCGGCAGCGCGTCGCGATTCGGGTAAAAAAATCCTAGCCGCGCCCCGACATTGCGAAAACCGTGCGTCCCAATCGTTCCAGCCCTCGCTCGACCTCGGCCGTCCACGGATGGCCGAAACTCAGCCGGATGAAATTGCGATAGCGATTGCCTGGCGAGAAGATGCCACCCGGGGAAATGCTGATGCCATCCTCTATGGCGCGCTCGAACAGTGCCACGCCGTCGACGTTTCGCGGCAGCTCCAGCCAAAGCACCGATCCACCGACCGGCTTGGACGTCCGCGTTTCCGCCGGGAAGTGACAGGCGACGGCTGCCGCCATGCGTTCGGCATTGCACTGCAGCACCGGCCGCAGCGTCTTGAGGTAGCGCTCGTAATCGCCGCTGGCGAGGAACTCCGCCAGCGTGAGCTGCTGCAGCAGCCCGGAGGTGCAGGAGTAAGATCGCTTAAGCGCGCTGATGCGATCGCGATAGCCGCCGGTCACGATCCAGCCGATCCGATAGCCCGGCGCCACGGTTTTCGAGAAGGAGCCGCAAGTCAGCACGCTCCCGCCCTGCGCATGAAAAGCCGCGGGCTTCGGCCGGCGCCCGTCGAACAGCAGCTCGCCGTAGACGTCGTCCTCCACCAGGGCGACGCCACGTTCTTCGAGCAGCTGCACCAGCGCGCGCCGCTGGTCGTCGGCCATGCTGACGCCAAGCGGATTGTTGAGCGTCGTGGAGAACATGCAGGCCTTCACCGGGTGCGCGTCCAGCGTTTTCTCCAATGCGTCCAGTTGCACGCCTGCCTCGGGACAGGTCTCGACCTCGATCGCGAGCATGCCCAAGCATTCGATGAGCTCGAGCAGGCCGTGATAGGTTGGCGACTCCACCGCGATGACATCGCCTTTGGACGCCACCGCCGACAGCGCGAGCAACAGCGCTTCCTGCCCGCCGTTTGTAATGCAGATATCTTCCGGCTCGACCGGGCTGCCGACGGTATCAAAGTAGCGGTAGGCGATCTGCCGGCGCAGTCCCGGATCCCCGAAGCCCGGCGCATAGCCGAGGCTGCGCTCCTCGGCGCGCGCCATCACCCGTTTCATGGTGCGATGCAGTCCCTTCGCGGCGGATTTGGCCATGCAGGGATTGGTGATGCCGAATGGCAGCACGTCCGGTTGATGGATGCCGTCGAATACACGGTCCATGAGGCTGCGGCAACCGACCGCGACGGGCTTCGCATCGCGCCGGAACTTGGGCGCGGGCAGCACCAGTTCGTTGCCGGCGAGGCGCCGGACGTAGTAACCGGATTGCGGCCGCGACTCCACTCGCCGCTGCCGCTCGAGCTCGATATACGCCTGGCGCACCGTCGGAATGCTGACCCCGATGGCCACGCTCATGCGGCGGAGGGAAGGCAGCCGGTCGCCAGGCCGCAGCGCGCCGGTGTCGATATTGCGCGAGACCAGGTCGATCACCTGGCGATACAGGTAATCGCCGTTGGACTTGTCCAGGCTGAGTGCCAAACTGTGCACATTACATTGCCGAAAAATTGATTCTGTTATAGCGTCAGCGCTTCCGTATAGTCAAGCGCGAACTCCTCCACCGCAACCGCAAAACGGCCCCATGAACAACACTTCGCTCTACCTGATAACAGTACTCATCTGGGGCACGACCTGGATTGCGATCGAGTTCCAGCTCGGCGAAGTAGCGCCCGGCGTTTCCATTTTTTATCGTTACGGGCTGGCGGCCCTGCTGCTCTTCGGCTGGTGCCGCGCCCGCGGTCTTCCACTCGGCTTCGATCGCGGGGCCCATGCCCACTTCGTGCTCCTCGGACTCCTGCTCTTCGGCCTCAATTACATGCTGACCTACTACGCGCAGGTGCACATCACGTCCGCGCTCAGCGCAATCGCGTTCTCGACCATGCTCTGGATGAACATTATCAACTCGCGATTATTCTTCGGCACTCGCGCAGGCGCGCGCGTGCTGCTGGGCTCGGCACTGGGAATTGCCGGCATCGTCGCGCTCTTCCTGCCCGAGGTGGGTACGCTGTCCCTCTCCGACAGCACGCTGTTCGGTGCCAGCCTGTGTGTCATCGGCGCGTACGTCTCATCCCTTGGCAACATGGTGTCGCAAAACGCCCAGCGCCGACACCTGCCTGTCATGCAGTCGAACGCCTGGGGCATGCTGTACGGTGCCGCCTTCACGGGCGTGATTGCCCTCATACAGGGGCGGGAGTTCAACTTCGACTTGTCGCTCGGGTACGTGACTTCGCTCCTGTACCTCGCGGTATTCGGCTCCATCATCGGATTCGGCAGCTACCTGACGCTGCTCGGCCGGATCGGCGCGAACAAGGCAGGTTACAACGTGGTCATGTTCCCGGTAGTGGCGCTCGCCGTGTCCTGGGCGTTCGAAGGACTCGCGATAACGGCGAACATCGTCCTCGGCGTGTTACTCGTGATTGCCGGTAACGTGCTGATCCTGCGCCGCGAGCGCATTGCACCGGGCACGCCGTCGCCCCATCACGATCATTCGACGGTGGCGGGTTCGCCGTAAATCGACCTGAGCTCGGCCGCCGACAGACAGGCCGGGTGGTGCAGTTCCGTGATCTCCGCGTATTCGAAGCGCCTCCCGTTCTTCGCTATTTCGAACACGTACGTGTCCGTCGCCAGCTTGTGGATACCTTCTATGCGCATCAGCCGCGCGATGTCGCCACTGTCGTCGGACAGCGGCGTTTCGCCGATGTGCCGGTGGCGTTTGACGATGCGCCAACCGGCCGACCGGAACACGGTGCCGATCGACTCGCCGGCGAGGACGCGAGCGTGCTCGTTGGCGTAGGCGGGGTCGATCGTTCCGGTGAAGCGGACTTTTGCGTAAATGCGGCAGGTCTTTTCGCCGCCGGCCATGCTGTAAAGGCTGGACACGCGGTGGCCGGCGCGGCTTTGGAGGACATCGATGCCGTAACTGCCAAACTTTCTGCGGATGCGGTCGCAGGAGAGGAATTCGGCAGGGTAGGACATCGGGCAATCCGGCGCAGGCTGAGGACGCGGCATGTTAGCGCATTCTTCGTGTCCAATGAATTGTTCGTAAGATCAGGTGGCTATGCGACTTGTTTAAGGTTGAATCCATGGTTGGCGATAGCGGCACCGGCTGCCGGTCGCGACGGCGATGGCCGCGGCTGTGCCGCCGTCCGGCGCGCGGAACGCAAACGGTGCGAGGGTATACTGTGACGATGAGCGAAGAATTGAAGTGTCATCGCTGCGGAGTCTCGCTGGCGGCGCTGTCGCTGCCGTGGTCCCGGCGGGACGAGTGCCCGGGATGCCGGGCGAGCCTGTACGTTTGCCGGATGTGCCGGTTTTTCGATCCCCTGGTGCCGAAGCAGTGCCGGGAGGACGACGCGGAGGAAGTCCAGGACAAGGACAAGGTGAACTTCTGCGAATGGTTCAAACCGAGCCCGCATGCCTTCGATCCCGCGCGGGCGCAGCGAGCGGCGCGCGCGGAAGCGGAACTCGCCAACCTGTTCGGCGAGGGCGAGCCGGCGCAGGCGGCGGCCGGGGATCCGCTGGCCGAGAAGGCCGAAGACCTGTTCCGCTAGTGTCCGCGCGATGAACGACCGGGCGCTTGTAATCCTGTCGGGCGGACAGGACTCGACTACCTGCCTCTACTGGGCGCTCGAACGATTCGGCGCGGGTAGCCTCGAGACGCTCACCTTCGACTACGGGCAACGTCACCGCGTCGAAATTGAATGCGCGGGGAACGTGGCGCGCTTCGCCGGCGTGCCCAACGTCGTCCTGCCGATCGACACCTTCGCCGCTCTCGGCGGCAACGCGCTCACCGATCCCGATTGTCCGGTGCCGGAAGCTTTGGCAGCAGGCGATGACCTGCCCGCCACTTTCGTGCCGGGACGCAACCTCATCTTCCTGACCTTCGCCGCGGCCTTTGCGTGGCCGCGCGGCATCCGCCATCTCGTCACCGGGACGGCGCAGACGGACTACAGCGGCTACCCGGATTGCCGCCGGGCGACGATGGATGCGCTGGAAAAAGCGCTGTCGCTCGGCCTCGACCTGCCAATGACCATCCACACGCCGCTCATGAACATGACGAAGAAGGAGACAGTGGAACTCGCGCAGCGGCTGGGTGCACTGGAGGCAATGGCCCTGACGCACACCTGCTACCAGGGCGAGCGACCGCCCTGCGGTACCTGCGCGGCGTGCCTGTTACGCGCCAAAGGTTTCGCCGAGGCGGGTATTGCCGATCCACTCATAGCTGCATGACCTACTCGGTAAAGGAAATCTATTACACGCTGCAGGGCGAGGGCGCCCAGGCGGGCCGTCCGGCCGTGTTCCTGCGTTTCGCCGGCTGCAACCTGTGGTCGGGGCGGGAGCGCGACCGCACGCGCGCTGTCTGCCGGTTCTGCGATACCGATTTCGTGGGGACGGACGGCCCCGGCGGCGGTAAATTCCCGACGGCGGAGGAACTCGCCGAGGCCGTGGCGCGCCACTGGCCGGCCTCGAGCGAGGGCGGCCGGCCCTACGTTGTGTGCACCGGCGGCGAGCCGCTCCTGCAGCTCGATGAAGCGGCCATCACCGCGCTGCACGCTCGCGGATTCGAAATCGGCGTCGAAACGAACGGCACCCTGCCGGCGCCGCCCGGCCTCGATTGGATCTGTGTCAGTCCCAAAGGCGCCGCCGCGGTGGTGCAGCGGACCGGCGATGAGCTGAAGCTGGTCTATCCGCAGCGCGAAGCCGAGGCCCGGCCGGAACGCTTCGCGCACCTCCCGTTCGAGCATCATTTCCTGCAGCCGCTCGACGATGCGGACAAGGAGCGGAACACGTGCGCCGCGATCGAATACTGCCTTGCGCATCCGCAATGGCGGCTCAGCCTGCAGACGCACAAAGTCACGGGCATTGCGTGAGCGGAAACGACGCGTGATCGATCATCGAATTTTGCGGCCCGTCGTCGCTCTCGGGGTCGGGTGCGCGCTCGCGTTTTGCGCGTACGACCGCGTGACCGATCCGCGGCCGGGCATCCAGCGGCAACAGGAGGAGGCGGTCGTAGGGGCATCGCGCGACATCCTGCGCGCCTACGTCGCGCCCGCGGCGGAACTGCTGATCGTCGACCCGCTGGCGCCGGATCGGAAAGTCGGCAAAGTCTACGTCTATCCGGCCGCGAACGGCTGGGAGGTCTCGGGCCATTACAGGCGCGGTCCCGGGGACCGCTGGCATCCGTACCTCATGCGGCTGGACAACGCCTCCGGGCTCATCGAGCTGTCGGTGCGGGACGATGACGCGAGCCTGCGGCACAAGGCCCGTACCGACCCGAAACTGAAAGCGGCGCCGTAGCAGTCCGCGTCATGGGCACGGCGCCCGCGGCCGCGGTGCCGGACTGACTTGCCGTAGCCCGGGCGCGGGTTGGCTCATCCCCCGTCGCCCGCCGTGGCGGGCTCCAGCAAGCTTTCGGCGTCGAGTTCTTCCCGCCACTCCACGACGTTCATCTCGATGAAGAAGAAGGCAACCAGCCACAGGAAGGCATCCCAGAAATCGACGAAGTCGCCCATCACACCCCAGTAGATCGCCGCCAGCAGGAGGGTGGGGTAGACCACGTACTTCCCGGCCGTGCTTGCGCGGCGCACCCAGCCGTGCAGCCGGTCCTGCTCCTGCAGGCGCACGTCGACCTCCAGCAGGAATACGAGGATGAGCCATACGCCGGAGTTGATGACGTCGACCCAGGCGAGCCGCGTGATGGCGGTCAGGCCGGCCGGGTCTATCGCGGCCCGCAGACCGGGCAGCTGCAGAAACGTCGCGGCAGTCGAAAACTGGCCGCAGTTGCCCGCGGTCAGTGCGACGTATTCATCGAGGTCGACCGCATAGGCCCAGCCGCCGCTGGCCAGGGTGCAGAGCTGCTGTACCCCGGCCAGCGGTGCCGCGTCGAACAGGAACAGGACCTTCGAAAGGTAGCCGTAGAACGCGTATACGATGACGAGGTAGCAAACGGCGCGCAGACCGTGCATGAAGAGCACGGTCCGCCTTCCGAGACGGTCGGTGGTCATCACCGTTTCCACCTCGAACATTAGCAGCAGGATTACCCAGGCTGCCGTGTCGATAGTGGCCGCGAAACCCTCGATCACGTCGGCGAAGGCAATGCCGTCCTCGAAGCGGTACGCCGCCGCCGCCCATTCCTCCACAAAGAACAGGTACACGTTGAGCGTCAGCAGCGCGTACACCGTGTACTTGAAGAGCGGGAAGAGCTTGTCGCGATCGAGCATCATCGTTTCCATGCGCCATCGCGGATTCCAGCGTCACTGCAGTGAGGTCGAACCGGGGTTCGACCCTGATTCTCCTTGCCGGATCACCGCCAGATGTGCACGCGTTCCTCCGCCGGCAGCCAGTGCCCGTCACCTTCACTCACGTTGAACGTGTCGTAGAAGGCATCGACGTTGCGCACGACGCCGTTGACCCGGTACACGGGCGGCGAGTGCGGATCGCTCTTGATGCGCAGCTCCGTGGCCTCCGGCCGGTACTTGGAGCGCCAGACCTGGGCAAAGCCGAGGAAGAAGCGCTCCTGCCCGGTCATGCCGTCAATGACGGGCGATTCCTTGCCGTCGAGCGACAGCTCATAGGCGCGCAGCGCGATGGCGGCGCCGCCAAGATCCCCGATGTTTTCGCCGAGCGTCAGCTCGCCGTTGACGAAGAGGCCGGGTAGCGGCTCGAAGCCGCTGTATTGCTCGACCAGCGCCTGCGTACGTTTTTCGAAAGCCGCGCGGTCCGCTTCGGTCCACCAGTTCGTGAGGTTACCGTCGCCGTCGTATTTGCTGCCCTGGTCGTCGAATCCATGACCAATTTCATGGCCGATGACGAGCCCGATGGCACCGTAGTTGCGAGCGTCCTCCGCTTCGAGGATGAAGAACGGCGGCTGCAGGATTGCCGCCGGGAACACGATCTCGTTCATCGGCGGGTTGTAGTAGGCATTCACCGTCTGCGGCGTCATGAACCACTCGCCGCGGTCGACCGGCTTCCCGAGCTTGTCGATTTCCCGGTAATGATTGAGAACGCGCGCGTGCTGGATGTTGCCGACGAGATCGTCCGCGGACACTTCGAGCCCGGAGTAATCTTTCCATTCCTCCGGATAGCCGATCTTCGGGGAGAACTTTGAAAGCTTCTCCAGCGCCTTCGCCTTGGTCTCCTCGCTCATCCAGTCGAGATTCCTTATGGATTCCTCGTAGGCGAGGATGAGGTTAGCGACCATGTCCTCCATGCGCGCCTTGGCTGCGGGCGGAAAATGCCGCTCGACGTACAACTTGCCGAGCAGCTCACCGAGGTTGCCGTTGATCGAGTCGACGGCGCGTTTCCAGCGCGGCTGTTGCTCCAGCCGGCCCTGCAGGGTTTTGCCGTAGAAATCGAAAGCCGCGTCGACGAAGTCCTCCGACAGGTAATCGGCATAGCTGGTCAGCGCCTGCAGCCGCAGGTATTCCTTCCAGATGGACAGGTCGACAGCCGGGGCAATCTCGTTTAGCGCCTGCATATAAGACGGCTGACTGACGATGACGTACTCCTGCCGGCCGGTGCCTAAGCCTTCGAGCCAGGCGTCGAGGTCGAAATTGGAAAGCATGCTCTCCAGTTCGGCATCGCTCACCTTGTTGTAGCGCTTGTTCGCGTCGCGGTTCACGACCTTGTCCCAGTGGTGCTCGGCAAGCTGCGTCTCGAGTGCCATGATGCGCTTCGCGGCGCCCTCGCTGTCGGCGTAGCCGGAAAGGGCCAGCATCTTTGCCACGTAGCGGACGTACTCCGCGCGCAGTTCCTGCCCGCGCTCGGTCTCGTCGAAATAGTAGTCGCGGTCCGGAAGACCCAGTCCCGACTGCCAGGTGATGACGACATAGCGATCCGGCTGCTTGACGTCCTGGCTGATAAAGAACTGCAGGGGCGCGTCGAGACCGAGCTCGTTCGTGGCGCCGAAGAACGCGACCACGTCATCGAAGTTCTTTAGCGCATCGATGCGCGCGAACAGGTCCTCCAGCGGTTTAACGCCCAGCGCATTCGCCTGCTCCACGTCGAGCCAGGCGTTGTAGAAGGCGCCGATCTTCGCGCCGTCGTCGTTCTTGCCGGCGTCTTGCGAGACGTCCTCGATAATGGTGCGCAGCTGTGCAAGCCCGGTGTCCCGCAGGATGTTGAACGAACCCCATCCGGACTGGTCGGGCGGGATTGTCGTGTTCTCGACCCAGCCGCCGTTGGCGTACGCAAAGAAATCGTCCTGCGGCCGCACCGACGTATCCATCCCCTCGAGGTCGATACCGGATTGCAAGGGAATATCGGCGGTGGCGGTAGCGGCTTCGGGAGACGAAGCGGAATCGCAGCCCGCCACGATGGCCGCGCAGGCCAGCGCAACACAGAGTCTGTTCATGGATTTACCCCCGCGGTTCAGCGCCCCCGGCTTATTCCGGGCGTGGCAGATTCCGACAAGGATAACCGCCGATGGTTCGCGCCGCCAGAAATGGGCCGGAAATGGGGCCAGGCCATGTTATCCGGAGAAAATGGGGCCCGCCCCATTTTCTCCTCCCATTTCCGGCCGGGTCAGGCCCTCCGGGATACCGGCACGGGGCGGCCGGGGCGCTCCGCGAGCTGCTGCACGATCCAGTCGACGTAACGCTTTTCCATGCGCTCCATCGTCGCGAACGGCCCGGGGCGGAAATAGCGCGAGTTCACCCCCTTCCAGTTATTGACGATGATCTCCTTGTCCGCCAGGGTCGTTACGTGCCAGAGCCAGGTCAGCTCCTCGAGATCGTAGTCCTTGCCCTCGACTGCATCGCTGCGCACGAACCAGAAGATCTCGCAGACACAGTTCTCATGGTCGACGGCCTTGAAAACATACCCGACCACGTGATCGCTGTATGCCAGCAGGAACGAGAACGGGCCGAAGCTGAAGTCCGACGCGCCGCCGTCGTAATCCTTGAGATTGCCGAGCAATGGCGCTACCGGTTCGCCGTTGCGGCTGCCGGTCTTGTAGCCTTCGAACAGCGCGGTGCGGCTGTAGCCGTAACCCTGTTCTCCCGGCCGGGCGTGCGTGTCCACGTAGTCGTGCTCGATGGACTTGAGCCCGCAGGCTTCGAACCGGCCCAGCATCTTGTCCTGCAGGCGATCGCGCTTGGCGGGATCGAGCATCAGCGTATGCATGCGCGCGTACTCGGGATGAGCCGTCGCGCAGTGGTAACACTCCTGGTAATTCTCTACAGCGAGCTTCCAGTTGGCTGCGATGGCGTAACTGCGTTTTGCCGCTACCTTCAGGTTTTCGAAACCGAACATCGCGAACGGCTCGGCCAGGTCACGCCGGGCGCCATCGAGCGAGGGCGGGTTTTCGCAAAAGCATACGAAGATGAGTCCACCCAGCACGTCGACGCTGACGGGGTGCAGGCCGTAGCTTTTCTTGTCGAAATTCTTTGGCATCGAGCGGGCGGCCGTCAGGTTGCCGTCGAGGTCGTACATCCAGCCGTGATAGGGGCATTCGAACTTGCGCGTGCTGCCGCTTTCCTGCAGGCAGACGAGCGAGCCGCGGTGCCGGCACACGTTGGCGAACGCCTTGATCTTCCCGTCGGAGCTGCGCACCACGATGGCTGATTCCTTCCCCATCCGGGCGAGGAAGAAATCGCCCGGCTGCGGGATTTGCGAGGCATGGCCGGCGAGCAGCCAGTTGCGATTCAGGATGCGGTCTACTTCGAGTGCATAGATTTCCGGGTCGGTGTAAAACCGCCGCTCCAGCGGCATCCCGGGTTCATAGTCTGCGATGAGCTCGGCAATGGTTCTTGAGTCCTGCATGGCGATCCCAATCTTGTAAGTTGTCGCTTCTATAGCGAAAACACGACGATAGCACACGCGCCCGAGCCGGAAATCGGGACCTTCACCATCTGAAACCCGGCCCGCCGGGGACCGCGCCGGCAGGGCTTTTGCGGCGCGTTGCCGCTAAAAAATTTACAACGAATCGGCCGCCGCGGCGTAATCCAGCGCGAGGCCCACGAACGTGCGCACGCCGACGATCAGCGCATCTTCGTTTACGTAGAACAGCGGCGAATGATTGGATGCCGCTTCCCCCGCGGCGATACCTTCCTTATTGATGCCGAGCATCAGGAACAGGCCCGGGATGCGTTGCTCGAAATGCGCGAAGTCCTCCGCGCCCGTGATGAGTTCGTGTTCCCGCACGTTGCCTTCGCCCGCGGCCCATTGCAGCGTCGGCATCATCTGTCCCAAAAGTTCCGGATCGTTGCCGGTAACCGGCGCATACGGGTCGATCGTCACGGTCGCCTCCGCACCCGAAGCCTGCGCCACCAGGTCAACGGTCTTCCTGAGCCGCGCATGCAGTTCTTCACGGACGCCCGCATCGAAAGTGCGGATGGTACCGAGCATGCTCACGTCGTCGGGAATGATGTTGCCGCGCACGCCGCCGCGAATGCTGCCGATGGTGATGACGGCCGGTCCGCGCGTAATGTCGAGCTGCCGGCTCGGGATGCCCTGCAGGGCCGTGACGATCTGGGCGGCGACGTAAATCGGGTCCACACCGTGCCACGGCGAAGACCCGTGCGTCTGCCGCCCGCGGATGTCGATGGCCAGGCTGTCGGAAGCCGCCATGAAACTGCCGGCCCGGTAGTGCAGGGTGCCGGGCGGCCCGGGCCACGCGTGCAGCCCGAAGATCGCCTCGGGCGGATTGGGCCCGTCGAGCACGCCTTCCTCGATCATCAGGGCAGCTCCGCCTTGCTCGCCGGCGGGCGCACCTTCTTCGGCAGGCTGGAAGACGAACTTGACGGTGCCCGCGAGCTGGTCACGATGCGCCGCGAGAATCTCGGCCGCGCCCATCAGCATGGCGACGTGCGTGTCATGGCCGCAGGCGTGCATCACGTAGACTTCCTCGCCGTTGTATTCGCCTTTAACCTGCGACGCGAAGGGCAGGCCGGTCTGCTCGCGCACCGGCAGCGCGTCCATGTCGGCACGCAGCGCAATCACAGGCCCCGGCTTGCCGCCCACGAGGGTCCCGACCACGCCGGTGTGGGCGATCCCGGTTTCGACCGCGTCGAGATCGAGCGCGCGGAGGTGGTCCGCGACTTTCGCGGCCGTGCGGAATTCCCGGTTGGACAACTCGGGGTGCTGGTGAATGTCGCGCCGCCAGGCGATAACCCGTGGTTCGATAGCCTGGAAGGCCTGCTCGAGCCCAAGCCGGCCGTCCTGCGCCTGGGCGCCGGCCGCCGTGCAAAGAGCCGAAAGAATCAGCAGATAGCGGTGCATGCGGAAATCCCCCTTGCCGGTTTTCGTCGACTGTACCGCAAATGGCCCGCCGCCGGCTGCGTGGCCTTTGCATTGCACTTTGCAAGCCTTCTGCAGTCCATTACGCTGGAACCAGGCACGTACGGGGGACACGACGATGCAGTACCTGAATGGCTTCGGCAGGCTGGTGCTTCTCTGGAGTGCACTTGCGCTTGCTGCCTGTGACGGCACGTCGGCTACGTTCAATCCGCCGGGCGATCCGGGTCCCGCACCGCCGGACGATCCGCAACCGCCGGCGGAGCCACCCCCGATTGCCGTAGAGCGGGTCTTCCAGCAGCTCGCATTCGTCCAGCCGCTACTGGCGCTGCAGGCGCCCGGCGATGACACCCGCTGGTTCGTGGTCGAGAAGGGCGGGACCGTGCGCGTGTTTCCGAACGATCCCGATGCCGCGGTCGACGATGTCCGGGTCTTCGCGGATCTCGAAGGGCGGGTCAATTCCTCGTTCAGCGAGTCCGGGCTTCTCGGCATGGCTTTTCACCCGGATTTTACCGTTAACGGCGAGGTCTTTCTCTCGTATACCCGCACGGGAACGGGCGCGCCGCTAGAGTCCGTCGTGTCGCGATTCACGGTCGCGGATAACGGGAGCCTGGATGTGTCTTTCGAAGACATCATCCTGACGGTTACCCAGCCCAATACCAACCACAACGGCGGCAACATCGTGTTCGGTCCCGACGGATTCCTTTATATCGGGCTGGGCGACGGCGGCGGAGCCGGCGACCCGGGCGGCAACGGGCAGGACACCACGACCCTGCTCGGGTCGGTGCTGCGCATCGACGTCGACACGGCGTCGCCTTACGCCATTCCCCCCGACAATCCGTTCGCGAATAACCCGGAGTGCTTCCAGGCGGTCAATGCGACCGACTGCCCTGAGATCTTCGCCTGGGGGTTCCGCAATCCCTGGCGCTTCAGCTTCGATCGCGAGACCGGTGAGCTGTGGCTCGGCGACGTGGGGCAGAACGCCTGGGAAGAGGTCGACCTTGTCGAACTGAGCGGCAACTACGGCTGGAACCAGCGCGAGGGCGCGCATTGCTTCGAGCCGCAGGAAGGTTGCAGCATCGACAACATCGACCCGATCGCCGAATACGGTCACGACCTCGGCAATTCGATCACCGGCGGCTACATGTACCGGGGCAGCGCCATCCCGGACCTTGCCGGGTTCTACCTGTTCGCTGACTTCGGTTCCGGGCGCATCTGGGCAATCTCCTCCGCGAGCGAGCAGGGTACGGAGCCTGACGAGTTGCTGGCCACCGGGCTCAATATCGCCTCCTTTGCCGAAAGCAACTCGGGCGAGCTGTTCATCGTGGATCTTTCGACCGGCACGATGCATCGTATAGTGGCCTTGTAGCCGCGCAAACCAGAGCCCCGCGGCGGCTCCGTTGCATCATGCGGAATGCGCGTGTTGGCAGGGCTGGGGCCGCGTCGCCCACATGCCGGATGCGTTATTGCCGCGCGTCCGTCTTATGCATTACCCTCCGCCGCTTCGCGCCTACGAGAAGTCCAAAGAGAGGGAGCCCGCGCATGAGCCCCAGTTCCGATATCGAACTTGCCCGTTCCGCCAGGCTCCTGCCCATCCAGGAGATCGGCAAGAAGCTCGGGCTGTCCAGCGACCTGCTCGTTCCCTATGGCCATGACAAGGCCAAGATCGACTACCGGGTGTTCAGGAACGCCTCCAGCCGGGAAGACGGCAAGCTGATCCTCGTGACCGCGGTGTCGCCGACCCCCGCCGGGGAGGGCAAGACCACGACCACCGTCGGCCTGGGAGACGGGCTCAACCACATCGGCAAGAACGCGGCGATCTGCCTGCGCGAGCCGAGCCTCGGTCCCTGCTTCGGCATGAAAGGCGGGGCCGCCGGCGGCGGGCGCGCCCAGGTCGTGCCGATGACCGACATCAACCTGCACTTCACCGGGGATTTTCACGCCATTGGTGCCGCGCACAACCTGCTGGCGGCGCTGGTCGACAACCATATCCATTGGGACAACGCGCTGAACATCGACCCTCGCCGCATCACCTGGCGGCGCGTCGTCGACATGAACGATCGCGCGCTGCGCAATATCGTGATCGGCCTCGGCGGTACGCCGCACGGTGTGCCGCGCGAAAGCGGTTATGACATCACGGTGGCGTCGGAGATCATGGCGATCTTCTGCCTGGCCATCGATCTCGAGGACCTCGAGCGGCGCCTCGGCAACATCGTCATCGGCTACACCTACGACCAGAAGCCGGTAACGGTGAGCCAGCTGAATGCCCAGGGCGCCATGACCGCGCTCCTGCGGGATGCGTTCCTGCCGAATCTCGTGCAGACGATGGAGAACAACCCGGCGTTCATGCACGGGGGGCCGTTTGCCAACATCGCGCACGGCTGCAATTCCGTGATCGCCACCAAGACCGCCCTCAAGCTCTCCGATTACGTCGTCACCGAAGCAGGATTCGGCGCCGACCTCGGTGCCGAGAAATTTTTCGACATCAAATGCCGCAAAGCCGGCTTACGGCCGGCGGCGGTCGTGCTCGTCGCGACCGTGCGCGCGCTCAAGATGCACGGCGGCGTGCCGAAGGACGAGCTCACGCCGGAGAATGTGGCGGCCGTCAGGAAGGGTTGCGAAAACCTGGGCCAGCACCTGCGCAATCTCGGCAACTTTGGCGTGCCGGTGGCGGTCGGCATCAATCACTTCTCGCACGACACGCAGGCGGAGCTCGATGCGGTGAGCGAGTATGCCGCGGAGTTCGGGGTCGAGACGCACGTCTGCCGGCACTGGGCCGAGGGCGGCAAGGGTACCGCGAGCCTGGCGCGCCACCTGGTCGAGCTGACGGAGGGGCACGCGCCGCAGTTCCGCACGCTCTACGACGACGACATGCCGCTATGGGACAAGGTGCGGCACATTGCCCGCACCATTTACGGCGCCGAGGACATCACCGCCGACAAGAAAGTGCGGGACCAGTTCGCGCAGTTCCAGGCGCAGGGCTACGGCACGTACCCGATCTGCATGGCAAAGACCCAGTACAGCTTCTCGACCGACCCGAACCTGCTCGGCGCACCGAAAGGGCACATGGTGCCGATTCGCGAGATACGCCTCGCCGCCGGCGCCGAGTTCGTGGTGGTGGTCTGCGGCGCGATCATGACCATGCCCGGACTGCCGCGGAGGCCGGCCGCCGACCAGATCCACGTCAACGCGGAAGGGCAGATCGAGGGCCTGTTCTAGGTCACTTTGCCGCGGAACTGCTTCAAGCGGCTGCGGTGGGCCTTGTCTTCCAGGCGCCGTGCCTGCGCCTGCCGGCCGGGTTTCGTGGGCACGCGTTTCTTCGGTGCGTGTAACGCCTTCCCGATCAACGTGGCGAGCCGCGCCAGGGCATCTTCGCGGTTGCGGTCCCGGCTGCGGAACCGCTGGGCCTTGATGACAATGACGCCATCCGCCGAGATGCGGCGATCCGCGAGCTTCAGCAGGCGCGCCCGCACCTCAACCGGCAACGCCGCCGATGCCTGCGCGTCGAAGCGCAGGTGGACCGCGGTGGCGACCTTGTTGACGTTCTGGCCGCCGGCACCCTGCGCCCGCACGGCCGACAACTCGATCTCGTCGCCTGGAATGATTATGTCGTCGGATATCTTCAGCATGGCGGCGTGTCACACGTACGGATGATGGGAGCAGGACCCACCAATGGTCGCATTTTGCCCTGACCGGTTCCGCAGGGAAGCGGGTTTGTTACCCGCCGGGTTGCTGGATTATGACCGACGGGAGCGCGCAATATTCGCTGATCGGCCGCAGCGGTGCGGCGGAGAGAGCGGCGCGTGAAACACCTCTATCATGACGACTTGTATCGGTTCGCGGAACCGCAGCCGTCGTGGTGGGAGGCGACGGCCGGGGAGGTCCGGCCGCGGGCGGAGCCACTGACGGGCGACGAGCGCTGCGAGGTGGCGATCATCGGCGGCGGCTACACCGGCCTCAGCGCCGCCCTGCATCTTTGCAAGCGGCACGGCATCGAGGCGCGCGTGCTCGAAGCCGGGCACATCGGCTGGGGCGCTTCCGGGCGCAATGCCGGTTTCTGCGGCATCGGCGGCACGTCGCTGTCCCTGCCGCGCATGCTCCGCAAATACGGGCTGGAGGATACGCGGTGCTTTTACCGCTCGCAGGTCGAGGCGATCGAACTGGTGCGAGCCATCATCGACGAGGAAGGCATCGCGGCCGAAACGACCGGAGAAACGGAGCTCGCGATCGCGCATTCCAGGCGCGCCTTCGAAGAGCTGCGGCGGCATGCGGAGCGGCAGCACGAACTGCTCGGTCTCGACACGGTAGCCTTATCGGCCGCGGCCTTCCGGGAGCGGTACTTCGATGCGGCCGGCATTCACGGCGCCGTATTGCAGCGGCCCTGCTTCGTGCTACACCCCTTGCGCTACCAGCTCGGCCTCGCGGCCGCGGCGGTCCGTGCCGGCGCCATGCTCCACTCCTCGAGCGAGGTGCTCGAATGGCGGCGCGAAGGCGGCGGCCACATCCTGGTGACGGCGGGCGGCCGCCTGCGCTGCCGGCGGGTGATCCTTGCCGGTAACGGTTTCATGCCGGAGTGCCTGCACCCCGGCTTCCACGGCCGGCCCCTGCCGATGATCAGCGCGATCGTCGTGACGCGGCCCCTGCGCGACGACGAGCTCGCCGCGCAAGGCTGGCGGACAGCGAACCCGGCGGTGACGTCGCGCCATATCCTGAACTACTTCCGCCTGCTGCCGGACAAACGGTTCCTCTTCGGCGGGCGCGGCCATTCGCGGGGCGACCGGGCGGGCGCCGCCGCCAACTACGGCGCGCTGGCCGACGGGCTGCGGCAGCTGTTCCCGTCCTGGCGCGACGTGTCGATCGAATACCGCTGGCACGGGCTGATCTGCCTCACGCGGCGGCTGGTCCCGAGCATCGGGCGGCTGCCGCACGACCGGAGCGTGTTCTTTGCCTACGGCTATCACGGCAACGGGGTCAACACCGCCACCTGGAGCGGCGCGCGGCTTGCCGAGTGGCTGGCATCCGGGCGCTCGCGCGCCCCGGAATCGGTGCCGGGGATGATGCAGGGTCTCTCGCCGCGGTTCCCGGTGCCGGCGCTGCGGCTGTATTACCTGCAGGCGCGACTCGGGGTCTTTCGCCTGCAGGATTCGCTCGGGTGACCGCCATGACCGTGAACCCGGTCACGACGCGCCGGATGCGCGACAGCCATCATCGCCAATGTCATGTCACACCAGCTCATCGTTCTTGATAATCGGGGGAAGCTCGCTGACAATCCCCGCCGGCCACTGATGCGGCCGCAGAAGATCAGCAACAGATGGACCTGCCGCAATGATTCTCTTTCGACCGCTGCTGTTCTCCATCCTGGCCCTGGCATGTGCCGCCTGCAACGGCCCGGCGTCCGGGACCGGGGCGGCGAGCGGCAAGGCGGAGGCGCCGTTCGTCACGGCAGCGAACCTGGGCGAGCAGGTCGTGCTGCCGGCGGCCGACTACCTCGAGTTACCCCGCTACCGCGACGCCAGCGTCAAGTACGGCCGTCACCTCGCGATGCAATGCCGCAGCTGCCATACCTTCGGGCAGGGCGAATCCGGCTCGTTGGGGCCTGGATTGTACGGGCTGTTCGGCCGGCCTGCCGGCTCGCTGGACGGCTATCCCTATTCACCGGCGCTGGCCGCCGGTGGCTTCTACTGGACCCCGAGGGCACTCGATGCCTGGCTGGCGCAACCTTCCCGTTTCCTGCCGGGCAACAGCATGGCGTATGCCGGGCTGCGCAAGCAGGACGATCGCGACGCCCTGATTGCCGCACTGCTGCGCCTTACCGAGCCGCCCGCCGAGGCCGGGGATGGATAAACCGGCCGCGGCACCGGCGGTAATCCCTGCCATGAGCTACGAACCCGACGCGGCAAGCGCCGTGACCGATGCCAAACGGCGCGAGCCCGGCGAAAGCCGGATGCTGCCGGACCGGCGCGTGCTCTCCTGGCGCACCTTCGTCTTTGGTTACCTGCGATCCCGCCGCCTCGGGCATCGCCGGGGGACGGAACGCGACGGCGTGTTCAGCGACCGGCATCATCCCTGGCTGTTTTTCCTGGCGACCGGCATCATGCTGCTCTCCACCGCCGACGCTTTCCTGACGCTGGAGCTGTTGAACAAAGGTGCGATCGAGGTCAATCCGGTAATGGCCCTGATGCTGGAGCACGGTGATATCGCCTTCGCGGCAAGCAAGATGCTGCTGACCGGCGCCGGGATTCTCGTCCTCGTGTTCGTGGCCCGCCTGCGGCTTTTCAACTTAATGCGCACCGGCCTGTTCCTGACTCTTTTCTTCAGCGTTTACGCCTGTCTCGTGTGCTACCAGGCCGTCGCGCTGATGCACGCGCACTGAGTGCGGGCGTTTTCCGGGCCTCGGGCGACAGGCATGCGCGCTTACGTTACACTACGCTCCCGGTTTTCGGTTGATAGCACCTCCATCGAACCTTTTCGGATTCGGAACAGCAGGTTTCGCGGATTTTTTGCGCCATGAGCTCGCTCGAGGAACGGTACGCCAGTTCGGCCCTGTTCGGCACGAATGCCGCGGCCATCGAAGCTCTCTACGAGCAATACATTGCCGATCCTGATTCGGTACCGGAAAGCTGGCGCCGCTATTTCCGGTCGCTGGGCGCGCGCCAGGAGGAAATCCCGCACACGCCCATCCGCCGCGAGCTCCGGCAAACCGTGCGCCAGCCGCGGGGCAACGGTGCCTCGCCCGCGGCGACAGGCGCGGCACCCGGCCGCGCCGGCCAGGTGGCCAGTGAAAAGCAGGCGTCCGTTTCCCGCCTGATCCAGGTCTACGGCCTGCGCGGCCACCAGATCGCCGACATCGACCCTTTGGGGCTCATGGAGCGGCCGGTGCCCGGCGTGCTGAAGCTCGACTACCTCGGGTTGACCGAGGCCGACATGGATACGGAATTCTTCACCGGCGGCCTCGCCGGCACCGGCCGCCGGCGCATGAAGCTCCGCGACATCATCGCCCTCCTGAAAACGATCTACTGCGGCAAGATCGGCGCCGAGTTCGCGCATATCTCGCGTTCGCGCGAGCGCCTCTGGCTGCGGCATGAATTCGAGCAGGGCATGGTCTCCACCCGTTTGTCTCCGGACGAACGCCTGTGGATTCTCGAGCAGCTCACGGCGGCGGAAGGGATAGAACGCTACCTGCACACCCGTTTCGTCGGCCAGAAGCGTTTTTCGCTGGAAGGCGGTGAAAGCCTGATCCCGATGCTGGACGATCTCATCCAGCGCGGCGGCGAATCCGGTATCCGCGAGTTCGTCATCGGCATGGCGCACCGCGGGCGCATCAACGTGCTCGTGAACGTGCTCGGCAAGCCGCCGCAGGAGCTGTTCGAGGAATTCGAGGGCAACATCGATCCGACCCAGTTGAAAGGCTCCGGCGACGTCAAGTACCACAAGGGCTTCTCGGCTGACATGAAGACGCCCGGGGGTAACGTGCACATCGCCCTGGCATTCAACCCGTCGCACCTCGAGATCGTGGACCCGGTCGTCGAGGGCTCCGTGCGCGCCCGCCAGCAGCGCCGCGGTGACGTGGAGCGCGATGAAGTCCTGCCGGTGCTGATCCACGGGGACGCCGCCTTTGCCGCCCAGGGCGTGGTCGCGGAGACCTTCCAGCTTTCCCAGACCAACGGCTTCAGGACCGGCGGCACGGTGCACATCGTTATCAACAACCAGATCGGCTTCACCACCAGCCGGCCGTCGGATGCGCGCTCCACGCCGTACGCCACCGATATTGCCAAGATGGTCGAGGCGCCTATCTTCCACGTCAACGGCGATGCCCCCGAGGAGGCGGTCTTCGTAACCCGGCTGGCGCTCGCCTACCGGCGCAAGTTCAAGAAGGACGTGGTAATCGACCTGGTCTGCTACCGGCGCCACGGCCACAACGAGGCCGATGAGCCGAGTGCGACCCAGCCGGTGATGTACGGGCGCATCCGCGATCACAAGACGGCCCGGCAGCTCTACGCCGCCCGGCTGGTCGAGGACGGCGTCATCGATGCCGGGAAAGCCGAACGCCTGCAGGAGGATTACCGGGATCGCCTGGACCGCGGTGAGCCCGTGCCGAAGTCCCTGCTCGGCAACATCGGTAACGAGTACACGGCCGACTGGAGCGCCTATTTCGATACGGAATGGGATGAAGAGGTCGACACGACCATCAGCCCGGAAAGGATCGCGGAGTACACGAAGAAGACGACGACCCTGCCGCCGGGCTTCGTCCTGCACGGGCGCGTCCAGCGCATAATCGACGAGCGGGCCCGCATGGGTGCCGGCGAGGTCGATATGGACTGGGGCTTTGCCGAGAGCATCGCCTTTGCCTCGCTGCTCGACGATGGCTTCGACTGCCGCATGACCGGCCAGGATACGAGCCGCGGCACGTTCTTCCACCGGCACGCAGTGCTGCACAACCAGCAGAACCGCGATGAATTCGTGCCGCTGCAAACCATCGCGGACAACCCGTCGAGCTTCCGCGTGATCGACTCGCTGCTGTCGGAAGAAGCGGTGCTCGGGTTCGAATACGGCTTCGCCACGACAGAACCGCGCACGCTGGTGATCTGGGAGGCGCAATACGGCGACTTCGTAAACGGCGCACAGGTCGTGATCGACCAGTTCATCAGCTCCGGCGAGGCCAAGTGGGGGAGGATGTGCGGACTCGTCATCTTCCTGCCGCACGGCTACGAGGGGCAGGGACCGGAACACTCGTCCGCGCGTCTCGAACGCTTCCTGCAGCTCTGTGCGGAGAACAACATGCAGGTCTGCGTACCCTCGACGCCTGCCCAGATGTTCCACATGCTGCGGCGGCAGATGCTGCGCAACTACCGCAAGCCGCTCATCGTCATGACTCCCAAAAGCCTGCTGCGGCACAAGCTGTCGGTCTCGCCGCTCGGCGAGCTGTCGGAGGGCTCCTTCCGCACTATCGTGCCGGAAATCGATGCGATCGACCCGCAGGTGGCGCGGCGCGTCGTCTTCTGCAGCGGCAAGGTGTATTACGACCTGCTCGAAGCCCGCCGGGCAAACAACATGGACGACGTGGCACTCGTTCGTATCGAACAGCTCTACCCGTTCCCGGTCGACGAGTACGCTGCCACTCTCGAGGCATGGCCGAAAGCGGAGGAGGTCGTGTGGTGCCAGGAAGAGCCCCAGAACCAGGGTGCCTGGTACCAGATTCGCCATCGGCTGCAGGAGCCCCTCATCGAGGGGTTGCCGTTGTATTATGCTGGGCGGCCGAGCACCGCCGCGCCTGCGGCCGGCCTGCTCAAGATCCACCTGCGTGAGCAGCAGGCACTGGTGGAAGCCGCGCTGGGCGTGGATCTGAAGGACGGCAAATCGGTCCGGCCGGCCCGCAGTCGGCGTTCCGCGGGGCAGGGCAGCAAGACCAAGCGCAAAAAAGGAAAGAGAAGCTGAACATGGAGATCAAGGTTCCTGCATTGCCGGAATCCGTCAGTGACGCGACGCTGGTGGCCTGGCACAAGAAGCCGGGCGACAGGGTGACCCGCGACGAGAATCTCGTCGACCTGGAAACGGACAAGATCGTACTCGAAGTGCCGTCTCCCGCCTCCGGCACGCTGAAGGAGATCAAGGTCGAAGACGGTGCGACGGTCAAAGCCGGCGACCTCATCGCGATCCTCGAAGAAGGCGCTGAAGGCGACGACGGCAAGGAGAAGGGGACCGGCGGCGCTGCCGCGGAAGCGCCGGCGGCGGGCGCGGCCGAAGTCGCGGACCCGCAGGAGGCCGCCGAGGACGTCAGCAAACCCCGCTCCGAGAGCGCACACGACAAATTGAGCCCGTCCGTCCGCCGGCTGCTCGAAGAGCACGACCTCGACGCGGAAGCCGTCAGCGGCAGCGGCCGGGACGGCCGTATCACCAAGTCCGATGTGATGGACTACCTCAGGCAGCACGACGAAGCCGAAGAACGGGGCGAACCGGAGCGGCCGGTCGGCGAAACCGCCGCAGGTGCGCCGACGCGCAATGACCGGCGCGTGCCGATGACCCGGCTGCGGGCGCGCATCGCGGAAAGGCTGGTGGAAGCGCAGCACACCGCCGCGATGCTGACGACCTTCAACGAGATCGACCTGACGAGAGTCATCGACCTGCGCAAGCGCTACCGGGAAGCCTTCGAGAAGGAACACGGCGTGAGGCTCGGCTACATGTCGTTCTTCGCCAAGGCCTCCGTGGAAGCGCTGAAGAAGTTTCCGGAGGTCAATGCCTCGATCGAAGGCAAGGACATCGTGTACCACGACTATTTCGACATCGGCATTGCCGTTTCGTCGGAGCGCGGCCTCATGGTCCCGGTGGTCCGCAATGTCGACCACCTGAGCTTCGCCGACATCGAGAAAGCCGTGGACAGCCTCGGCAAGAAAGTCCGCGGCGGCACGATCGGCATGGATGAGCTCACCGGTGGCACCTTCACGATCACCAACGGCGGCATCTTCGGTTCGCTGCTGTCGACCCCGATCCTGAATCCCCCGCAGAGCGCGATCCTCGGCATGCACGCGATCCAGGAACGGCCCGTGGTGCAAAACGGCGAGGTGGTCGTGCGCCCGATGATGTACGTCGCGATGACCTACGATCACCGCATCATCGACGGCCGCGAAGCGGTGCAGTTCCTGGTCAGCATCAAGCAATCCCTGGAAGACCCGGGCCGGCTGCTCCTGCAATTCTGAAGATGGCACAGAAGGCACATGTCTCCTGCGCGGCAGCAGCTTGCGGGGCCGCTCTCACGGGCGGCCCGGAACGTTCGTTATAAAAAAGGTACAGGAATGGCCAACTCCTACGACGTCATCGTCATCGGCGCGGGACCCGCGGGTTACATCGCCGCCATCCGTGCGGCGCAGAACGGTATGACCGTCGCGTGCATCGACCAATGGAAGAACCGCGACGGCAAGCATGCCTTCGGCGGCACCTGCCTGAATGCCGGCTGCATCCCGTCGAAGGCGATGCTCGAATCCTCGGAGCTCGCGTACCGCGCCGAGCACGAGTTTGCTGCCCACGGCATCAAGCTGGCTTCGGTGGAGGTGGACGTCGCGGCCATGCAGAAGCGCAAGGCCACGATCGTGCGGCAGCTGACGGGCGGCATCGCCGGCCTGTTCAAGGCGAACAAGGTGGAAGGGCTGGTCGGCCACGGCAAGCTTTTGGCCGATCGCAAGGTCGAGTTCACGCCGGAGTCCGGGGAAGCCCGGACGCTCGATGCGCGCTACGTGATCCTCGCGTCGGGTTCCGAACCCGTGGAGTTGAAGGTCGCGCCATTTGACGGCGAGTCCATCGTCGATTCCTGGGGCGCGCTGGAGTTCGATGAGGCGCCGAAGAAGCTCGGCATCGTCGGCGCCGGCATCATCGGCCTCGAACTCGGCAGCGTCTGGAACCGCCTCGGATCGGAGGTGGTAATTCTCGAGGCGCTCGACGACTTCCTGGCCGCTGTCGATCGGGAGATTGCCAGGGAGGCACAGAAGCAGTTCAGTAAACAGGGCCTGACGGTGCACCTCGGCGCCAGGGTGACGTCGGCGAAGAAATCCGGCAAGGGTGTGAAGGTCGAGTACGAGGACGCCAAGGGTAAGCAGTCGCTCGAGGTCGACAAGCTCGTGGTCGCGGTCGGCCGCCGCCCGTTCACGGCCGACCTGCTTGCCGAAGACTGCGGCATCCAGCCCGACGAGAAAGGCTTCATTCCGGTGGACGGGGAATGCCGCACCCGCGTGAATGGCGTGTTCGCCATCGGCGACTGCGTGCGCGGGCCGATGCTCGCACACAAAGGCTCGGAGGAGGGCGTCATGGCGGCCGACCTCATTGCAGGCGAGGTGGCAGAGATGAACTACAACGTTATCCCGTCGGTGATCTACACCGCGCCGGAAATCGCCTGGGTCGGCAAGACGGAAGAAGAAGTGCAAGCCTCCGGCCGCGAGTACAAGACAGGCTCCTTCCCGTTCATGGCAAGCGGCCGCGCCAAGGCGATGGACCAGACCGCGGGCATGGCGAAAATCGTCTCCGCGGCGGACGATGACGAGATTCTCGGCGTGCATATCCTGGGCCCCATGGCCGGCGAGCTGATCGCCGAAGCCGTGCTGGCAATGGAGTTCTCCGCCAGCACGGAGGACCTGCAGCGCACCATTCACGCTCACCCGACGCTCGCGGAAGCGGTCCACGAAGCCGCGCTGGCCGCCGACAAACGCGCCCTCAACTACCCCAACAAGTAGGAGCGCGTTCCCCCCCGGCGCCTGTAGGAGCGCGCATTGCGCGCGACCCCCCCCGGCGGCCAGCGTGTGCCGACCTCCCTTCCCGAACGCGGCATCGCGCGCAATGCGCGCGCTCCTACGGGGCTCGTTTTACCGAGGTGACGTTGGGGAGCTGCTCCAGCCGGCCGATGACCCGCGAGAGCGCGGCCAGTCCCGGCACTGACAGCCCTAACTCGATGGTGGCCATCATCCGCTGTCGGTCGGTGCGTGTCTGCGAGCTGGCGACGCCGATTTTTTCGTCCGCCAGCACGCTGCTGATATCGCGCAGCAACCCGTTCCGGTCAAAGGCCTGCACGACCAGCTCGACCGGGTAGGTGGCTTCGCTCGAATCGTTCCATTCAACCTCGATCACGCGCTCCGGATACCGCGAACGCAGGTTGACGAAGTTGCGGCAATTGTAGCGGTGAATGCCGACACCGCGTCCCTTCGTGATGTAACCGGCGATCGGTTCGGGAGGCACCGGCCGGCAGCAGCGTGCCAGGTTGCACAGCAAGTCGTCCACGCCGCGAATGGCGAAGCGCTTGCCGTCCTTGTCGTGGCGGGCCGGCGGGCGCCGCCGCGGCAGGTCGGGTTCCGTGCTCCTGTGCAGCAGCTGCTGCAAGGCTCTCGCCACCGCGGCCGGCGTTATGTCGCCGGCGCCAAGCGCAACGCACAGCTCGTCGGTGCTGGCGGCTTTCAGCTCCGCCGCGATCGTATCGACGGGCAGGTCGCGCGCGTTCAGGCGTGCCATTTCGCGTTCCAGTATCTCGCGGCCCTGCCGGCGGTTCTGCTCGCGATCCTGCTGCCGGAACCAGCTCCTGACCTTGGCCCGGCTGCGCGACGCGGCGAGATAGCCGTTTTGCGGACTGAGCCAGTCGCGGCTGGGCTGCGGATCGCGCGCGGTGATGATCTCGATGCGGTCGCCGTTCGCGACCTGGTAGGTCAGCGGCACCATGCGCCCGTTGACCTTCGCGCCCCGGCAGCGGTGGCCGATCTGCGTGTGCACGTGATAGGCAAAATCGAGCGGCGTCGACCCCGCCGGCAATTCCACCACGTCGCCTTTCGGGCTCAGTGCATAGACGCGGTCCTCGAACGCGTCGCCGCGAATCTGTTCGAGGAGATCGCCGTCCTCGTCGAAAGGCTCCAGCAGCCGCCGCAGGTAGCGGATCTTGTCGTCGAAAGCCGAACCGTGCCGGGGCGCATCGCCCTCCTTGTAACGCCAGTGCGCCGCCACGCCGAGCTCGGCGAAAGCGTGCATCTCGTGGGTGCGGATCTGCACCTCGACCGGGCGGCCCGCGGGACCGATCACCGCCGTGTGCAGCGAGCGGTACCCGTTGCCCTTGGGATTCGCGATGTAATCGTCGAACTCCCCGGGCAGGTACGACCAGCGGTTGTGCACGGCGCCCAGTGCCGCGTAGCAATCCGTCACGCTGTCGACCAGCACGCGCAAGGCGCGCACGTCGAAGATCTGCTCCAGCGGGCGGCCCTTGCGATGCATCTTGCGCCAGATACTGTAAATGTGTTTCGGCCGCCCGCTCACTTCGGCCTCGATGCCATTCTTCCCCAGCTCCGCACGCAAAATCTCGGCAAGCTCCGTCACCGAAGCTTCACGCTCCGCGCGCGTCTCCGCGAGCATCCGCGCGATGCGCGCATACCGCTCCGGCTCGAGGTAGCGGAAGGCCAGGTCCTCGAGCTGCCACTTGAGCTGCCAGATGCCGAGGCGGTTGGCGAGCGCCGCGTAGATCTCGCGCGTCTCGACCGCGAGGGCGCGTTGCGCGGCCGCCGGCGATTCCTTGGCCTGCTGCAGCCGGTGGAGCTGCTCGGCAATCCGGATCACCACCAGGCGGGGGTCGGACACCACTGCCAGCAGCATCTTGCGCAGTGCTTCGGACTGGCTGGTGGCAAGGGCTTCACCGGGTTGCCAGTCCCGGGGCAGGGCAAAGCGCCCGAGGCCGACCAGTTCCTCCACGGTGCGCCGCAGGCCGGCGAGCGGGGTCCCCTCGAGGTCCGCGATGTCCAGTGCGCCGTCGCGCACGAGCGGGTACACGCGGGCGGCCGCGAGCAGCGAGCGGGCGAGGCCGAGCGGCTCCAGCAGTGCCGCGATCGCCGCGCCCTCGGCACAGGCGGCCGCGCCCCGTTCGTGGTGGCAGGCGGATTCCGCAAGCTGTCGCGAGACGGCGACGATGTCGCCCGGTTCAAGGCTCGTTTGCGGATTTTCGGCTGGAGTTGCGATCATTTCATGAATATTGCGCACATAGTGTGCGAATTCGAATACCGTTATCATACTGCCCCGGGCGCCCGCGCGCCCGCGACATTCTCAATGCAGCAAGCGACGAACCACCATGGCCGGACACAGTAAATGGGCAAACATCCAGCACCGCAAGGGTGCCCAGGACAAGAAACGCGGCAAACTGTTCACCAAGCTCATCCGCGAAATTACCGTGGCGGCCCGCATGGGCGGCGGCGACATCGCATCCAATCCGCGCCTGCGCCTGGCCGTCGACAAGGCCAAGGCGCAGAGCATGCCGCGGGATAACATCGACCGGGCCATCAAGCGCGGCAGCGGCGAGGGCGGCGATGCCGAGTACCAGGAGATCCGCTACGAAGGGTACGGTCCCGGCGGCACGGCCGTGATCGTCGACTGCATGACCGACAACCGTAATCGCACCGCCGCCGACGTGCGGCACGCGTTCTCGAAGTACGGGGGCAATCTCGGGGCGGACGGCTCGGTGAATTACCTCTTCAACCATGTGGGGCTGCTGCTGTATCCGCCCGGGAGCGACGAAGACGCGATTATGGCCGCCGCGATCGAAGCCGGCGCCGAGGACGTCGTCGTGAGCGAGGACGAGTCGATCGAGGTGCTGACCGACCCGGGCGAATTCGAGAGCGTGCGCGAAAGCATGCGTAAAGCCGGGTTTCCTCCCGAGCACGCGGAAGTCACGATGCGTGCGATGACGAGCACGGAGCTGGAGTTGCAGGACGCGCAAGCGATGCTCAAGATGCTCGAAACGCTCGAGGACCTCGATGACGTACAGAATGTCTACAGCAATGCCGATATCCCGGACGATGTCCTGGAAGCGAGCTGAGCTCCTGGTGCGCCCGGTAGAGGCACGCTGTTTTGGGTGATCGCCTGCGTATTCTCGGCCTCGATCCGGGCTCCCGGCTGACCGGCTTCGGGGTGATCGATTTCCTCGATGCCCGCGCCGAGTACGTTGCCAGCGGCTCGATTCGGAGCGTCCAGGGCTCGTTCGCGGAGCGCCTGCACCTGATCTTTTCCGCCGTCGGCGAGATCACGGCGGATTACCGTCCGGACGTCGTGGTGATCGAGTCGGTGTTCGTGCACAGGAATCCCGGCAGCGCCCTGAAACTCGGGCATGCGCGTGCCGCGGCACTCTGCGCGACGTTCGAACGCAACATTGCTGTGTTCGAGTATGCGCCGCGCGAAATCAAGCAGGCCATTGTCGGCACCGGGGCCGCCACCAAGGCGCAGGTGCAGCACATGGTGACGTCTCTTTTGAACCTTCACGGGCAACCGGCACCGGACGCGGCGGATGCCCTGGCGGCGGCGCTTTGCCATGGTCACGCGCGCAGGCTGCAGGGCCGGCTCGCCGGCGCCGCGGCCAAAGCGGCCATGGCGGCGCTGCGGTGAGCCGGCCATGATCGGCTCGATTCGCGGCCGGCTGGCCGCCAAGCTGCCGCCGCACGTGATCGTCGAGTGCGGGGGTGTCGGCTACGAGATCGAAACGCCGATGTCCACTTTTCTCGAGCTGCCGGACACGGGCAACGACGTATTCCTGCATACGCACCTCGCGGTGCGGGAGGACGCACATATCCTGTTCGGCTTCTCGACGGCGGAGGAGAAGGCACTGTTCCGTTCGCTTATTAAAGTGAGCGGCGTCGGCGCAAAGATCGGGCTCGCGGTCCTGTCCGCCATGAGCGTTGCGGATTTCCAGCGCTGCGTGCAGCGCGAAGACGCTCCCATGCTGATGAAGATCCCCGGTGTGGGCCGCAAGACAGCCCAGCAGCTGATCCTCGACCTGCGCGACCGCATCGGCAAGGTACTGGTCATACCCAAATCCGCCAGCGGCATCGCGGCCGCGCCCGATGCGCGCAGCGAGGCATTTGACGCCCTGGTCGCACTGGGCTACAAGCCGAACGAGGTGAAACGGCTGCTGGACCGGGTGGAACTTGCCGGGCAGTCCGCCGAGGACATCATCCGGTCGGCTTTGAAGAAGGCGATTGCGTAATGGCGATAGAGCACGACCGCCTCACCTCGGCGACCCAGCGCGATGACGATCCCGTGTTCGACCGCGCTATCCGCCCGAAGACGCTCGCCGATTACGTCGGCCAGCCGAGCGTGAAGCAACAAATGCACATCTTCATTACCGCCGCGCGCAACCGCGGCGAGGCGCTGGATCACGTGCTGATCTTCGGCCCGCCGGGGCTGGGCAAGACCACACTCGCGCACATCGTGGCCCACGACATGGGCGTCAACCTCCGGCAAACCTCCGGGCCCGTTCTGGAACGCCCCGGCGATCTCGCGGCCATCCTCACCAACCTCGAACCGCACGACGTACTGTTCGTTGACGAGATCCATCGCCTGAGCCCGGTGGTCGAAGAGGTGCTGTACCCGGCGCTGGAGGATTTCCAGCTCGACATCGTCATCGGCGAGGGACCGGCGGCCCGTTCCATCAAGCTGGACCTGCCGCCGTTCACGCTCGTCGGTGCCACCACGCGCGCGGGGCTCCTGACCTCGCCGCTGCGCGACCGCTTCGGCATCGTGCAGCGGCTCGAGTTCTACACGACCGCCGATCTCGAATCGATCGCCCTGCGCTCGGCCGGCATCCTGAACCTGGTTCTCGAGCCGCGCGGTGCCGCGCAGATCGCGGCGCGTGCCCGTGGCACGCCGCGGATCGTGAACCGCCTGCTGCGGCGGGTGCGGGACTACGCGGAGGTGGAGGCCGACGGCGTCGTCACCGAGGCCGTGGCGGTCAGCGCGATGAACATGCTCGAAGTCGATCCTCACGGTTTCGACGCCACGGATCGCCGCCTGCTGCAAACCATTATCGAAAAGTTCGACGGAGGCCCGGTCGGCATCGACAGCCTCGCGGCGGCCGTTGGCGAGGAGCGCGGCACGATCGAGGACGTGCTCGAGCCCTATCTCATACAGCAGGGTTTCATGATGCGCACGGCGCGCGGCCGCGTGGCGACGCGCAATGCTTACCTGCACTTCGGCCTGACGCCGCCGGCGCGCGAGAGCGTTCCCGAGCTGCCGCTGTTCGACAGAGACTGACTGGTTCCCCGATGCCATCAACTGAACCTTTTGCCTGGCCGGTGCGTGTCTATTACGAGGATTCGGATGCCCAGGGGCTGGTCTACTTCGCGAACTACTTCAAGTTCATGGAGCGCGCGCGCACGGAATGGCTGCGGTCACTCGGGGTGGAACAGGACGTCCTGATGCGCGAACATCGCCGCTTTTTCGTGGTGGTTGATACGCATGCCGAGTTCCTGGTGCCCGCGCGGTTCAATGATCAATTGCTCGTGACCGTGAGCCTTACGGGCGTGGCGCGGGCGAGCTTCACGCTGGAACAGAAAATCTTTCGCAGCTCGCTCGACGGCGAGCTGCTGTGCCGGGGCACGACGCGGGCCGCCTTCATCAAGGCGGATACCTTGAAGCCCGCACGCCTGCCCGACTCACTGTTTGCAAGGATTCCGGAATAATGACCGCCGACCTCTCGTACCTCGACCTGATCATGAACGCGAGCCTCGTCGTCAAGGCGGTGCTCGTCATTCTGCTCATTGCCTCGTTCGTCTCGTGGAGCATCATCTTCACGAAGCGCCGGCTGATCAGCCGCACCAAGGACGCATCCGACAAGTTCGAGGCCAATTTCTGGTCGGGCGGCGACCTGAATACGCTGTATCACAGCACGACTCGCAACAAGGAAGGCAACGTCGGTATGGCAACGCTGTTCGAGGCCGGCTTTCGCGAGTTCAATCGCAGCGCGCCGCAGGCCGACCTGCAGCCGGAGAAGCTCGTCGACGAATGCCGGCGCGCGATGCGGGTCGGCATGATTCGGGAAGTGGACCGGCTCGAGCAGGGCCTCGCGACGCTGGCGACGATCGGCTCGACGAGCCCCTACGTCGGCCTCTTCGGCACGGTGTGGGGCATCATGAACTCCTTCACGCAGCTCGGTAACGTGCAGGTGGCGACGCTGGCGAGTGTCGCGCCCGGCATCGCCGAGGCGCTGATCGCGACCGCCATGGGCCTGTTCGCCGCCATTCCCGCGGTCATCGCCTACAACCGTTACGCGGACAAGGTGATGCGGCTGGAAATCCGCTATGACGGCTTCATGGAAGAGTTCTCCAGCATCCTCGAACGGCATTCGCGCGCCAAGCGCAAGGCGGTGTGACATGTCGACTCCGCTCCAGAAACGCAGGCTCATGTCGGATATCAACGTCGTACCTTACATCGACGTCATGCTGGTGCTGCTGATCATTTTCATGGTCACGGCGCCGCTGCTGACCCAGGGCATCAAGGTCGAGCTGCCGAAAGCCGCCGCCGAGCCGATCGAGGATGCCTCGGAGCAGCCGCCGATCGTGTTGTCCGTGGACGCGGAAGGCAACCTCTACATCAACCAGGGCGATGACGAGGACCAGCCGGCCAGCGCGCAGCGTATCGTGCAGGTTACCCGCGCCATTATCGAGAAGAACCCGGGAATCGCGGTGCTGGTCAAAGCGGACCGGGCGGTGCCTTATGGCAACGTGGTGGGGGCCATGGTGCTGCTGCAGCAGGCGGGTGCCGATAACGTCGGGTTCGTCACCGATCCCCTGGACACGTATCCCGTTCCGGAATGAAGCGGGGCCGGTGTCGTTTAAGTGATCCGCAGAAGTGATTCGCGACTCCAGCCGAATCGAAGAACGTCCCGTGGCCGCGCGCCGCGGAGAAGTGCCTGTCGTACCGGTCCTGCTTGCGATCCTGCTGCACGTCGGCATTTTTGCCGCGATGATCGTGGCGTTCGACTGGTCGCGCCCGCTTCACCCGCCGACGCCGCTGGCGATCGAGGCGACGCTCGTGTCGGCGGCGGACTTGCCGCCGACGCGGGAGGAACTGCGGCGGGAGGCCGAGGAACGCGCCCGGCAGGAAGCGCTGCGAGCCGAGCAGCAGCGCATCCGGGAGGAACAGGCCGCGGAACGCCGCCGGCTGGAACAGGAAGCGGCAGAGCGCCGCGAGCGCCAGGCCGCCGAAAAGGAACGGCAGCGCCGGGAAACCGAGGAGCGGCGGCAGCGCGAGGAAGCCGAGCTGGAGCGGCAGCGGCAGGAAGCGGAAAAAAGGCGGCTCGAGGAGATCGAAAGGCAGCGCCGGGAGAACGAGCTGGCGCGCGCGGCGGCGGAAGCGGAGGCACGCGAGCGGCGCCTGCAGGAGGAACTGGCAGCGGAGGCGGCGCGGCAGGCCGCCGTGGGGTCGGGCGAGCTGGATCGCTACATCTTCGCCATCACGCAGCGAATCGAGCAGAACTGGATCAGGCCGGCGAGCGCGACGCCGGGCCTTGACTGTGTCATCAACGTGCGCCAGATCCCGGGCGGGGAGGTCGTCAGTGCCACGATCGAGCGCTGTAACGGCGATGCCGCCGTGCAGCGCTCCATCGAGGCCGCCGTATTCAAGGCGTCGCCGTTGCCGGAACCGTCGAATCCGGCGCTGTTTGAACGAAACTTGCGGATCACATTCAAACCTGAACAATAGGGGCACTTCTGTGGGGATTGGGGCGATCCTGATAATGCGAACAATGCGCTTGCAGCGGGTGATTCTGCTGCTCCTGGCGCTGCCGTCCATCGCGGCCGCGCAGCTTGAAATCGAAATTACGCGCGGCGCGGGCAAACAGACGCCGATTGCCATCGTGCCATTCGGCTGGCAGGGCGAGGGCACGGCACCCATGGACGTCACCGCCGTCATCGCGGCGGATCTCGAGCGCAGCGGCCGGTTCGCGCCGTTGCCGGAAGACCGGATGCTGCAGAAGCCCACGCGCGGCGTGGACGTCGATTTCGACGACTGGTCGATCCTCGGCATCGAAGCCGTCGTCGTGGGCGAGATCATCCCGACGGGGGAGGATCGCTACACGGTCCAGTTCCAGTTGTTCGACGTGTTCGGCCGCCAGCAGCTCGTCGGCTACCGGATGCCGACGAACGCGGCGATGATGCGGCACGCGGCGCACCGGGTCGCGGACATGATCTTCGAGGAACTCACCGGTATCGATGGCGTGTTCGCAACCCAGATCGCCTACGTTACGGCGGAGCGTAACGGTCGTGAGACACTGTATTCCCTGTTCGTCTCCGATGCCGACGGCGCGAACGAGCACGTGATCGTCGAGTCGCCGGACCCGATCATGTCCCCGGCCTGGTCGCCTGACGGTCGTCAAATCGCCTACGTGTCGTTCGAAGGCAATGAGTCGTCCATCTTCATCCAGACGCTGCGCACCGGCAATCGCATCCGGGTCTCCGCCGCGCCCGGCATCAACGGCGCGCCGTCGTTCTCGCCGGACGGCCGCAAACTGGTGCTGACGCTCGGCGGGCCGGATGGCAATCTCGACATCTACGTGATGGATCTCGCCACGCGCGAGACGACGCGCCTGACGACGAATCGAGCCATCGACACCGAGGGAAGCTGGACGCCCGACGGGCGGCAGATCTACTTCACCTCGGACCGCGGCGGCGGCCCGCAGATCTACCGGGTGGCAGCGACCGGCGGCACACCGGAGCGTGTGACCTTCGAAGGCGGTTATAATGCGCGCCCGCGCCTCTCGCCGGACGGGACGAAGCTCGCCATGGTGCAGCTCAGCCAGGGGAACTACCGCATCGCCGTCATGGACCTCGACAAACGCGACGTGCTGGTGCTGTCGACCGGCCGCCAGGACGAGTCGCCGAGCTTCGCGCCGAACAGCGATACGCTGATCTACGCGACCCGCCAGCAACGGAACGGCGTACTCGAGACGGTCACGGCGGACGGCCTCGTCAGGCAGCGGCTGGCCTCCGGTGAAGGCGACGTGCGCGAACCCGTGTGGGGTCCGTTCGCGCCCAACTAGACATACCTCAACGCTTTAAGTAGCTTAAGTAAACGCTTGAAACCGAATTATTTACCTGTACGCCAGCCATAAAGGATAATGTTCATGCGACCGATCAAGTTTCTTGCACCTGCGTTCCTGGCGCTTGCGCTCGCCGCCTGCGGAGGCAACAAGCCGCTGCCGGCGCCGGAGCCCCAGGCCCCGATCGACGGGGCAGGTGGTGCCGATTCGAGGGGTTTCGAGGGCGAAGAATTCGGCCAGGGCGAAGCTTTCGGGCAGGGCCGGAACGCCGACGGCGAGCTCGCCATGGTGGTCTATTTCGACTTCGACGAGTCGGAGCTGCGGACCGAGTACGGCGACCTGCTGGCGCGGCACGCGAGCCGGCTGGCCGATAACCCGAGACTCAACGTGCGCCTCGAAGGCCATGCCGACGAGCGCGGGTCGCGGGAGTACAATATCGGGCTGGGCGAGCGGCGCTCGCAGGCGGTTCGTCGCATGCTGCTGATCCAGGGGGCGCGGGCCAACCAGATCTCGACCGTCAGCTTCGGCGAGGAGCGGCCGGCGGCGCTCGGCAGCGACGAGGAAGCTTACGCTCTCAACCGGCGGGTCGAAATCAAATACCTCAACTAGTGCACGATCTCGCCTGTAGCTTTCACGAGACAGCACACCGGAGGGAACGCGCGTGATTTCATTACGAACCTCTCGGCCGATCCTGCTGCTGGTGGCAGCCATGCTGTTACATGGCTGCGCCCTGCAGAATCCGCAGGAAGACCCGGTCATCCTGAAGCTGAACGAGATCGAGCGCCGGCTTTCGGCGGTCGAGCGGATCCTCGCCAACGGCAGCCTGGTCGACATGGCGGTGCAGATGGATACCTTGCAGCGCACTGCCGCCGAGCTCCACGGCCGCGTGGAAACGCTCGAATACCAGTCCGAGGAGACGGCGGACCGGCAGCGGGACCTCTACCAGGATCTCGACCAGCGGATCCAGCAGCTCGAGCAGCGCCTGCAGGCGAGCGCGGGCGGGCCGCTGGCGCCGGGCCAGCTCCCGGTGCCGGGCGGCTCCGATCGCGACAATTACCAGGCGGCGTTCGAGCTGCTGAAAGAACAGCGGTACGAAGACGCCGCGACGGCGTTCCAGCGGTTCCTGGAAACTTATCCGGATAGTGAACTGTCCGATAACGCACAGTACTGGCTGGCCGAGTCGTACTACGTCACCGGGCAGTTCGACCAGGCGCTCGGCGAGTTCGAGGCCGTCATCAATCATTATCCGGACTCGCGCAAGGCGGCTGACGCGCTGCTGAAGATGGGCTACTGCAACTACGAGCTCAAGCGCTGGGACGCGGCGCGCGACGCCCTCCAGAGAGTGCAGCTCGAGTTCCCGGAAACCACGGCCGCGCGGCTCGCCGACCAGCGGCTCGACCGCATGCGCGAGGAAGGCGCCTGAGCGGCCGGCGCAAGGTTCCTGATTCGGCGTCGGTCCGGTATGATGCCGCGCGCGGTTCCCGTCCGTTACTGCACCGGGGCGTTAGCTCAGAGGTAGAGCATTCGGCTTTTAACCGACTGGTCGTAGGTTCGATCCCTACACGCCCCACCAACTGAACAGGAGGCGACGACCCGCGGACGGCTCGTTATGATTAGCCGCTTTACATAGGGCTGCGGGTGTGACAGGAAGTCGGTGGACAATACATAAATTCGGCGGCAGTAGCCTGGCTGACGCCTCCTGTTTCGAGCGGGTTGCCGATATCGTAGCGGGCATCGCGCCGGACGCACCCGAGACCCGGATTGGTGTCGTCGTTTCCGCGATGCGCGGCACTACCGACGCGTTGCTTGCGCTGACGGCGCTCGCCGAACGCGGAGACCCGGCCTATGCCGCCGGGCTCGACCAGATCGGCACGCGTTATGCCGTCGCGGCGGAAACGCTGGTCGCGGGCAGCTGGCTGGACGCGCTGCTCGATGCGTGGCGCGCCGATGCGAAGACCATCGAGGAGCTCCTGGGCGCGGGCGCCCTCACGCAGCAAAGTCGCGACATCGTCGTTGGATTCGGCGAGATCTGGTCGGCTCGCCTGCTCGCGGCCAGCCTCGAGCGCCGGCTCGGGTCCGAACGCGCCGGGCGGTGGGTAGACGCTCGCCGGGTGATCACCGTGCGTCAGAGCGGTCTCGGGCCAACCGTGATGTGGGAAGCGGCCCGGCGTAACTGGCAGGCGCAACCGGAGTGTCAGGCGGGCAGTGTCACGGTGTTTACCGGCTTTATCGCCTCGGACGAGGAGGGGCGGCAAACTACCCTCGGGCGCAACGGCAGCGACTTCTCCGCGTCCATCTTCGCGGCACTGACCGGGGCGTTCGAGCTCGTCATCTGGACCGATGTCGACGGTGTCATGAGCGCGGATCCCGGACGCGTTCCGGAAGCCCGGGTCATCGACGAGTTGTCATATACCGAAGCGATGGAGCTTGCCTATTTCGGCGCAAAGGTGCTGCATCCGAAGACGCTCGGGCCCGCGGTCGAAAACGACATACCGGTCGTCATCCGCAACACTTTCGCTCCGCAGCAGCCCGGCAGTCGTGTGCGTGCCGGGGTGTGCGTGGGGGAACGGATCAAGGGCATTACCGCGATTGCCGGTATGGCACTCGTCAATATCGAAGGCTCCGGCATGGTCGGCGTGCCGGGCACCGCGGACCGGCTGTTCGGCGCCCTGAAGAGCGCCGACGTCTCCGTCACGCTGATCTCGCAGGCGAGCTCCGAGCACTCGATTTGCGTTGCCGTGCCGGAGGCGTTCGCGGAACGGGCACGCCAGGCGATCGCGGACTGCTTTGCAGTCGAGCTCGCGAGTGGCCAGATCCAGAGTGTGGGGATCACGCCGGCGCAGAGCATCGTCGCGCTCGTGGGCGACGGAATGGCGGGGTCGCCCGGCATCGCGGGGCGGTTCTTCGGCACGCTGGGCCGTGCCGGCATCAACGTGCGGGCAATTGCCCAGGGCTCCTCGGAACGTAACATCTCGGCCGTCGTCAACACGGGCGACGCGACAAGGGCCTTGCGAGCCGTTCATTCCGGGTTCTACCTGTCGGCGAAGACGATCTCGATCGGGCTGATCGGGCCCGGGACGGTCGGCAGCACGCTCCTCGAGCAGCTGCAGCGCCAGAATGCGCGCCTGCGCGAGCAGTTCAACCTCGATCTTCGAATCCGCGCGATTGCGCGCTCCGGATCGATGCTCACGGGCGCCCGCCGTATCGTGCTCGACGGCTGGGAGGAGGAATTCGCGGCCTCCGCCGTGCCGACCGACCTGCAGCAGTTCGAGCAGCACGTGCATGCGGACCACCTGCCGCATGCCGCCATCATCGACTGCACCGCGAGCCAGAACATCGCCGACTGTTATCCCGGGTGGCTGCGGCGCGGTATCCACGTCGTGACGCCGAACAAGAAGGCCTTCAGCGGCGATGCGGACGCCTACGCGGCACTGAAACAGAGTTGCAACGTCGGCAGGTCGCACTGCTTCTACGAGGCGACAGTGGGCGCGGCGTTGCCGGTAATCCGGACCATCCGCGATCTCGTCGACACCGGTGATCGCATCTATTCGGTCCAGGGCATCCTCTCCGGCACGCTTGCCTATCTCTTCAATATCTTCGACGGCAGCGTACCGTTCTCCCGTATCGTCATGACGGCGAGGGAAAACGGGTTCACCGAGCCCGATCCCCGCGATGACCTGTCCGGGATGGACGTGGCGCGCAAGCTGGTCATACTCGCGCGCGAGATCGGACAGAACCTGGCGGTCGGGGATTTCCCGGTCGAGAACCTCGTGCCGGAACCGCTGCGCGAGGTGGCTCTCAAGGAATTCCTGCGGCGCCTGCCCGAGTACGACGAGCCGATCGCGGCACGCTTCCGCAGCGCGCAAGGGCAAGGCAAGGTGCTGCGCTACATCGCGCGCCTGGACGTCGGCGGTGCCGCCTCGGTGGGTCTCGAAGAAGTGGACCCGGCGAGCGCCTTCGGCAGAATCAATCTCACGGACAACGTGGTGCAGTTCGACACCGAGCGCTACTGCGCCAACCCGCTGGTAGTGCAAGGTCCGGGAGCCGGGCCCGAAGTAACGGCCGCCGGCGTGTTCGCGGACGTACTGCGGCTGGCAACGTTTCTCGGAGAGGGCCTCTCGATATGAGCGGCAGCGGCGAGGTCACGGCCTTTGCGCCTGCCTCGATCGGCAATGTGGGGGTCGGTTTCGACATGCTGGGACTGGCCATCATGGGTGCCGGCGACCGCGTAACCGTCCGCCGCAGCGCGGCGCCCGGCGTCAGGCTGGTGGCGGTGCGCGATCCCGGCGGAGAAGTGCACGAGGATTTGCCTGCCGACGCGGCGCGCAATACGGCGTCCATCGCGGCGGCCGCGCTGTGGGCGGCGCACGGCGACGGCGGCATCGAGCTTGCCGTCCACAAGGGTATTCCGCTCGAATCCGGGATGGGCAGCTCGGCGGCGTCGGCGGTGGCCGCGGTGGTCGCGGCGAACGCGCTGCTGAAGGCGCCGCTCCCGGCAGCCGAGTTGCTGCCATTCGCCATCGAGGGGGAGCGCTACGCCAGCCGCGCGCGGCACGCCGACAACGTGGCGCCCAGCTTGCTTGGCGGGCTGGTGCTGTGTCCGGAGATGCTGTTGCCCCGCACGATCGCCATTACTCCGCCGGCCGGCATCAGCAGCGTGCTTTTGCACCCGGATCTCAAGATAGGAACCGCCGGTTCGCGCAGCAGCCTTGCGCGGACCTGCACGACGCAGCAGTGGCTTACGCAACAGGCTTACCTCGCGACTTTCCTGCTTGCCTGCGAGCGCTGCGATATCGAGCTGATCGCCAGGTCCCTGCACGACGTCATCGTCGAGCCGCAGCGGGCGGCGGGCGTGCCGTCGTTCGCCGCAATCAAGGCGGCCGCATTGGGCGCCGGTGCACTGGGCTGTTCGCTCTCCGGCAGCGGGCCGAGCCTGTTCGCGCTGGCACCGGATGCCGATGCGCCGGCCGTTGCCGAGGCGATGGAAGCGGCCTGTCGCGAGGCGGGGCTTGCCTGCCAGTCCTTTGTCAGTCCGATGAAAGCACCCGGGGCGCGGCTCCTGGAATCGTCGTGAATTTCGCCAGCACCCGCAGCGGGGAGACGGCGTCGCTGGACGAGGCACTCGCCCGGGGCCTGGCCGGCGACGGCGGCCTGTACCTGCCAGAGCAGCTGCCACGGTTCGATGCCCGCGACTTCGACGGTGCCGCCAGCCTCGCGGAGACGGCGTGCGTGCTGCTCAGGCCGTTCTTCACCGGCTCGAGGCTGGCGGACGAGCTCGAAGAGATCGTCGCGGAAACCTTCTGCTTCCCGGTGCCCCTGCGCGAGTTGCCGGTACAGGCGGGTCGTGCGTCGCTGCTCGAGCTGTTCCACGGCCCGACCGCGGCGTTCAAGGACATCGGGGCGCGCTTCCTGGCCGCCTGCCTGTCGCGGCTGGAGCGGGGTGCCGGCTCGCCGCTCACGATACTCGTGGCCACCTCCGGCGACACCGGCGGCGCGGTCGCCGCGGCCTTTGCGGGACGGGAAGGCGTGCGCGTGGCGGTACTGTTTCCGAAGGGCCGCGTGTCCGAGCGGCAGCGGCGCCAGCTCACAGGGTGGGGCGGCAACGTGCTGTCGCTGGCTGTCGAGGGCTCCTTCGACGATTGCCAGGGCCTCGTCAAGCAGGCGATGGGCGAGGCATCGCTTGCGCGCCGCTTCCGTTTCAGCTCCGCCAACAGCATCAACATCGGCCGGCTGCTGCCGCAGTGCACGTATTACGCGCACGCCGCGCTGGACCACTATCGCCGCACCGGGCGGGAACCCGGCTTCATCGTGCCCACCGGCAATCTCGGCAACGGCCTGGCCTGTATCCTGGCGCGCCGCCTGGGGCTGCCGGTCGGGCCTGTTGTGCTCGCAACCAACGCCAACCGGCTCATCCCGGACTGGCTCGAAGGCGCTGAGTGGCAGCCGCGGAAGAGCCTCCTGACGCTTGCCTCCGCAATGGACGTCGGTAGCCCGAGCAACATGGAGCGCCTGATGGCACTTGCCGGGGACCGCAAGGCCGTGCAGCAGGAGATCCGCGCGCGTGCGGTGAGCGATCCGGAAATCGAGCGGCAGATAGCGCTGGATTTTCACCAGTTCGGGTTCGCGACCTGCCCGCACACGGCCACGGCGACCTGCACGTATCGCGGGCTCGACGAGCGCGACCGGACCGATCATGACTGGATCCTGGTCGCGACGGCACATCCGGCCAAGTTCGAAGGCACGGTCGAGCCGCTGATCGGCGAACGGCTGCCGGTTCCGGAGTCGTTGCAGGCGATACTTACCCGTCCGGAGCGATCCGTGACGATCCGGCCGGACCTCGAGGCACTGGTCACCGCGCTCAATAGCGGATGGCGGCTTGACGCCGGCGTGACCACCGGGGATAAATGAGCCCTGCGCGGAAACTGATTCGATAAATGAGCGACTTCTTGCCCCCCGGCTTCCCGTCCGCCGGTTACCTGCTGCCGCTGATTTTGGTCCTGCTGTTGGCCTGGCTCCTGCTGATTGCCTTGAGGCGGCGCGGCGGCTCGCGTTCCCCGGCGAAGATCTTCTCGAGCATTGCGTTCGAACGCATCGACGGTCTCGTGCTGCCGAACGTCGACGAAGGCGAGATCCAGATCGATCACCTCCTGCTCACCGCGAACGGCCTGCTGATCGTGGACGTGAAGGAGGTTACCGGCAACGTCTTCGGCAGCGACAAGATGCAAGACTGGACGGTAATCAGCAGCGAACGGCGGTTTACGTTCGCCAACCCGCAGCCCGCATTATTCGACCGTATCGCCGCCGTGCGCGAGATCGTCCGCCAGGTACCCGTGGCCGGCCGTATCCTGTTCCTCGACGGCGCCAAATTCACCAAAGGTGTGCCGTCGCTTGTGTGCACGATCGACGAACTCCTGGCGGAGTTCAGGGAAGCCGACAAGAATGCCGCCAAGAAGAAGGTCGAGGCCTTCAAACCCCACTGGGAGCGCCTGCAAGCCTACTCGCCCTAGGACCCGCCCCGCGGGCGACAACCCCGCCCCCCCCTTGTAGGAGCCCGCCATGCGGGCGACAACCCCGCACCCCCCCTTGTAGGAGCCCGCCATGCGGGCGACACCCCCCACCCACCGGATCCACATCCACGGCCCCACCCCTAATCCAAATCCAATGACCCCAGCACCAGCAGGTAATAACTCACAATCCCGACCACGTTTTCCCCTTCAATCACCGGCGCGTGGCTGATGCCGCAGCGCTCGAAGAGCCGGGCACAGTGACGGATGTGCATGCCCGGGCGCACCGAGATCACCGGTTTCGCCATGATCTCATACGCATTGACGCGTTCGGGGGATCGATCCTTGGCAATCACCTGCTTGGCGATATCCGAGAACAGCACCATTCCGTACTCATCATTCTCGAAGCGCTTCTCGACAATCAAGCTGGTGGCGCCGACGCGTTTCATGATGCGCATGCATTCCATCACGTCAATGCGGCCGTCGACCATTGTTACGTTTTCGCGCATCACCTGGCGCACCGTGATTTCCCTCATGTCAGTCATAGCTCGCCCTCCACGACCGGAGTCAGTTCCTCGGCTTGCCGCACGATTCCGACGGCATCTTCCACGTCTATCTGCACCGCGATGCCCGCCCCGGGTTTGGCATCGAACCCGCCGACTTCGCCGATATGTTCGAGAATGCGCCGGCTGAGATGCTCTTCGACCAGCATGAGCAGCACGTCCCGTTGCGATGACAGCGACATGCCAAGAAAGCTAACGGGTTTGTTCAGGCCTTCTCCGCGCGCATGACTGATCACTGTGCAGCCGGTTGCTCCGGCCTCGCGAGCCGCGTCCATGACCGATTTCGTATGCCGGTCCTCGACGAAAGCGACGAGCAGTTTGAAATGCATTGCAATCTCCTGAAGCTCAGACTTGAGACGAATCGTCCGTGGGAACGGGAGGTGGATTTACAGCCAGGCGGCGTAGCATACGCTTTTCGAAGAACGCCGTGACCTGGGCGTAGGCCAGCACGGTGATGATCGGGTACACGCAGGCCAGCGCCAGCAGCCCGAATCCGTCCTGGAGCTCGCTGCGGCCGGGAACGGCGTGGGCGAGGGCCAGGCCGAGCGCGGTCACCACGGGCACCGTGACAACCGAAGTGGTGACTCCGCCCGAATCATAGGCGAAGGGCACGATTACCCGAGGAGCGAACACGGTCTGTACAATGATAACGGCATAACCGGCGACCATGAACCAGTACAGGGGTATTCCCGCGGATATTCGGATGCAGCCGATCGTGACCCCCGCGGCGACGCCGAGCGCCGCCGCCGCGCGCAGGCCCCAGGCGTGAATCGTGCCGCCGGAGAGATCGCTGACCCGCGTCGCGATCGCGAGCAGGGCGGGTTCGGCAATGGCAGCACCGAAAGCAATGGCGAAGGCGAAAGCGAAGACCAGGTTGTAATCCGTCCAGTGGGAACCGGCCTCGGGCAAGTTGGACACGCTGACCGCGACCAGCTGTTCCACCATGATACGGCCAATAGGAAAAAGTGCCTGCTCGAGGCCCAGCAGGAAGATCCCGAGCCCTGCCAGGATGAACACGAAGCCTACCGCGAGTTGTGCGGGCTGCGCGAGTCGCCGGCGCAGCACCACGTAATGGAAGAACAGCATGAACACGGCAATGGGCACGATACTCAACGCGGTATCGAAGAGAGTTGCAAGCAGGTCCGTTATCAGATCCATGCGAGCAGGCTCCCGTAGAGCATGACGAGGATCATCGGAACAAGCAGGATGAATGCGATCATGCCGAAGCCGTCCGTCAGCGGGTTGCGATCGGAAAGGGAGGAGGCGAGCCCGATGCCGAGCGCGCAGACGAGGGGCACCGTGATGACGGAGGTCGTGACGGCCCCTGAATCGTAGGCGATGCCGATAGCCTCGGCGGGTGCGAGGAACGTCACGCCGATGACGATCACGTAGCCCCCGATCACCATCCTCGGTAGCGACCAGCCGAGCACGATCCGGCTCACGCCGATTACGAGGGCGATGCCGACCGCGAAGCCCACCGTCAGGCGCAGGCCAAGTGCGTAACGCGTGCGCGCGAGCTCCGTGTCGGCAATGGACCCGGCGTTGGCGGCCACCTTGGCCGCTTCGGCCGCAACGGCCGTGAGGGCAGGTTCCGCGACGGCCGTGCCGAAGCCGAGGAGGAAGGCGAAAGCCAGCAGCCACAGGAAGCTGCCCCTGCTCGCGAGGGCAAACGCGAGCGAATTGCCGACCGGGAATAGCGCGATTTCCAGCCCGTAGACAAACAGTGTGAGGCCCACGACCACGAGCACCGCGCCCTGGAGCAGCACCTGCAGGTCGGATATCGGTCGGTCCAGCACTACGACCTGGAAAAAGAGAATGACGATCAGCACGGGCGCGAGATCGCGCATGCTGCCGAGCGCCATTCGCCAGAACAACTGCATCAATAGGCAAGCCGGAACAACGTCTCGCTGTTCCTCGTGGTCGCCTCGGCGACGGCGTCTTCGGGTTGTGACAGGTACGCTGCGACGACCCGCAGCACCTCGCGCAGGTATTTCGGCTCGTTGCGCCTCGTTCTTGGTTTCGGCTCGTTGCGCCTCGTTCTTGGTTTCGGATCGAGAGTCCGGGGCAGCAGG
>CAZSKQ010000004.1:76646-94057 GCA_964607425.1 uncultured Woeseiaceae bacterium
TTTCGGCTCGTTGCGCCTCGTTCTTGGTTTCGGATCGAGAGTCCGGGGCAGCAGGTAGGGTGCGTCAGTCTCGATCATAAGGCGGTCCAGGGGAATCCCCGGTGCCGCCTGCCGCAGCGCCTGTCCGCGGCGCTCGTCGCAGATCCATCCGGTAATGCCGATGTAGAGCCCGAGATCCAGGTAGTCACGCAGGCTTCGTGCATCGCCGGTGAAGCAGTGGGCCACGCCGCCATGGAGGCGGCCGATCATCGGCTCCAGGATCTCCAGGAAATCGTCGTGCGCGTCCCGCTGGTGCAGGAACACGGGCAGCTTGCACTCGGCCGCGAGCTCGAGCTGTGCCTGGAAAGCTGCCCGTTGCGCTTCGCGCGGAGAGAAATTGCGGAAATAGTCGAGGCCGCATTCTCCGACCGCGACGACCTGCGGCTGCCGCAACAAGGCGCGGAGCGCCGCCTCGGTGGACTCGTCCCAGTCGGCGGCATGGTGCGGGTGCATCCCGGCGGTGGCAAAGAGGGCGCCCGGCCACGCCTGCGCCAGCTCGGCAGCCTGCTGGCTGCCGGCCACGGTACTGCCGGTGACGATCAGGCGCGTCACGCCGCACTCGGCCGCACGCTCGATGACCTCGTTACGATCGGCGTCGAACGAATCGTGGGTCAGATTGGCGCCGATATCGACGAGGTCCCTCAACGTCTGCTTTCCTTGTTGTAAGCCTGCACCTGCAAGATTACTCGTTGCTCGCCCTCTCGCAAAGATGGATACACGGGCAACCATTCGCGAAACAGGAGCATCCAATGGGGCATTAGATTACGAAAAGGAGCCTGATCATGCGAAAAACCGGCAGGACTGGAGCGGCGCTGGTGGCGCTCGCTGCCCTCATGCTGTGCGGCGAGGCCTCGGCGATCGCTTTCGGTTTCAACGATGATATCGATATCGCGGCCGGTGCCGAATCGCAAGGAAGCTCCACGGTCAACGGCAGCATCGACGTGGGCAGCGACGCCGTCGTGACGGGCGGGCTCGAAACGGTGAACGGTAGCATACGCATCGAGAGCAATGCACAGGTCGAAAACGTGGAGACCGTCAATGGCCGTATCCGGCTGGCGGCCGGCGTCACGGCGGGGGAGGTCGAGAGCGTCAACGGTTCTGTGTCCCTCGACCGGGATGCATCGGCCGGCAGCGTGTCGGTGGTCAACGGTAAAATCCGGCTGGATGCCGGTGCGCGGGTTGCCCGCGACCTCGGTAACGTGAACGGCGAAATCGAAATCCGCGGTGCCGAAATCGGGGGCGACCTGTCAACCGTGAATGGGGATGTGACTCTGGACGATAGTGCACGCCTGCGCGGCGACCTGGTCGTCGAGAAGCCGCGGGGATTCAATTGGGACGCCGGGCGGGACCCGCGCGTCATCGTGGGGCCGGGTGTCCGGATCGACGGGGAGATCGTGCTGGAGCGCGAAGTGGAGCTTTTCATCAGCGACTCGGCGGAGGTCGGGGGCGTCACGGGTGTCATGAGCCTCGGGGACGCAAAACGCTTCAGTGGCGACAGCCCTGGAGCGGATGCCGGCAGGGAACGGTAACCCCGCACGCCGCGTTCCCGGCGGGCGCGGACTCTCAGGGCGCTCCGCGGCCGGGGAGCCCGATGCGGGCCCCCGCGAGTGGGAGCCTGTTTGCTTTCGCGGCCGAGACCGTAGAATAGCGGCCATGCCACCGTCACCGCCCCAGCTTCCGCTGTTCCCGGAGGGCCGGGATTCCGGGCCTTTGCCCGGATTTTCCGTGCGCAAGAGCGCCCGGGCGAAGCGGCTCACGATCAAGGTCTTTCCGAGGGGCCGGGTCGAGGTCGTGGTCCCGCGACGCACGCGGGCAGCGGATGTGCAGGCGTTCGTCACGGAGAATGCCACCTGGATCCGGGATGCCCGCAACGCCTTTGCCGTCGAGCACCCGCCCGAGGCTTTCGCGCTGCCCCGGCGCATCGCGCTGCCGGGTATCGGCAGGACGGTCGAGGTCGAGTATCGGCACCAGGGCGCTGCCAAAACCGTGCGTGCGCGCTCGACGGCCTCCGGCGTCGTGCTTTCCGGGCGAGTTGACGACGAGGCCCTGTGCGTCGCCGCGCTGCGCCGCTGGCTGTGCTCGGTCGCCCGAGCGGAATTCGAGCCCAGGCTGAAGGCCCTGTCGGTGACGATGCGCACACCCTATGACCGCATGCAGGTGCGGGCCCAGCGGACCTGCTGGGGCAGCCGCAGCTCCTCCGGAACCGTAAGCCTGAACTTCTGCCTCCTGTTCCTCGAACCGGAACTCGTGCGCTACCTCATGGTCCACGAGCTGGCCCACGGCCGCCACATGAACCACTCCCGCCGCTTCTGGAACCTCGTGGCCCGCTTCGAACCCGCCTGGCGCCGCCTCGACCGCGCCCTCACCGACAGCTGGCGCGCCGTCCCCCCCTGGCTAGGCATCTACTGATGGGGGTCGGACCAACGCATAACTTTGATTTCGAAACAGAATTGGTAACGAAAGGCCGTTTTTTCCGCCCTTAATCGGCTTATTTGGGGGTCAAAACGCTGTTTTATGCTCGGTGTCCGACGGCAGGCCGAGCCTGGCGTTCGAAAACAGGGGGTAAATAGGCCATTTAAAGCTTCAAAAAGGGTCGTTCGCAGAGCTTTATCAATACTCGTCAGAGGGTTACGTTGGTCCGACCCCCACCCCCGAATCAGCCTTCGTCCATCAGTTGGCGGAGGTTTATGACGGCGGCGTTGGCGCGGGCCAGGTAGTTGGCCATGACGAGGGAGTGGTTGGCGAAGAGGCCGAAGCCGCCGCCGTTCAGGACCACCGGGGAGCGCAGGGGTTCGAGGCTGGCTTCGAGCTCGCGGATGATCTGGCGGACGCTGACCTGGGCGTTCTTGTCGGCGAGTACCTGGGCGAAGTCGAATTCCGCGGCACGGAAGAAGTGCAGCAGTGCCCAGGCGGTGCCGCGAGCCTCGAAAAAGACGTTGTCGACCTGCAGCCAGGGGGTTCGCACGTCCACCCGATCGCCGGAGGGGGAACTCGCCTGGGCGGCGGGATCGCCGGCCAGGTCGGTGTTGATCACGTTTGTCGCAACACTGTTGCCCAGCCTCCGGGTCAGGCTGCCCAGGCTTTTCTCCACCTGTGCCAGCCATTCGCGGAGATTGTCCGAGCGGGCGAAGAACTCGGCCGGCGGCCCCGCGGTGCCGGTCAGCCGGTCACGGTACCGGGTGAAGCCGGCGATGGCGTTCCGGTACTCCGACTCGGAGCGCGGGAGTATCCAGGAGTTGTTGTCGAAGAAAAACCTCGGCTCGGCAAGCGCGATATCAGGATCTTCGCGGGATTGTGACTGGCTGCGGCTGTAGTCATTACGGAAGACCCGCGCCAGGTAACGTACCTGCTGCAGAACGCCGAACTCCCAACTCGGGATGTTGTCGAGGAACACGCTTGGAGGCGTAACGTCGTTCGTCAGGTAGCCCCCCGGTTTGTCGAGCAGCGTCTCGGCAACCCGGATGAGCGTGTCCGCGGAAGCATAGCCGATGACGACGCGCTCCGGATCGGGATTACGGTTCACCCAGAACACGTCCGGCTCGCGCGACCAGTAGACACTGATACCGATCATCACGACGAGCACCGCGGCGACCCCGTAGGCGGCCGGCCGCACCCACTTCGGGCGGGTTCTGACAGCGCGGTCAGCGTCGTTTCGGCTTCTGAACATCATTCCGCGAAATCAGTCCCGTGCCGTCATCCGCCGGACCGCGGAACGCGCGCGATGCCACGGCAACCCGCGGCTGCGCGCGCGATCCGCGCTCGCAGCAGGTCAGGCCGCGGATGCGGAGCCGGCGAGCTGGCGCAGCACGTAGTGCAGGATGCCGCCATGGTTGAAATAGTCGCGCTCCTTAGGTGTGTCAATCCGCACACGAGCTTCGAAGGTGATCGGCTGGCCGTTTTCCGGTGTTGCCGTCACCCGGACGCTACCGGTAAGGCCTTCCGCCAGCCCCTCGATGTCATAGACCTCGCGCCCTGTCAGGCCGAGCGACTGTGCGTCTTCCCCGTCGACGAATTGCAGGGGTAATACCCCCATGCCGATGAGGTTGGAACGGTGGATGCGCTCGAAGCTCGTGGCCAGCACCGCTTTCACTCCCAGGAGCAGCGTGCCTTTCGCCGCCCAGTCGCGCGACGAGCCCGTACCGTATTCGCTGCCCGCGATAACCAGGAGCGGCGTTCCCTCCTCACCGTAGCGCAGCGCCGCCTCGTAAATGCTCATCTGCTCGTCGCTCGGCTGGTGCCGCGTGTAGCCGCCTTCGGTCCCCGGCGCGAGCTGGTTGCGCAGGCGGATGTTGGCGAAGGTGCCGCGCATCATCACCTCGTGGTTGCCGCGCCGCGATCCGTAGGAGTTGAACTCGTGCGGCTCGACACCGCGCTCCAGCAGGTACGACGCCGCGGGGCTGTTCGGCGCGATGGTGCCGGCGGGGGAGATATGGTCGGTGGTCACGGAATCCCCGAGCAGGGCCAGGACGCGCGCACCGCGGATGTCCGCCAGGGCTTCCGGCTCACGGGTCATATTTTCGAAATAAGGCGGATTCTTGACGTAGGTCGAATCGTCGTCCCAGGCATAGATTTGCCCGCCCGTTACTTCGAGCCCGTTCCAGTTTTCGTCGCCCGCGAACACGCTCGCGTAACTCGACCTGAACATGGCGGAGTCGATGCTTTTGGCGATGAACTCCTGGATCTCCTTCTGCCCCGGCCAGATGTCCTTCAGGTAAACAGGCTGCCCGTTTGCGTCCTCGCCGAGCGGGTCGGTCAGGAGGTTGTGCTCCATGCTGCCGGCCAGCGCGTAGGCGACGACCAGCGGCGGCGAGGCCAGGAAGTTCATGCGCACCATGGGATGAATGCGGCCCTCGAAGTTGCGGTTGCCCGAGAGCACGGCGCAGCCGACGATGTCGCCTTCCGTCACCGCCTGTGCTATCTCCGGCAGCAGCGGTCCGGAGTTGCCGATGCAGGTCGTGCAGCCGTAGCCGACCAGGTAAAAGCCGAGCGCTTCGAGGTCGCCGACCAGGCCGGCTTTCTCCAGGTAATCCGTGACGACCCGCGAGCCGGGCGCAAGGCTCGTCTTCACCCACGGCTTCGCCTTGAGGCCGCGCGCCCGGGCATTGCGTGCCAAAAGGCCCGCGGCGAGCATGACGGCAGGGTTCGACGTGTTGGTGCAGCTGGTGATGGCCGCGATCAGCACCGAGCCGTCGCGGATCTCGACATCATTACCGTTCCAGGCCGCGCGCGCGGAGCCGCCGTCCTTGCGCTCGGCAATGGCCGCGTCCAGGTGGCCGCGGTAAATCGTATCCGAGTCTTTCAGCGGAATGCGGTCCTGCGGCCGCTTCGGCCCCGCGATGCTCGGTTCGACCGTTGCCAGGTCGAGCTCCAGGAGTTCGCTGTAGTCGGCGCCTTCCGCGCCGTCGAAGCGCCACAGGCCCTGCTCCTTGGCATACGTTTCGATCAGTTTGATGTGCTGCGGATCGCGGCCGGTCAGCTCGAGATAGCGGAGGGTCTCCCCGTCGATCGGGAAAATTGCGCAGGTGCTGCCGAACTCCGGCGACATGTTGCCGAGCGTTGCGCGATCGGCCACCGGCAGGTCTGAAAGCCCGTCGCCGAAGAACTCGACGAACTTCCCGACGACGCCGCGTTCGCGCAGCATCTGCGTCACTGTCAGCACGAGGTCCGTGGCCGTGGTTCCTTCCTTGAGAGTCCCGGTCATCCTGAACCCCACCACCTGCGGGATGAGCATCGTGATCGGCTGGCCCAGCATCGCGGCTTCCGCCTCGATGCCGCCGACGCCCCATCCGAGGATGCCGAGCCCGTTGATCATGGTAGTGTGCGAATCGGTGCCGACCAGCGTGTCCGGATAGGCGCGGCGCGTGCCGTCCGCCTCCGCGTCGAAGACGACGCGGCCGAGGTACTCGAGGTTGACCTGGTGCACGATGCCCGTGTTCGGCGGCACGACCCGGAAGTTCTTGAATGCGGTCTGCCCCCAGCGCAGGAAGCGATAGCGCTCCTCGTTGCGCTGGAATTCGATCTTGTTGTTGAGATCAATGGCGTTCGACGTGCCGTAACGGTCCACCTGCACCGAGTGATCGATGACCAGCTCCGCCGGCGAGAGCGGGTTGATGCTCTCGGCCTTGCCGCCCAGCCGCACCACGGCGTCACGCATTGCCGCGAGGTCCACCACGGCGGGCACCCCGGTGAAGTCCTGCAGGATGACGCGCGCGGGAGTGAAGGAGATCTCGACCGAAGGTTCGGCCTTCGCGTCCCAGTTCGCCAGCGCGAGGATATGCTCGCGCGTGACATCTCGCCCGTCTTCATGCCGGAGCAGGTTCTCCAGCAGGATTTTAAGGGAATAGGGGAGGCGGTTAACGTGACCTTCGGTAACGGCGTCTAGCCGGAAGATCTCGCACGCCGAGCCGCCCACATCGAGCGTTGAACGGGCGCCGAAGCTGTCCTTCATTATGGTCTCCGGGAGTTTATCGATTTCTGGGAGATGTCCGCGGCTCCCATACATGGCGAGCCGGCGGTACGGATCGGCATTATAACAGTCCGCTCAAACGGCGGCGCGCAATGCGTCGGCGGCGCTGCCGGCGTGCTCGATAATGGCGCCGCCGAGGCAACGTTCTCCGGCATAGAAGACCACGAACTGCCCCGGCGCCACCGCGCGCTGCGGCCGTTCGAAGATCACGCAGAGGCCGCCGGCAACCGCGCGCACCCGGCAGGCCTGGTCGGGCTGCCGGTAGCGCACTTTCGCCGCGCATTCCAGCGTGCCGCCCACGGCCAGCGCCGCGGGGGCCGCGCCGATCCAGCTTGGGCGGGCGGCCGTGAGTCGGTCGCTGTAGAGCAGCGGATGATCGGCCTGGACCACGATGAGCGCATTGCTCGCGGCATCCTTGCCGGCGACGTACCACGGTGCTTCGCCGGCATCCTCGCGGCCGCCGATGCCGAGTCCCTGGCGCTGGCCGATGGTGTAGTAGGGCAGCCCCGCGTGCTCGCCCAGCACCCGCCCGTCCGGCGTGCGGATCGGTCCCGGTTCAGCCTCCAGGTACCGCGACAGGAACTCGCGAAACGGGCGCTCGCCGATGAAGCAGATGCCGGTGCTGTCCTTCTTGTCGAACACGGGCAGCGCACGGTCGCGTGCCAGCGCGCGCACTTCGCTTTTCAGCAGTCCGCCGAGCGGGAACACCGTTTCGGCCAGCGCCTCCGCTTCGACGGCGTGCAGGAAATAACTCTGGTCCTTGCCGGCGTCGCGGCCCTTGAGAAGCCGCGCCTCGCCCCCCAGGGTAGTCGCGCGGGCGTAATGACCCGTCGCAAGCAGCGACCCGCCGAGGCGCTTCGCGTAGCGGCGAAAGGCGCCGAACTTGATCTCCCGGTTGCAGAAGACGTCAGGATTCGGGGTTCGCCCGGCCCGGTACTCGGAAAGGAAGTACGCGAACACGTGCTCGCGGTACTCGCGCGCGAAGTTCACATGGTGAAGCGGTATGCCCAGCGCTTCGCACACCTGCCGCGCGTCCTGCAGGTCGGCGGCCGCGGTGCAATAGCCGTCGTCATCCTCCCAGTTGGTCATGTGCAGCGCATGCACGTCGGCGCCGGCATCCTTGAGCAACATGGCCGCCACGGCGGAATCCACGCCGCCCGACAGGCCGACGACGACCCGCCGGCCGTGCAGGTTTGGCATTGAGATGGAGTGGTCCACAGTCCGCCCATTATACCAACGGGCGCCACGGGACCCGGGCGGGGCCCGGCCGGCTCAGATCAGGCAGGCGTTGGCCAGTACGGCATCGACGTTCTTCTGCACCGGCAACAGGCCGGAAAGCAGCGCTCGCGGCTTGCGCATGCCCGCGAGGTAATCGTCAATGCAGCGGATGACGGCCGGCGAGCGCAACGAGCCCTGGCGGCGCCTGAGGTCGTCCAGGGAGTACCAGTGGACGGCATGCACGCCGTCGTCCAGCGGCAACGATTTGTCCTCGGAGAGAAAGCGCGCCACGTAAACGATACGCAGGAACTGCTGGCGGGTCTGCGGGTGGATCCAGAGATAGACGCCGAGCAGGTTCTCGACCTCGACGTGGCAGCAGGTCTCTTCGAGCGTCTCACGCACGACTGCTTCTTCCGGCGATTCGTTCGCCTCGATGTGGCCGCCGGGCTGGGTGACAACGACCACTCCGGAGGCTCTTTCCTCGACAATGAGGTAACGACCGCCTCGCGGCACGACCGCTGCAACTGTCAGGTCGGTGGGCAACACGGGAAAGAGCGACTCAGATGCCGAGCTGCCGGAACTCGAACTCGACCTCGCTGGCCTGCCAGATCTCGTCGAACATCTTCGCGTAGAACTTCGCGATTGCGGGCTCGTAAGTGTCGGCAATACCTTCCCAGCGGCTAGCCTGCAGGCGATAGACCAATGCCGTGTCGTCGGCGATACAGAAGGATTCCGTATGCGTGCGCAGGTCCGCCCGCACGTGACGGAACTCGATATAGGTATTCAACCGGCGGCCGAGGTGCACGAACGCGTTGCCGTTCTTCACGGCGCGTGAGGGATCCGCAATCAGCACCCGGACGCGGGCGTAGCCCTGCGACAGCACGAGACGCTTGATCACCTCGAGGAAATCCGGGTCATCGTAGATCCCGGGTTCGAGGTCGTGCGTGAAGATCGAAACCCGACGGGTTGCCTCGGCGGCAACGTCGATGACCGCCTGCCGCATCTCCTCCTGCGTGGATATGACCCAGCGCCGGCCCTTTTTACGTGCCTTTTCCATCGCCTGCCGTGTTGTTGGATTCTGTACTGTGAACACCTGCACTGCGCCTTTCACAGATGCGACGCGCTTATGTCGGCGAAACCTGGCGGTACTTTTCGGCAGACGCCAACCGCCGTGCGCCAAGTGATGTTACCGAGGGGGTAATGGCGCCGTTGCTAACTGCGTCACGTTTTGCGGAGATTTCAGAGCTGAGAACAGTTCTTAACAGTGATCGTTGCGCTTGACCGCAATGGTGATTGTTGATCAAGAAGCGCGGCGAAAATGGTCCGGATTTACTGTACTGGTCACGGCTCCATCGGCCATGAAGACGCTAACCCGGTGGCGTGCGGTCGGCGGGCCCTTGCAGGGGCGCCGTGGCCAGCTTTGCGGCGATGCCGGTGTAGGTGGCCGGCGTAAGATCCAGCAACCGCTGCTTCGCATCAGCTGGGATATCCAGTGTGGCGATGAAATCGTGCAGCAGTTCCCGCGTCACCGCCTTGCCGCGAGTCAGTGCCTTGAGTTTTTCGTACGGCTCCGCGATGCCGTGGCAGCGCATGACCGTCTGGATCGCTTCGCCCAGCACCTCCCAGGCCGACTCGAGGTCGCGCCCGATAGCCGCCGTGTCCGGCTGCACCTTGTCGAGCCCCTTGACCACGGACTGGACGGCGACGAGCACGTGTCCGGCGGCGACGCCGAAGTTTCGCTGCAGCGTCGAGTCGCTGAGGTCCCTCTGCCAGCGCGAAACCGGCAACTCGGCCGCGAAATGGTTCAGCAGCGCCGATGCCAGCTCGAGGTTACCTTCGGCATTTTCGAAATCGATCGGGTTCACCTTGTGCGGCATGGTCGAGGAACCGGTCTCGCTGCTCGTGACCCGCAGGCGGAAGTAGCCGAGCGAAATGTAGCCCCACATGTCACGGCAGAAGTCGAGCAGCACGGTGTTGTAGCGGGCGAGCGCGTGCGCATACTCCGCTATCCAGTCGTGCGGCTCGATCTGCGTGGTAAGGGGATTCTGCGTGAGCCCGAGCGATTCGACGAAGCGGCGGCTGACGTCCGCCCAGTCGACTCCGGGGCAGGCGACGGTGTGTGCGTTGAAATTGCCCACGGCGCCGTTCATCTTGCCCCGGGCCTCGACTTTTGCCCATTGGGCTTGCGCGTGCGCGAGGCGCGCGGCGACATTGGCGAGTTCCTTGCCCACCGTCGTCGGCGAGGCCGCCTGCCCATGGGTGCGCGAGAGCATGGCAAGGTCCGCGTACCGGCCTGCCATGGAGCGCAGCTTCGCGAGCACCTCCTTCATGGCCGGCAGCAGGACCTCGTCCCGCCCGAACTTGAGCATCAACGCATACGCCAGGTTGTTGATGTCTTCGGAGGTGCAGCCGAAGTGGATGAAATCGCCGATGGTCCCGACGTCCCTGCCGCTGCCGAGCTGTTCCCGCAGGAAGTACTCGACGGCTTTGACGTCGTGGTTGGTAGTCGCTTCGATGCGCTTGATCTTCTCCGCGTCGTCGGTGGAAAAGCCGTCGTTGATGCGGTTCAGCGCGCCCTTTACCAGCGGCGAGAGGTGCGGAAGCGCTTCGAAGGACGGTTCGTCGGCGAGCCACTGCAGCCACCGGATTTCGACGAGAAGCCGATAGCGGATCAGTCCGTACTCGCTGAAGATGTCTCGTAAGCGTCCGACCCGGCCCGCGTAGCGGCCGTCGACCGGTGACAAAGCCTTGATGCTCATGGCTCCGAACTGGACTATGGCGAAGCGCGAATCATACACTATTGGCTGCAGCCGCCGGTTGGCGGCGGCGCGGAGAGCAAGGCGTAATGAGCGAGAAGAACTACCGTACCGAGAAAGACAGCCTGGGCGAGCTGCGGGTGCCCGCGGACGCGCTCTGGGGCGCACAGACGCAACGGGCAATCGACAACTTTCCTATCAGCGGCATCCCGATGCCCCGCCGCTTTATCCAGGCGCTCGGGCTGGTCAAGTGGGCGGCCGCCGGCGCGAATGCGGAGCTTGGCTTGCTGACGAGCGACAAGGCGGTCGCGATCCAGAAAGCCGCGCTATCCGTCGCGGAGGGCGAACACGATTCCCAGTTCCCGATCGACGTGTTCCAGACCGGCTCGGGTACGAGCTCCAACATGAACGCGAACGAGGTGATCGCGCATCTCGCGGCAGAACGTCTCGGGTCGCCCGTGCATCCTAACGATGACGTCAACATGAGCCAGAGCAGCAACGACGTCATCCCGACCTGCGTGCACGTCAGCGCAGCCATCGGCATCCACGATGCGCTGCAGCCATCCCTTGCCCACCTGCAGGAGGCGCTGCTCCGGAAAGCGGAGGAGACCCGCCACGTCGTGAAGACAGGCCGCACGCACCTGATGGACGCGATGCCGGTGACGCTGGCCCAGGAGCTGGAAGGCTGGTCGGCCCAGGTGGGCAGCTCGGCGGCAAGGCTCAACGATACGATGAAGCGCCTCACCGCCATCGCACAGGGCGGCACGGCCGTCGGCACCGGCATCAATGCGCACCCCAAATTTGGCTCCAAGGTGGCCGTCCTGCTCTCCGAACGCACCGGCATTGCGTTTCACCAGGCGCCCTCGCTGTTCGAAGCGTTGGCGGGGCAGGACACCGCCGTCGAGGCCTCCGGCCAGCTCAAGGTGCTCGCCGCCGGCCTGATGAAGATCGCGAACGACCTGCGCTGGATGAACTCCGGCCCGCTCGCCGGGCTGGGCGAGATCGCGCTGCCCGCGCTGCAGCCGGGATCCAGCATCATGCCCGGGAAAGTAAACCCGGTGATCCCCGAAGCCGTTACCATGGTGTGCGCCCAGGTCATCGGCAACGACGCCGCCATCACCGTCGCCGGGCAATCCGGCAATTTCCAGCTCAATGTCATGCTGCCGCTCATTGCCTACAACCTGCTGCAGAGTATCGATATCCTGGCAAGTTCCTCCCGCCGGCTGGCCGACGGTGCCATCTCCGGTTTCAGCGTCAACGAGGACAACCTGCGCGCGGCGCTCGACCGCAACCCGATCCTCGTCACCGCGCTGAACCCTGTCATCGGCTACGAGAAGGGCGCCGCAATCGCGAAAAAAGCCTACGCCGAGAGGCGGCCGGTGAAGGAGGTGGCAAAAGAGATGACAAATCTCGATGACGCAGAGCTCGACCGGCTGCTGGATCCGGCGGAGCTGGCGAAAGGCGGTATCCAACACTGAGCAAGCAGCGATTGCGGCTCACCGCCGCCGAGGTGCGGGAGCGGCTGGCCGGCACGACGCTGCCCGAGAATCCCGCGCGGGTGGTACTGCCTGCGGAATTCGCGAGCTGGCCGGTGGAGTTCCGGCGGCAGGCAGACGGCGGGTTCAAGGCAGCGGGCGTGCTGATACCCATCGTCGCGAACCGCGAGCTTTCGGTGCTGCTGACGCGACGCGCGGAACACCTGAGATATCACGCCGGACAGGTCAGCTTTCCCGGCGGGCGCATGGAACCGGGCGACCGGAACATCGAGGCGACGGCGCTGCGCGAGACGCAGGAAGAGGTCGGCATCTCGCCGGCCGACGTGGAAATAGCGGGTTACCTGGAACCGGTGCTGACAGTCACCGGCTATACGATCACCCCGGTAGTGGGCCTCGTCCGGCCCGGCATCGAGCTGTCCATCGAGCCCGCCGAGGTGCAGCATGCCTTCGAGGTCCCGCTCTCCTTCCTGCTGGACACGCGCAACGCACATACCTCGACCCGGATGATGCACGGCGTCGCGGTGCCGGTGCTGGAGTACCGGTACGCGTCCGAGCGGATCTGGGGCGCCACCGCCAATATCCTGACGATCCTTCGCAGCGTGCTGTTAGAAACCGACGGTAATACATAGCGATATGTCATCTATCGATAAATTACTGGAAATCATGGCAAGGCTCAGGGATCGCGAAACCGGCTGTCCCTGGGATCTCGAGCAGGACTTCGCGAGCATAGCCCCGTACACGGTGGAGGAAGCCTACGAGGTGGCCGACGCCATCGCGCGCGGCGACCTGCCCGCGCTGCGCGGGGAACTCGGTGACCTGCTGCTGCAAGTCGTATTTCATGCACGCATGGCGGAGGAAGTCGGCGCGTTCGACTTCGAGGATGTCGCCGCCGGCATCACGGAAAAAATGATTCGCCGCCATCCGCACGTGTTCGGGACCGCCGAGGAGCGCCGGCGCGGCGCCGTTGCCGGCAGCTGGGAACGCATCAAGGCACAGGAGCGGCAGGCGGCGGCGGGCGGTGCGGCACCCGGCGCGCTGGACGGTATCGCAAAGGCACTGCCGGCGCTGAAGCGGGCGCAGAAACTCGGCCGCCGCGCCGCCGGCGTCGGCTTCGACTGGCCGGACGCCGCGGGCCCGCGGCTGAAGCTCCTGGAGGAACTTGCCGAGCTGGACGAGGCGCGCCAGGAGGGCAACGCCGCGCGTACCAGCGAGGAGCTGGGCGACCTTTTGTTCGCGGTCGTCAATCTCGCGCGGCATCTCGACGTGGACGCGGAGGAGGCGCTCGCGGCCGCCAACCGGAAATTCGCGCGCCGGTTCCGGCGCATGGAGGAGGCCGTGGCCGCCGACGGCAGGGACCTCCGGGAGTTATCGATCGAGGTGCTGGAGGGATACTGGCAGGCGGCGAAGAAGCAGGAGCAGTAGGAATGGGGCAGCCCGGCCCCGTTTCCCCCGATCCGGTTCAGCCGCGGTTCATTGGCGCCGTCCTATCCTGCGCCCGAGGCTCGGGAGTGGGTTCCCGTTCCAGACGGCCAGGAGTAAAGACAATGAATACGAAGACGATCCTGTCGGGCGCCGCGGCGACGGCGCTGTTGCTTGCCGGCGGCGCGGCGCTTGCGGACGGCCCCAGGCGCGGTGCCGTCTACGATTACGCGCAGGTCGTGAGTGTCCAGCCGAACGTCCGCTACGTGACGGTACGGACCCCGGTGCGCGAATGCTGGGAAGAGACGCGCCATTACACCGTCGAGCGCCATCCCCACCGGAATGTCACCGGCACCCTCATGGGCGCGGTGCTGGGCGGCGTCATCGGGCACCAGTTCGGCAGCGGCCGAGGCAACGATGCGGCAACCGTAGCGGGTGTGCTGGCCGGCGCGGCGATTGGCGGCGATTCCGGCGAGCGGGTGCACGAAAGCTACTCGCGCCCGGTGCAGCGCTGCGAAACGCGCTACACGACGCACCAGGAGGAGCGCATCGACAGCTACCGTGTCATCTACCGCTATCGCGGCCAGAAATACGCCACCGATACGCCGTTCGACCCGGGCAAGCGGCTCCGCATCCGCGTGGACGTCCGGCCCGCGCCGTATTGAATCGCGCGGCCGTTCGTTGCATTCGCCCGGGCGAGCCACCAAAATGCGCCACGCGCCGTGATGCGCCTCGAGACGTAGAACTACCCGGGTCACAACGATGCGAATGCCGCCGAAAATGCTGATGCTGGTACTGGCCTTCGCGATGGCGCCGGCGGCGGCCGCCGATTTCGAGCGTTCGCCGCCCCGCCTTGACAGCTTCCTCGTCGCCCAGCAGGACGGGCCCTCGCTCAGCGAGGCGGTGGAGATGGTAAGGCGGCGATGCAACTGCCGCATCCTCAGCGCGGAAACGCGCACGAACGGCAATCGCGAAGTACACATCATCAAGGTGCTGACCGAGGACGGGAAGGTGAGGACGGAGCGGATTCCCGGACGCAGCACTCGCGGGTAGGCGCAAACACCATGCGCCTGCTCCTGATCGAAGACGACGATACGCTGCGCGAGTCTCTGGGCCGGCAGCTTGCCGACCAGGGCTTTGCCCTCGAGCAGGCGGCCGACGGCAGGGAAGGCCTGTACTACGCGCTGGAGTACCCGATCGACCTCGCGATCGTCGACCTCGGCCTGCCCGAAATCCCGGGGCTCGACCTGATCCGCGAGCTGCGGGAGAAGGGCAAAACCTACCCGGTCCTGGTGCTGACCGCCCGCGACCGCTGGCAGGACAAGGTCGACGGGCTGTCAGCGGGCGCCGACGATTACGTCGTCAAGCCGTTTCATTTCGAGGAAATACTCGCCCGGGTCAACGCACTTCTGCGCCGCAGCGGCGGCTGGGCATCGCCGCTTCTTGCCGCAGGCCCGGTCACGCTGGATACCGCGCGCCAGGAGCTGACCGTCGACGGCCGGGCGGTCGAGCTCACGAGCTTCGAGTACCGCATCCTGGAGCACCTGATGATGCGCGCGGGCGAGGTCATCTCGAAGTCGGAGCTGACCGATCGCCTCTATGACCAGGACTTCGAGCGCGACAGTAACGTGATCGAGGTCTTTATCGGCCGGTTGCGCCGGAAAATCGATCCGGACAACACTATCAAGCCGATCGAGACCCTGCGCGGCCGCGGCTACCGCTTTGCGCTGGAACGTCACCAGGAGCCCTAAGTAAACCGCCGATGCATTCGCTAAGCGCCCGGCTCCTGGTCTCCGTCAGTTTCCTGCTACTCGTCTTCTTCGGTGCGACCATCGTCCTGCTGGACACGGCTTTTCGCGAGGCGGGGGAGCAGGCGCAGCGAAACATCCTGGACGGCCACCTGATGTCGCTGCTTGCAGCGGCCGAGCCGAACGCCGAGGGCGAGCTGGAAATGCCCGCGGACCTTCCGGAAGAACGCTTCGCGACCCCCGGCTCCGGGCTTTATGCGGAGCTGCGCGACAGCCGCGGCGATCCCGTGTGGCGGTCGCGGTCCTCGCTCGGGCACGAGCTGCCGTATCCGAAACCGGTTGTGCAGGGTGAGCAGCAGTATGCGGTGATTGCCTCGTCGGACGGCGACGAGCTCATGGCCCTGAGCCTGGCGGTGGCCTGGGAGTTGCCCGACGGCAAGCTCGAGCCCTACACCTTCAGCATCGCCGAGAGCCGTGACACGTTCCACGCCCAGATTGCCGCTTTCCAGAAGCAGTTGTTCGGCTGGTTTGCCGCCGTGGCGTTCGGCATCCTGTTCGCGATCTCGCTGGTGATGCGCGGGATACTGAGGCCGCTGCGGCAGATCGAGAAGGAAATTGGCGAAATCGAGGAGGGCCGGCGGCAATCGTTATCGGAGGCTTTCCCTTCCGAGCTGCGCGGGGTCGCACTCAACACCAACGTTCTGATCCGGACCGAACGGGCGCGCTCGGAACGCTATCGGCACACGCTGGGGAATCTTGCGCACAGCCTCAAGACGCCACTCGCGGCTATCCGGTCACTGCTTTCGGAGCAGCCGGAATCGGATCTCCGGGAGAAAATCGAGCACCAGGTCGAGCGCATGAACGATATCGTGCGCTACCAGCTGCGCAAGCCGGCGCGCTATGCGGCCGAGGGATTTGGCGTTGGTTCCGTCGCGATCGAGAAGGAGCTGGAGCGGTTGGCCGATGCCCTCGCGAAGGTTTACAAGGACAAGGAGCCGCGCATCGGCATCGACGTCGCCGAAGGTGCGGCGTTTCGCGGTGACAGCGGCGATTTCCTGGAGCTTGCCGGTAACCTGCTCGATAACGCATGCAAGTGGAGCCGAAAAGAAGTGGCCATTCGTGTGCGGCCGGCCGGCGGCAAGGGCAACGGCTTCCAGATGACGGTAACGGACGATGGCTCCGGCATCCCGGAAGCCGACGCGGAGCGCCTGCTCGAGCGCGGCATGCGCCTGGACGAAAACGCGCCGGGGCACGGCATCGGCCTCGCCGTTGTGCGCGAGATCGCGACCTCCTACGGCGGCACCGTGGACATCGGCCGCTCCGACCAGGGCGGCGCCCGCATCACGGTAACAATCCCCCTGTAGGAGCCCGCCATGCGGGCGACCCACCACCGTATGTCCCCGCCTTACGCCCCCTGCAAGCCGGCCGCTCCCTTCGTGCGACGAAAACGAAATCCCTCCGCCGCACTCAAACTCAAACCGGAACCCCGTCCCCTTTTTTCCCCCTACGGTGCCTTGCGGGCTCCGGTCCAGGTCATGAGGGCGTCCAGCATTTCCAGCGGCGCCGGGAAGACGATCGTGTTGGTCTTGTCGTTGGCGATGTCCTTCAGCGTCTGCAGGTAGCGCAACTGCAGTGCCTGCTTCTCCGAAGCCAGCGTGCGCGCGGCGTCGGCGAGCTTCTGCGCGGCCTGCAATTCGCCTTCGGCGTTGATCACCTTGGCGCGCCGGGAGCGCTCCGCCTCCGCCTGCTGCGCGATCGCGCGGATCATGCTCTCGTCGAGGTCCACGTGCTTGATCTCGACGTTGGCTACCTTGATACCCCAGTTATCGGTGCGCTGGTCGAGGATGGACTGGATGTCGGCATTCAGCTTGTCGCGTTCCGCCAGCATGTCGTCGAGCTCGTGCCGGCCCAGCACCGACCTCAGGGTGGTCTGCGAAAGCTGGCTGGTTGCTTCGAAGACGTTCGCGACGCGGATGACGGCTTTTTCCGGATCGACAATGCGGAAATAGATCACGGCGTTGACCTTCACCGACACGTTATCGCGGGAAATCACGTCTTGCGTCGGCACGTCCAGCACGATCACCCGCAGGTCGACCTTCGTCATCGTCTGGATGATCGGAAAGAGCAGGATCAGGCCCGGCCCTTTTACGCGCTGGAAGCGTCCAAGGAAAAAGACGACGCCGCGCTCGTACTCCTTCAACACTTTGACTGTGTTGTAAAGCAGGATGGCCAGGATCGCGATGATCAGGGCGATGGTTGTTATTCCGGC
>CAZSKQ010000005.1:0-79625 GCA_964607425.1 uncultured Woeseiaceae bacterium
CCTCCCCCCGACCACGCCTCCGCCAGCCCCGGCGCCCAGGGAATGCGTGCCACAAACGCCAAAGGGACGTGCTTGTGGCCAGCGCCGAAGACCCTCCCCCCGACCACGCCTCCGCCAGCCCCGGCGCCCAGGGAATGCGTGCCACAACGCCTCAGTTGCGGAACCCCGTGCCCTCCAGTATCTTTGCGCGCCTGCATCCGTTCGGGCGATTAGCTCAGGGGTAGAGCGCCACGTTGACATCGTGGAGGTCGGTGGTTCGAAACCACCATCGCCCACCAGCGGGAAAAGGGCACAAAAGGCCGGCCCCGGTTTTGCCGCGCGCCCCCGGTACCGGCATCTTTTTCTCCCGATTTCCCCGAACCGCTTGCTAATCAGGCATTTCCGGGCTTGTGTCCCGCGCGGGGGCGCTTTAAAATCCGCGTCCCGCGCCTGTGCAGCCGGATCGACGCCGAGCATCTCGTAAATTCCGTGAGGCAATCGCGTGCCCGGGCGCGTTACGCCGTTCGCGGTCGTATTTTTATTGGTTAGAAGGAGGATCCGAGTATCGCAGCCACCAAGCGCATCAGGCGCAATGACGAGATAGACGCACCCAAGGTTCGGGTGATCGATTCGGCCGGCAACCAGGCCGGCATCATGCCTCTCGCAGCAGCGCTTGAGATCGCAAGGGAAGAAGGTCTCGACCTGGTCGAGGTCTCTCCTACGGCCGACCCTCCGGTTTGCAGGGTGATGGACTTTGGCAAGTACCTGTTCGAGTTGAACAAGAAGGCACAGTCCGCCAAACGCAAGCAGAAGCAGGTACATGTAAAGGAGATCAAATTCCGGCCCGGGACGGACGAAGGCGATTACCGGATCAAATTGAGGAAGCTGATCGACTTCCTGCAAAGCGGTGACAAGACGAAAGTCACCTTGAGGTTCAGGGGCCGGGAGATGGCGCACCAGGAACTGGGTGCGCGGCTACTGGCCCGGGTCAGGGACGACCTGAATGAAATTGGCGTGGTCGAGCAGATGCCGCAACTGGAAGGTCGGCAGATGGTCATGGTGATGGCGCCAAAGAAAAAGTGAGTAACGGTTCGGCCTGCCATACGGGCAGTCCGGCCAATACCCGCCTGCAGCGGCCTAGCGGCATGCGACCAGGCTTACGGAGTTGACAATGTCGAAGATGAAGACGAACCGGGGCGCGGCCAAGCGCTTCCGGCGGACGGGCAAGGGCGGCTTCAAGCGTGCCCAGTCCCACCTCAACCACATCCTCACGAAGAAGCCTTCGAAGCGCAAACGGCAGCTCGGCTCTACCGAGCAGGTCGATCCGGCGGATTTGAAGAGCGTGCGGCGTTTGCTGCCCTACAGCTGAGGAGGTTGAGACATGGCACGAGTGAAACGCGGCGTGACGGCAAAGGCACGCCACAAGAAGGTTCTCGACAAAGCCAAGGGCTATTACGGCGCCCGCAGCAAGGTTTACCGCGTTGCAAAGCAGGCGGTCATCAAGGCCGGCCAATACGCTTACCGCGACCGCCGGCAGCGCAAGCGCGAGTTCCGGGCCCTGTGGATCACCCGCATCAACGCGGCCGCGCGCCTGCACGGTTTGTCCTATAGCCGGCTGGTGAATGGCCTGCGCCGCGCCGAGATCGACATCGATCGCAAGGTGCTCGCGGACATTGCGGTGCACGACCCGGAAGCCTTCGGTGCTATCGCCGCACAGGCGAAATCGGCCCTGGGACCGCAGTGACCCGCATTGGATGACGATGCAGGGACCGGATGAGCTCGTAGCCAGCGCGACCGCCGACATCGAATCCGCAGGCAACCTGGCCGCGCTCGACGCGGTCCGGGTGTCGTGGCTGGGCAAGAAGGGCGTGCTGACCGTGCGCCTCAAGGAACTGAGCTCGCTGCCGGCGGGGGAGCGTCCCGCGGCCGGGCAGGCGATCAACGCGGCCAAGCAGGCCATCCGGGAGCGGCTGGAGGCGAAGCGCCAGGATCTCGAGCAGGCCGCGCTCACGGAGAAGCTGCTGGCCGACCGGATCGACGTGACCCTGCCGGGGCGCGGCCGCTCGATCGGCGGCCGCCACCCCGTGTCCCGCGCGCGCGCGCGCATCGAGCGCATCTTCCGCGACGCGGGCTTCGGCGTGCGCACCGGTCCCGAGATCGAGGACGACTACCACAACTTCACCGCGCTCAACATCCCGGAAAACCACCCGGCGCGGGCATCGCATGACACGTTCTACTTCCCTGGCGGCCTGCTGCTCCGCACGCACACGTCGCCCGTGCAGATCCGGGCCCTGGTGGAAGAGGGCGCGCCGATTCGCATCATCGCGCCCGGGCGCGTGTACCGCTGCGATTCGGACCAGACGCACACGCCGATGTTTCACCAGGTCGAGGGCCTGGTAGTCGACCGCGGCATCAGCTTCGCGAACCTGAAGGCCGTGTTGCACCAGTTCGTGGAGAGCTTCTTCGAGCGCGACGCGATCCTGCGCTTCCGCGCGTCGTACTTCCCGTTCACGGAGCCCTCGGCCGAGGTGGACGTGCTGTGGGAGGAGGGCAACTGGCTCGAGATCCTCGGCTGCGGCATGGTGCACCCGAACGTGCTCGAGAACGTGGGGCTGGACAGCCGGGAATTCACCGGTTACGCCTTCGGCATAGGCATCGAGCGGCTCGCGATGCTGCGTTACGGCGTGCGCGACTTGCGCCTGTTCTTCGACAACGATCTCCGCTTCCTGCGGCAGTTCCACTGACGCGGGGGCAGCGGATGAAATTTCCCGCAAGCTGGCTCCGCGAATGGGCCGATCCCGGCCTGCCGATCGGCGAGCTGGCCGAGCGCCTCACGCTGGCCGGCCATGAAGTCAAAGCGATCGAAACCGAAGGAGCGGCGCTGGAAGGCGTAGTCGTGGGCGCGGTACTCGAGTTCGGGCGCCACCCGAACGCCGACCGGCTGAGCCTGTGCCGGGTAACGGACGGCCGCGAGGAATTCCAGGTCGTGTGCGGCGCGCCGAACCTCGTTACCGGCATGAAAAGCCCGCTGGCCCTCCCCGGCGTGAAACTGCCGAACGGCGTCAAGCTCCGCCGCAGCAAGATCCGCGGCGTGGAATCGAACGGCATGCTGTGCTCGGCGCGCGAGCTGGGGCTCGGCGACGATGCCGCCGGCATCGTTCACCTGCCGGACGACGCGCCCACGGGCGCCGACCTCGCCGGCTATCTCGGGCTGCCGGACCCGGTCCTGGACATTGACCTGACGCCGAACCGCGGCGACTGCTTCAGCATCCTGGGCATGGCCCGTGACGTAGCGGCGCTGACCGGGGCGGCTTTGAAAAGCGCGGACGTCCCGCCCGTGGCGCCGGCGAGCGAGGCCGTGCATCCGGTCGAGATCAAGGACCCGCGCGTCTGCCCGCGCTTCGCCGGGCGGGTCGTGCGCGGCATCGGCGCGGGCGCCCGGACGCCCGTCTGGATGACGGAGCGGCTGCGCCGGGCGGGCTTGCGCCCGATCCACCCGGTGGTGGACGTGACCAACTACGTCATGCTCGAGCTGGGTCAACCGCTGCATGCCTACGACCTGGATCGCCTGCGGGGCGCCATCCGGCCGCGCTTCGCGGCGGACGGCGAAACCGTAACACTGCTTGACGAGCGGGAGGTCCGGCTCACCGCCGGCACCATCGTGATCAGCGACGATTCCGGCCCGATCGGCCTCGCCGGCATCATGGGCGGTTTGAGCACGGCGGTAACGGAAGGGACGGTCAACGTGTTCTTCGAGGCGGCATTCTGGCCGCCGGCGCTGCTGGCCGGCCGGGCCCGAAGCTACAACCTGCATACCGATGCATCGCTGCGCTTCGAGCGCGGCGTGGATCCGGCCGGGCAGGCGCGCGCCGTCGAACGCGCCGCGCAACTGCTGCTCGAAATCGCCGGCGGCGAAGCCGGGCCGACTGACGACACGACGTTCCCGGCGGAAATGCCCGCGCGGTCCCCGATCCGGCTGACCGGCGCGCGGTTGCGCACCGTGCTTGGCACAGAGATTGCGCCGGCAGCGGTGAGTGACTACCTGCGCGGGCTGGGCCTCGCCGTCGAAACAGCGGAAGGCGGCTGGACCGTGACCCCGCCCAGCTATCGCTTCGACCTGGCTATCGAGGACGACCTGGTCGAGGAAGTAGCGCGGGTGTACGGCTACGATCGCATTCCCGAGACGACCGCGGTCGCGGCGCTGCCGCTCCGGCAATTGAGCGAGCGCCGTGTCGACCTGGACCGGGTTGCGGACACGCTGGTCGCGCGCGATTACCAGGAAGTCATTACCTGGAGTTTCATCGACCCCGCGGCGCATCGGCTGTTTGCGGGCGAGACACCCCCGCTGGAACTCGAGAACCCGATTTCATCGGAGCTCTCCGTCATGCGCGCCTCGCTCTGGCCCGGCATGCTCAAGGTTGCGGCCGCGAACCTCGCACGGCAGCAGGAGCGAGTGCGCTTGTTCGAGATCGGCAAGTCGTATCACGGCACGCTTGACGCCCCGGTGGAGGTCATGCGCCTGGCGGCTCTCGCCGTTGGCGACGCCCTGCCCGAGCAGTGGGCCGAAGGCGCGCGGGGCGTGGATTTCTTTGACATAAAGTCAGATATCCAGGCGCTGCTCCAACTCACCGGAGCACCGGGCGAATTTGCGTTCAGCGCGGCAGAGCACCGCGTGCTGCAGCCCGGGCAGGCAGCGGACATTCTGCGCGGCGGCGTGCGCGTCGGAACCGTCGGGAAGCTCCATCCGACGATAGCAGAAGCTATGGAAATTCAGGCAGATGTGCTGCTTTTTGAACTTGACACTGAGCAGGCGTTCGCGGCCGAGGTGCCGGTCGCGACGGAGGTCTCGAAATATCCCGCAATCCGCCGCGATATCGCCGTCATAGTCGACGAGAACGTCACGTCCGCGGCCCTGGTCGATGCGGCCGTCGCGGCGGCGCCGCGGAGCATCCAGCGCGCGGTCGTTTTCGACGTGTACCGCGGGCCCGGTATAGAAGCTGGGCTAAAAAGCGTAGCTTTAGGCTTGATTTTGCAGGAAACTTCGCGCACCCTTACCGACGCCGATGCAGACTCGGTACGCGACGCCGCAGTTCAATTGCTGCAGCAGGAATTTGCCGCTGTTTTGAGAGAATAGATCAAATGGCACTGACTAAAGCAGACATGGCGGAATCCCTGTTCAACGAATTGGGACTCAACAAGCGAGAAGCGCGCGAACTGGTAGACCTGTACTTCGAAGAGTTGCGTGCGGCGCTTGCGGTCGGGGAGCAGATCAAGCTGTCCGGTTTTGGAAATTTTGATCTTCGGGACAAGAACGAACGTCCAGGCAGGAATCCGAAAACGGGAGAAGAGATTCCCATCACGGCGCGCCGCGTGGTGACTTTCAGGCCAGGACAAAAACTAAAAGCCCGAGTAGAGGCCTATGCTGGAACCGGGGAATAACGACGAACTGCCTCCAATACCTGGGAAACGCTATTTCACCATCGGTGAAGTGAGTGACCTCTGTGCGGTCAAGCCGCACGTCCTGCGATACTGGGAACAGGAATTTCCACAGCTGAAGCCGGTCAAGCGGCGCGGCAATCGGCGCTATTACCAGCGCCAGGACGTGCTCATCATCAGGCAGATCCGCAGCCTCCTGTACGACGACGGCTTTACCATCGGCGGCGCGCGGCAGCGGTTAACGGGCGACGAAGCCAAGACGGACGTGAGCCAAAGTCAGCAAATTATCAAACAGTTACGGCTTGAACTTGAACAAGTTTTGAAAATTCTGCGGCGCTGATCATCCAGGGAATCCAGGCCCGGTTTCCGTCACGCGAGGACCCGCCTCATCGCTCGTCCCGCAAGCGCCGGAAAAAGCCAATCTTGCGCGAATTCCTCCTATAATCACGCGCCACATTTGAATCGGTCGGGGCGTAGCGCAGCCTGGTAGCGCACCACAATGGGGTTGTGGGGGTCGGGAGTTCGAATCTCCCCGCCCCGACCATTTTCAAAGGGTGTATTCCGGTCACATGGTTTACACCCGGACGGTCACAACCTGACCGGGATCGACCGGCCCCTTGTCCGCCTCCCACCCCAGCTCCAACATTATCACCTGCGCTTGCCGGGTCTCCCGAACGGACCTCTTGCGGCGGTTTAGACCAATATTGCAAGCATAACCGTCGGGGAATACCATCGGTTGCGGCGGCACAAGCTGTAACCAGGGCAATCCACCATGACGAGATTTGCCGATTCGGTTAAAGGCAGCAGCGCGGAACTGAGCGTTGCGCAACTCCTACAGCAACCGATCTCCGAACTGCTTGGCGTAAGCCCCGACGCGACGACACAACTGCGAGACTTGGGCATCGAAACCATTTTCGATTTGGGGTCCTCGTCGCTGTTCGCGCGGGCCGCCTCGGCGCTGGCGGCTTCGAGAACCGGCCAGGGCCTGCTCCCCAGCGACGTGCTGGATGCTTCGTCACCGGCTGTCCCCGCGACCGCGCTAAGCGACCTGCCCATCAAGCAACTGCGTGGAATCTCCGCCTCGAAAGCAAAAGAGCTCGAAAGCGCGTTGCACGTGGTCACGATCCGGGAACTCGCCCTGTGGCCTCCGCGCCAGCTCGCCCGCCGGCTGGTGAACATCGCGGCCGGCGGCAGCGACACCGACGAGAGCGAGGCTTCGGCGGAGGCGCTACGCCCGCGACTCGGTGAATACCCGACGGAGCGCGTGTACTACGACACACTGTTCATGCTGGGGACCGGGCAGGGCGGGAACCTCGCGCCCTTTAGCCAGCCATTGGCGCTGGATGACCTGACCGATTCGGCCATTGGGTTCGGCGCGCCCGCCGTGGGTGCCCTCGCGACGTACTCGCAATCGTGGTTTGCCCAAGGCGTTACGCTGGGACACATGGTCCACTCACTGGCGCTGGCGCCGGGAGAGGCCACCCGCGTCGCGGTCATCGACTGGGCGCGGCGCACGAGCGCCACGGTCGCCGAGAGCATCGAAGAGCGCGAGGAACTCGACAACTCGATGCTGCATGCGCGCGCCGTGAGCGAAGTCCAGAACGCAGTTGCCGACGAGATGCAGTACGGGGGCTCGATTGCAACCGGCTGGGCGAAGTCAACGAGCAGTGGCTCCGGCCTGGCGGGCAGTGTCGGCGGAGGTATCGCCGGTACGATCGGCGAGGCCGCCGGTGTGCTCGGCTTCGGTTTCGGCGGCTCCACGGCCAGCCAGGAATCCGAAACGAATTCCGAAGCACGGAGCACCTCGTGGTCGGTCGGCTCGCGGTCTGTCTTTGCGGAAATGAGCCAGCGTGTGAACGACCGGACGGAGCAGCACTCCACCTCGGTGCGCAACCGCCGCGCAAGTGCGGTAAGGGAGGTTTCCCAGAGCGAGCACGAAGCAGTGTCTACGCGGATAGTCGCGAACTACAACCACATGCATGCGCTCACGGTCCAGTACTACGAGGTGGTGCAGGTGTACCGCGTCGCGGTCCAGCTGCACAAGTTCGATCGTGTGCTGTTCCTGCCGTTCAAGCTGCTCGATTTTTCCGGCACGAACGCCGGCAAGCTGGTCGCGCGTTTCCGCAGCCAGCTGCTTGCCGCGTCCCTGACCAGGCGTGCGGCAAGTCTGCTGCTTGACGACCGGGGGCGGATCGAAGTGCGCGGCGGCATCCGCGTGTCGCTCCCGCTCAACGTCGGCGCCGCGGTCGTAAGCACGAACGTGAGTGCCACCATGGCACGTATGTCGGCCACGCCGGTGGCTGACACTGATTCCCCGGCTGTTGCGACAACAAGCGCCGGCGACGGCGGCACGGTGCGGGTAACCCGTACCGTCGTGCGCCCCGGCCCGATCGCCGAGGTCTTGCCCGGCGATGCCCGGCTCGTGGCCATCAGTTTCGAGGACGTCGGCATCGCGCGCGTGCGGGTCGATGTCGCCGGAGTGCCGGCAGAGACCAACACGTTCGTCGTCCCATCCGCTACCGACCAGATCGATTTTACGAGCGAGATCCTCTTGCGAACCGTCGAAGGCGTGCACGTTGCCCGCGATGCAAGCACCCAGTCGCAAGGATCGATGGTGCTGCGTTACGAATCCGGGGGGCGCCAGTCCATCGCCGTCGTGCCACTCTCCCTCGGCGGCGGCGACCGCATGCAGAAAGTCGCTTTCTTCGCCGCCGACGCCGCCGATCGCCGCGCCGAGCTGCACGCGCATCTCCAGGCCAACCGCGGCTACTACACGCGCGCGGTACTCGAGCGTCTCGATTCGGCGTCGCTGGTGCTACTGCTGTCAGGCGTGTCGTGGCAGGGCAAGCCGCTCGCGGACCAGGTCGAGCCGCATCCGATCGCGGTGACCGGCAACTTCATCGTCCTGAAGGCGCCGGCGGAGCCGCGGGACCCGAGCGGCCTGGCGGGCAATTTGAGCTGGGCCGATCTGATGCGCGACCGGGGTGTCGATTTTGCCGCGCAGGATGCGCGGCTGGTACCGATCCCGACGGGCGGGGTTTTTGCGGAAGCAGTGCTCGGCCGTTCCAACTCGGCCGAGAAGCTCGATATCACGCGGTTCTGGAACTGGCAGGATTCGCCGATACCGCTGCAGCCTCCGGAAATCTCGCCGGTGAGCACCGGCAGCCGCGCGATCGCGGAAGACCTTCGACCGGAACAGCTCGGTGCGCCGGTCCTCAACCTGGTGACACCTGCGCCAACGCCCGATCCGGCCGGCCTCGCGGCGGTGCTCGGCGCAATCGCGAACGGCAACATGTTCCGGGATATGAGCGGGCTTGCGGGCACCCAGGCTACTGCACAAGCCGCGAGCGCCGGCACGCTCACGGCAGCCACCGAGGCCGGACGCATCGCCAGCGAAAACTTCAAGGCCGCGACGACCCAGGCAACCGAAATGGGCAAGGCCGCCGCCGACATGTGGAAAGTGATGAAGCAATCCGGCAAGGGCGGTTCCGGAGGCGGTGGGTCGGGAGGCGGCTCGAGTGCAGGCATTTCGGGCGAAGGCGCGCGCATCAACCAGGGCCGCGACCTGGACCAGCGTGGCGTTTCCGGCCAGGCGGGCGCTGGCGACGGGAGCGCAACGCGGATCACCGAGACCCACCCGGTGTTCGCAGCAGCTTCCCACAAGGAGAAACCCCAAATCGAGACGTTCTCCCGCGAGCTGGCCTACAGCGACGAGTCGGCCGCCGCGTCGCCACACATGCTAAGGGCGACCACGGCGGCGCTGGGAAGCCCGGCTGCCGCCGGAGGAGTGATCGCCTCCGTCGGCTCCCAGGCCATGGATGTCCTGCAGGCACTGGTCGACGGTCTCATCCTCGGCGTTGTGCGCTCCGACGCCTCCACGGCCGGTGTTACCCTCCAGGGGGTCGATTTGCTGCCAATGAGGCTCCACGACAACCACGTTGAATTCGAGCAAGTCGGGTTCTCGGCGTGGACGAATAGCTCGAAGCACGTCTATGTCAACATCCCGTGGTTCATCCAACAGTACAAGGACCTGGTCAACAGCAACACCCCTCCCGACGATGCGGTGAGGGCTGCGAGGGCGATGTCCGTGGCTGTCATGCGGCACGAGGACCAGCACGTCACTCAATTCAGGAATAATGGCGACCAGCCGCCGGCTACCTTCAAGGACATGATCGCTTTTGAAGCACAAGCGTATGCTGCGGACATCGTCTGGATCCAAAGCCCGGCCGCCAAAACGTTCATGCTCAATGTCATTCGTACCAGCCAGGGAATTCTCACGCAACTCGAGAACAGCTTCCGCAGCACCAGGGACGAGTTCAATAACTGGAACAGCAACCTGTCCGATGAGGCGAGCCGCAAGGCCGCCATGATCCAGGCTTCTTTCCTGCCCGCAACGATTCGTGGCACGGCCAACTACGCCATCGGGGATTTGTACCAGACGAAGGCGCCGTAACCTCGTAAGCCGCATATCGCGCCCGTCGCTTGCTGCTGCCGAAACAGCTTCACGTGTTGAGGACCACCTGATCCGCCACCCGTAGCCGGGTTGCCCGGAGACGCACGCTTCTACACGGCTGGCTTCAGCTTGCGGTCCTCGATACCGAGCAGGATCGGCTCGGCCGTGTCGCGGTAGATGTTTACCTTGGCGTTGTACGCCGTGCGGGTGAGGCCGTGCTTGTCGGCTATCTTCAGTTTGCGGATGCTGAATTCGCCGCTCTCGAGCCGTTCACCGGTGAGGTAGCACTTGATCGCCGAGATGCGCTCGCCCGAGAGTTCGAGCCCGCTCAATTTCGCAAGGTTGCCCTGCGCCCGCTGCAGGAAGGCGACGGCGTCAAGGTTGACTTGCGAATCGTCGTGGCCGCCGGGCCCCGGTGAGACCTTCGCCAGGAAGTCGCCGACGAGAATCTGTCCCGGCAGGGCTGCTTCGATCATCCGCGCCAGTTCGATCGTCACATCGCCCACGATGAAATCGTGGATCGTCGGGTTGATCCCTTCCGACTGGTGGAATTCGTAGCAGCTGCCCACGTGAAAGCACGCCCGTAACCTGGGCACCGCTCGTGATATCGATTTGCTGCGGGCGAGTGCGTTGTCCGCCAGCACAATATGCATGAAGTGGTACAGGTTGACGTTTGCTTCAAGACCGTGATCGCGGTTCCAGACGTAAAAACCGTCCCCGCTGGACGAGCGCGCGAAGTTGATGCTGATGTCTTTCTCCAGCATCTTCGCGTGCGCTGAATTCAGCGAATACGAGAGGCTGTTCAGCTGGGTCATCTGCTCGAACGGCGTCAGCAGGCTGAAGCCCACGATATCGAACATCGTGACGGCGCGGCTCGCCACGTAATTGATGCCGTAGCGGCGGATCATCTTCTCGATGATCTGCGTCTCCACGGGATGGCCGGTGAGGGCCTGCCGCAGCGGAATGAAGCGGGGCTCCACGTTCAGGAGCCGCGCGACCTTCTGCATCTGTGTCAACGTGAGCTGGCGCTCGCCCGAGATCAGCTCCGTGACGAAGTCCGCCGACAGGCGCTGCGCGGCCTGCGCATCCGACGCCGCTTCGGCGGTGTATTCCGCAATGGCATAGTGCGGGACGACGAGTACCAGGAGGCCGTCATCGAGTGGCGACCAGCTCAGGATGCTGTTCTGGCCCAACGACCAGGCGGCATGCAGGCTGCGTTCCAGGTGCACGAGATTGCTGCGCTGGCGCAGGCCCATTTCGTTGGCGAAACCGGCCAACTGATCCAGGTACGGCGAATAGTTGGCGATTCGCTGAATGCCGGACTGCGATAATTCGTCGTATCCCATCTTGTTCTCGTTAGAGACAGGCCGGTTGAGCGGGCGTATCGCCTGTTTCACGGGCTCGTCGGTTTTCCAAATTAATCAACTCTTTGCGGCAGCGCAAGAGGTATCGGCCAGCGGTGGCACCCGATTGGACGAAAAGCCGTGATTTACATAATAATCGCCGCCTCACTTGCGCGTCCCGGAGCCGCCGCCATGGCCTTCGACTACCCGAGAATCGACGACGTCCGCCGCCTGGCGGTTACCTTGCGTCAATGGCTGGTCACGACGCCCGTGATGCGCTGCCCGAATCTCGAGCAGCGCCTCGGCCGTGACACGGCGATCACGGCCAAGCTCGAATTCCTGCAGCGGACCGGCACTTTCAAACCGCGCGGCGCGCTGTCCACGATACTGGGCCTCGATGCCGGGCAGCGGCGCGCCGGGGTCACGGCCGTGAGTGCCGGCAACCACGCCGTGGCGACCGCCTACGCCGCGCGCGTCCTCGGAACCAGTGCGAAGGTCGTGATGACCCGCAAAGCCAATCCCGCGCGCCTGGCGGCCAGCCGGCATTACGGTGCCGAGGTCGTGCTGGCCGACGATATCCACGAAGCGTTCGCTAAAGTAGACGATATCCGCGCCCGCGAAGGGCGGTACTTCGTGCACCCCTTCGAGGGCGAGGACGTGCTGCGGGGTACGGCCACGGTGGGGCTGGAAATCTGCGAGCAGGTAGGTGAGTTCGATACCTTGATCATTCCGATCGGTGGCGGCGGCCTGTGTGCCGGTATCGCGAGCCTGGTTCGGCAGCTGAAGCCGGACTGCGAAATCATCGGGGTGGAGCCGGAGGGCGCCGATTCCATGCACCGCAGCATGCAAAGCGGCCGTCCGGAAACACTGGAAGAAGTGCGAACGATCGCCGACAGCCTCGGCGCGCCGTTCGCCTTGCCGATGTCATTCGAGCTGTGCCGCGCGAACCTGGATCGGCTGGTGCTCGTTTCTGACGATGAGCTGCGGGCCGCCATGCGGCTGCTGTTCACCGATATGAAAATCGCGGTAGAGCCCGCGTGCGCGGCCAGCACCGCGGCACTGGCCGGGCCGTTGGCCTCGGATCTTGCCGGCAAGCATGTAGTGCTGGTGCTATGCGGCAGCAACACCGACTGGCCGACCTGGGAGCGCGAGGCCTGGCCGGAGCTTGCCCGTGCTGCTTGAGCGGCTGAAGTCGATCGTCGGCCCCGACGGCTGGGTGGACGACCCGCAGGCGCTGCAGCCGCACCTGACCGAATGGCGCGACCGCTACGTTGGCCGCACCCCGCTCATGGTGGCTCCCGCCAACACAGGGGAAGTGAGCGAGGTCGTGAAAACATGCGCCGAAGCCGGTATCGGCATCGTCCCGCAGGGCGGTAATACCGGCCTGTGCGGAGGTGCGATGCCGGATGGTGAGATCCTGTTGTCGCTGAACCGCATGCGCGCAATCCGCTCGATTTCCCCAGGCGGCTACTCGATCGTTGCCGAAGCCGGGTGCATCCTGGCGGACGTGCAGGCCGCCGCCGCCAGGGTCGAGCGCCTGTTTCCGCTGAGCATCGCGGCGGAAGGCAGCTGTCGGATCGGCGGCAACCTGTCGACGAATGCGGGCGGTATCAACGTGCTGCGCTACGGCAACGCGCGCGAACAAGTGCTCGGGCTGGAAGTGGTGCTGGCCGACGGGCGCGTGTGGAACGGTTTGCGGACCTTGCGCAAGGACACCGCGGGCTATGACCTGAAACAGCTTTTCATCGGCGCCGAGGGCACGCTGGGTGTCATTACCGCGGCGGCGCTGCGGCTCTATCCGCGCGTCCGCGACCTGCAAACAGCGCTGGTGGCGGTCTCGGGCGCACCGCAGGGGGTGGCCTTGCTGTCGCAGCTGCGCGATTCGGTGCCGGACCGGCTGCAGGCTTTCGAGCTCATCCAGGAGCGTGCGCTTGATTTCGTATTGCGGCACATCCCCGGAACGCGCAATCCGTTCGAGCGGCGCCATCCCTGTTATGTGCTGCTGGAGGTTTCGCGTACGCGGCGGGAGGAGCTGGAGAATGTGCTGGCGAACGCGCTGGAAGCATCGCTGGTAGCGGATGCCGTCATCGCCAAGAACGAAGGCGAGGCCGCGCAGTTGTGGCGGCTGCGGCATTCCATTTCCGAGGCCCAGAAACACGAAGGCGCCAGCCTGAAGCACGATGTTTCCGTACCCATCGATTGCATCGGCGACCTGATCGAAGCGGCGAGCGCTGCCGTCCTCGTCCGCATTCCGGAAGCACGCATCGTCGCGTTCGGACACGTCGGCGACGGCAACGTGCACTTCAACGTGAGCCAGCCGCACGACTGGACGGGCGAACGCTTCCTTGCCGAGCGGGATGCCGTGGCAGCACTTGTGTACGATCTCGCGGTATCCTTCGGCGGCAGCATCAGTGCGGAGCACGGCATCGGACTGGCGCGGCGGGAAGATCTCAGGCGCTATCGGGGCGGCGTTGAACTCGAACTCATGCGCACGCTCAAGGCGGCGCTGGACCCCGCCAACATCATGAATCCGGGCAAGGTTCTCTGAGGACCGGGCCCGTCCCCGCGGCCCGCGTACTCGGGCCGCGAATCACGTTAAACTCGGGAATTGGGAATCGAGGAGGCCCGCGGGACGCGTTTGTCACCGACGTTGAAATGAACGCCACCCTGGACGACAGAATCGAGAAGACCTTTATCGAGCAACTGGCGGTATTCGACAGCCGGGCGCGCGAGCAGGAGGACAATGCGACGCTCCTGAAGGATATCCATGCGGCCGTCACCGCGCTGCTGGCTGAAACCGGCGAGCGCGGCGATGATATCCGCGAGATCCTGCAGAAGCGTTACAACGGCGGCAAGCTGCGCCTCGAGACCTACCAGCTGGTGCGCAACGTGCTGGACCGGGTGGTGATCGAGAGCATGGCAACGATGCCGGACGCCCTCGACGACGATGCCTTCAGCCGTACTACGGTCATCGAACCCGGGGAGCGGGACGATGGCGGTTCGCACGATCGCCTGCAGGTCGGCTCCGTGCTCCGGGATCGTTTCCTGCTGCAGGAACGGGTTGCGGGCGGCAGCATGGGAGTCGTGTACAAGGCACTCGACCGGCGCATCGCCGAAGCCGAAGGCGTCGATCCATGGGTTGCGATCAAGGTGCTGTCCCCGAAGCTGTCCCACAACGCACACGCGCTGCGGGCGCTGCAACAGGAGGCCGCGAAAGGACGCTGCCTGTCGCACCCCAACATCGTGCGGTTCATCGATCTCGACCGCGACGACGACATTTATTTCATCGTCATGGAGTGGCTGGAGGGTCGTTCCCTCGCCGCCATCCTGGATGAAGAGCGGCACCGCGAGCTGGACCTGGCGACGGCGCTCGATATCGTGCGCCAGGTCGGGGCCGCCCTTGACTACGCTCATCGCTGCGGAGTGATCCACGCCGACGTCAAACCGGCGAACGTCATGATCTTGCCGTCGGGCCAGGTGAAGCTCTTCGACTTCGGCATCGCCCGCATCAGGCAGAACCAGGCACAGGGCCAGAAGGATTTTGACCCCGGCGTGCTCGGCGCGGTCACACCCGCTTACTCGAGTATGCAGGTATTGACGGGCGAGGACCCGCAGCCGGCCGACGACGTGTTCTCGCTCGGCTGCCTGATGTACCGGCTGGTGGCCGGCCACCGCGTGTTCGGGCCGCGCAACGCCGCCGAAGCCGCGGAGCAGGGTATGGAGCCGCAGCGGCCGCAGGGGCTGTCCGACGATCACTGGCGGGCACTCAAAAAAGCGCTGGCATTCTCTCGTGTCGCGCGTTTCGCGACGCCGGCGGCGTTCCTCGAGGCGCTGGAGGCCGAGGAGGGCACGCCGCCGCCGGTGCAGCACGAGGAAATCCGGGTCGAGCCCAAGCTGCCCCTGCCGGAGACACGGCGCCGCTGGGGCCTTTTGGCGCTGCCGGCCCTGGTTGTCCTGGCCGCCGCCGTGCTGGTGATGCGGCCCGAGCTGCGCAGCCAGCTGTGGGCCTTCGCGCAGTCGAGCGTCGAACGGGCGCAGCAGTTGGCCAATACCGCGGAGCAGCCGGCGCGCGACGACGGGGCAGCCGCTGATCCATCCGCCGACGACGGGAGCGATCCGGCGGCGCCGCAAACTTCAACCGGGCCATCGAACGAAACGGCGCCCCCGTCGACGACGGAACCCACCCCGGGTACGGCGTTGCCGGAGACCGGGCGGCCGGACACGGCAGCGCCGCCAGCTGCGCAGCCGAATGTGCAAACGGCAGCCGGCGAGGCTCGTGGAGGGACGGACACGCCCGCCGCGACAGAGCTGCCGCCCGTCACTGAGGATGCCGCCCCGACAAGCGAGCGCCAGTCGGAGGCTGCGAACGGTGATACGACTTTCGCCTTGCCGGCACCCGGCACCGAGGCCGGCGCCGCGGGGGTGCCGCCGGCGCTTACGGTGCCGCTGACCACCCGCGGTCCGCGTGCCGAGCTCGCTCTCGTGCTGCGGGAAGGCGGCAGTCCGGCCGTGGTCGAGCTGGTGCGCGAGAGCGGCACGCGCGAGCCGCTGTCGGTACTGATTGAAGAGGTCGGATTCAGCGGTAATCGATCGCCCCTGACCAGTGGCCGCTACCGGATCTCCGAATCCGTGGTGCATTTCGACGCGGGACAGACCACGGCACAGCTTACGATTTCGATGTCCTCCGACGACCTGCGCGAGGCGGACCGCCAGGCCACCCTGCTGCTGCGCAATGCCGAGAACTCCAGCTCGCGCCTCGCGTTTGTGAGCCTCACGCTGGAGGACGACGACCAGCGTGCTTTCGAGGTCGACCTGCCGCCGGACACGCTGGGCTTCGCCGAGCAAACCGTCTACGTCAGCGAACGTAGCCCGGCGGTGCAGATTGACGTACTGCGCTTCAATCCCGGCGACACCGAGCTCGAAGCGCGTTACACGATCGTCGGCGGCAGCGCCACCGAGGGCGAGGATTATTTCGTCCCGGGAGCGATGGGGCTTGTATTCGGGCCGGGACAGCGCTCCGCGCGCCTGTTGATACCGATCGTCCAGGACGCGCAGGTGGAGGGGGAGGAAACGTTCACGCTCGAGCTGACGACGCCGCCTACCGGACCGTTGCCGAACGTGCACCGCCAGGTCACCGTGATCATCGGCGACGACGACGCATCCTGATCGAACCAACGATTTCGTGAATAGCCGGGATTAAAACCAACGGTGAGGGAAGCCGAATTTACCGACAGCGCGGAGCTCGGCGCTGATACGCGCATCGCGCGCTCGCAATGGGTCGTAATGAAATTCGGCGGCAGCAGCGTGTCCGCCGCCGACGACTGGCACACCATCGCGGAGCTGGTGCAAAACCGCCTGGATGCGGGCTTGCGCCCCGTCATTGTGCATTCCGCGCTGCAGGGTGTCTCGAATGCGTTGCATGCGCTGTTCGAGGCGGCGGCGGAACGCGATCCCGAACCGGCGCTCGCGGACATCCGGGACCGGCATTACCGGCTGGCCGCGGACCTCGGCGTGGACGGCCCGGCGTTGCTGCAGTCCGATCTCGACAGGTTGGCCGCGCTCGCCTCGCAGCTGCGCGCGACGGCGGAGGCGGGGGCGCCGGCCAGGGCGGAGGTGATGGCCTTCGGTGAACTCATGGCAACGCGCGTCGGGGCTGCGTTCCTGAACCGCGCCGGCATCGCGACCGCATGGCAGGATGCGCGCGAGATTCTCACCGGCGAGGACCGCGCGAACCGCTCGGCCGCGCAGAACCGGCTCTCCGCCATTTGCGGGTTTGCACCCGACCCGTTGCTGGCGCGGGCATTCGAGGCACACGGCAAAGTCGTCCTGACGCAGGGTTTCATCGCGACCGATCCGCGCGGCGGGACGGTGCTGCTCGGGCGCGGCGGCTCCGACACCTCCGCCGCCTGTTTCGCGGCCAAGCTGCAGGCGCGTCGCATGGAAATGTGGAGCGACGTACCGGGCCTGTACACGGCGGACCCGAGGCTGGTTCCTTCCGCCCGCCTGTTGGTGGAACTGCACTACGAAGAGGCCCAGGAGCTCGCCTCCATGGGCAGCAAGATGCTGCATCCGCGATGCCTGTCGCCGTTACGTGCGATGAGCATCCCGCTGTTCGTTCGCTGCACCCGCGCACCGCACATCAGCGGCACGGTGGTTGCGGCCGCCACCCGCGAGACCGAACCGCAGGTCAAGGGCATTTCCATGCGCTCCGGAACGGTGCTCATCTCCATGGCCGGTTCGGTCATGTGGCACGAGGTCGGCTTTCTCGCGGAAGCCTTTGCCTGCTTCCGCCGTCATGGCGTATCGATCGGGCTGGTGTCGACATCGGAGACTACCGTGACGGTGTCGATCGATACGGTCGACGAGATGTTCTCCGAAGGCGTGCGGCGTGCTTTGCTGCGCGATCTCGAGAAGCTGTGCCGCGTGAGCCTGATTCCGGACTGCGCCGTCGTCAGCCTGATCGGCCGTCGCATTCGCACCATCCTCCCGCGACTGGCACCGGCGCTCGAAGTTTTCGAGGAGGAAAGAATCCATCTCGTGTCGCAGGCGTCGAACGATCTCAACTTTAGTTTCGTCATCGACCAGGAGGAAGCTCCGCGGCTGGTCACCAAGCTGCACGCATCCATGATCCGGCAGGCGGATGGCGGTTCTGCTTTCGGCCCGAGTTGGGAGGAACTGTTCGGCGCGCCTGCCGCGGCGGCAGAGCGGCCCGCACCGTGGTGGCAGAAGGAACGCGAACGGCTGCTGCGGATCGGTGCCGAGCGCGGCTTTGCCTACGTGTACGACCTGGAGACCGTGCAGGCCGCGGCGCGCGCCCTGCTCGATATGCGGTCGGTGGACCGCGTGCTGTACGCCATGAAGGCGAATTTCAATCCCGCGATCCTGCGCGCGCTGGCGCGGCTTGGCGTCGACTTCGATTGCGTCTCCCCCGGTGAAGTGCGCCACTTGCAGAGCACGGTGCCTGAGGTCGGCGCGGAGCGCATCCTGTTCACGCCGAATTTCGCGCCGCGCCACGAATACGCCTGGGCATTGGCCGAAGGCTTGCGCGTCACGCTCGACAACCTGCACCCTTTGCGGGAATGGCCGGAACTGTTCGAAGGCAAGCAGCTGTTCGTCAGGCTCGACCCCGGGCAGGGACGCGGCCACCATGAACATGTGAAAACGGCGGGCGTGCATTCGAAGTTCGGCATCCCCCGCTTTGAAATCGAAGAGCTGGCGCGGCTGGTCGAGCGGGCGGGGGCGGAGGTGGTCGGTATTCACGCGCACAGTGGCAGCGGTATCCTCGATCCGGACAACTGGGGTGCCGTGGCGCAGGAACTTGCCGCCGCGGCAGACGCCTTCCCGCAAGCGGAGGTGCTGGACCTCGGCGGCGGGCTGGGTGTCCCGGAGCGGCCGGGCGATCGCGTTTTCGACGTCGCGCAGCTCGATGACCTCCTGTCCGGCATCCGCGAGACTTTCCCGCGATATCGGCTGTGGCTGGAGCCCGGCCGCTTTCTCGTGGCGCAGGCGGGCGTGCTGCTTGCCTGCGTGACGCAGATCAAGGGCAAGGGCGATATGCACTACGTGGGGGTGAGCACCGGCATGAATTCGCTGATCCGCCCGGCACTCTATGGCGCCTATCACGAAATCGTGAACCTTACGCGGCTGCACGAACCGGCAACCGAAAAGGTGACGGTGGTGGGCCCTGTCTGCGAGAGCGGCGATCGGCTGGGCAGTGACCGCCTGCTGCCGAAATCGAGAGAAGGCGATGTGATGCTCATCGCGAACGCCGGTGCGTACGGTTACGTAATGGGATCGCGCTACAACCTCCGCGACATCGCACCAGAGGTCGTGCTGGAGCCGGATTTGAACTCCTGATCGTTTTGGCGCGGCGGCAAAGCCGCAAAAAGGCGTTGTGCTTGACGGCTGCACGAACGGCCATCTACACTGCACACCGACTCATCGAGACCGGCTGAGGGAAAGGCCCTTGGACGCCGGGGCAACCTTCGGGCTTAACCACCCCGAAAAGGTGCCAACTCCTGCGGTGCGCACGACGCACTGAGAGATGAGTGTCGGGCAATTTCGTTCGCGGTGCGAACGGAAAGCGGGCTCGACACGCCTCCCGGCGATCTCCGGGGGTTCCGATGAGCAAGTTGGCTGGACCCTCGATCGGAACTGAAACGGAGACGCACATGACCACTTCCCTGCATCCCACGCAGCATCCTTCGACACGCGCGGTGCGCGCGGCGCTCGAAACGGACGCACAATTCGGCGCGGTGGTGCCCCCTTTGCATCTCTCGTCAAACCACACCTTCCTCGGCTTCGGCAGGAAACGGGAGTATGACTATTGCCGCAGCGGCAACCCCACCCGGGACGCGCTGGCGGAAGCGTTGACGGCCCTCGAAGGCGGCGCCGCGAGCGTCGTGACCTCTTCGGGCATGGCCGCGCTGACCCTGCTCGCGCAACTGCTGGAACCTGGCGACCTGCTGGTGGCGCCGCACGACTGTTACGGCGGTACATACCGTTTGTTTCGCCACCTTGCGCTGAAAGGGCATTTCCACGTCGAGTTCGTCGATCAGTCCGATGAAGACGCTTTGCGCCTCGTCTGTGCACGCCGGCCGAAGCTGATCCTCGTCGAGACGCCATCGAATCCGCTGCTACGCATCGTTGACATCAGCGCGGTGGCGCGGCGCGCAAAAAGCTGCGGCGCCTTGCTCGCGGTCGACAACACCTTCCTTTCTCCGGTATTGCAGCAGCCGATTGCGCTCGGCGCCGACCTGGTCGTGCATTCGACCACCAAGTACCTGAACGGCCACAGCGACGTCGTAGGCGGGGCGCTGGTTGCCGCGGACGGCGAGGTAGCCGAAAAGCTGTCGTGGTGGGCGAACTGCCTCGGCCTCACCGGCGCCCCGTTCGACAGCTGGCTGACGCTGCGCGGCGTCCGTACCCTGCACGCGCGCATGCGCACCCACGAGGAAAATGCGTCGCTGATCGCCCGTGCGCTGACGACGCATCCGGCGGTCAGGCGGGTGTACTACCCGGGCCTCGAATCGCATCCCGGTCATGCCCTGGCATGCCGCCAGCAGCAAGGATTCGGAGGCATGGTGAGTTTCGAGCTGCGCGGCAACGAGCGCGCCGTGCGCACCTTCGTCGAGCGCTTGCGCCTGTTCTCGCTCGCCGAATCGCTGGGCGGAGTCGAGAGCCTCGTCTGCCATCCGCCGACGATGACGCACGCGGCAATGGACCCGGCGGCACTGGAGTGTGCGGGGGTTGGCCAGAATCTTCTTCGGTTATCCATCGGCATCGAGAGCGGGGAGGACCTGTTGGTCGACTTGCAGGGCGCACTGGCGGCAGCTTCAGGTTTCGCCGGCGAGCGGCCGCTGGCCGCGGCGGGTTGCTGAGCGTGCCGACCCTGAGTGCTGCAACAGCGCACATTGCGACCGCAAAGCGCCAGGCGCCGGAATACCTCCTGCAACACGTATCGCCTGATACGCATTATTTCGAGGTGCCGGGGCGCGTGTGCCTGGAGTCAGGCAGCTGCCTCGACGAGGTTGTCATCGCCTACCGGACCTGGGGCAATCCGCGTAACGCCAACAAGAGCGCGGTGCTCGTCTGCCATGCGCTCACCGGTTCGGCCGATGTGGATGCGTGGTGGCCCGGCATGATCGGGCCCGGCAAAGTCTTCGACCCGGACCGCGACTACATTATCTGCAGCAACATCCTCGGCGGCTGTTACGGCACGACCGGCCCCGCTTCGCTGCGGCCGGGCAGTCGCGAACGATATCGCGCTGCCTTTCCGCAGGTGAGCGTGCGGGACATGGTCAACGTGCAGCGGCTCCTGCTCGATTACCTCGGCGTGGAGCGGCTGTCGCTGGTCACCGGACCGTCCCTCGGCGGCATGCAGGCGCTCGAATGGGCGCTGATGTATCCGGACCGCGTGCAGGGCATCGTGCCGATTGGTGTCGGCGGGCGGCACTCGGCATGGTGCGTGGCCATGAGCGAGGCGCAGCGCGCGGCGATCTACGCGGATGCCAACTGGCGCGACGGCGAGTATGACGATGCCGCGCCGCCCGAAAAGGGGCTCGCGGCCGCACGGATGATGGCAATCGTCGGTTACCGGAGTTGGCAAGGCTTCGAGCGCCGTTTCGGCCGCCAGCGCCGCGACAACGGCGAACTGGAAGTGCAGTCGTACCTGCGCTACCAGGGTGAGAAGATCAACCGGCGTTTCGACGCGGCAACGTATGTGCGCCTGACACAGGCGATGAACGGCCACGACCTCGCGCGCGGCCGCGGCGATTTCGCGACGGCTGTCGCCGGCATCCGGCAGCCGGCGCTCGTCGTGTCGATCGCATCGGACATTCTTTATCCGCCGCACGAGCAGGAGGCGCTCGTACGGCATTTACCGAATGCGCAATACGAGGTGCTCGAATCCGCGGAGGGACACGACGGGTTCCTGATCGAAACGGAGAAGCTGGCTGCCCGGATCGCGGCGTTCCGGCACGGGCTCAGGAAGCAGTCGCCGCGACCGCCGGAGGCGCGTCAAGACCTTCCAGCCAACCGTCGATATCCTGCGTCTCGCCCCTGAACAGGCCGAAGAAGGCCTCCTGCAGTTGCCGGGTGACGGGACCGCGGCTGCCGTTGCCCACCGGAATACGATCCACGGAACGCACGGGCGTGATCTCGGCGGCCGTACCGGTGAAGAAGACTTCATCCGCGAGGTAGAGCATCTCGCGCGGGATCGCCTGCTCGGTGACCGGCAGGCCAAGCCGGCCGGCGAGCTTCATGATCGTATCGCGGGTGATGCCGGTAAGGATCGAGGCCGTGGACGGCGGCGTCAGGAGCTTGCCGTCGAGTACGAGGAACACGTTCTCGCCGGCGCCCTCGCTGACCGTCCCGTCCGTCGACAAGGCAATGCCTTCGGCAAAACCCAGCCGCTTTGCTTCGGTGCTGATGAGCTGGCTGGAGAGGTAGTTGCCGCCGGCCTTGGCAAGGGCAGGGACAGTATTGGGCGCGACCCGCTGCCAGCTCGAGACGCAGACGTCGACGCCTTGCTCCAGTGCCGTCTCGCCCAGGTAGGCACCCCATTCCCAGGCGCCCACGACGACGTCCACAGGATGCTCCGGCTGCGGTGCGAGACCGAGGGCGCCATAGCCGCGCAGCGCGAGCGGGCGTATGTACGCACCGTTCACGAGGTCGTTATCGGCCACGACCTGCTTGCACACGGCAACGAGCTCATGGAGCTCGTAACCCAGCGGCATGCGATAGATCGCCGCCGAGTTGACGAAACGGCGCATGTGATCGGTAAGCCGGAATATTTTCGATCCGTCGGGGGTTGGATAGCTGCGAATGCCTTCGAAGACGGAGGAGCCGTAGTGCAGCGCGTGCGCCATGACGTGCACTGTCGCCTGCTCCCACGGAATCATGCGACCGTTCATCCAGAGTTTTTTCGCGCCTTTATAGTCCATTGTATTGTTCCGGGTCCCTCCAACGGGCCGATAGCTTAGCAAGCGCACCCGGCTTTCGCACCTGCACGGCCGCTCAATTCACGAGCCAGGGCATGCGACGGCGCAAGCGCCGGCCGACTTCTTCGATAGGGTGGTCCAGGTCGGCTTTTACCAGCCGGCGATACTTCGGTTCGCCGGCCTCGTGCTCGGCGATCCATTCGCGGGCAAAGGTACCCTCGCGAATCTCGGCGAGCACCTGCCGCATTTGCTCCCGCGCCTGCGTGCCGACGACGCGCGGGCCGCGTGTCACGTCGCCGTAGGCGGCGGTGCCGCTGATCACGTCGTGCATCTTTTTCAGGCCGCCCTCGTGCAGCAGGTCCGCGATCAGCTTCAGTTCGTGCATGCATTCGTAGTAAGCGACTTCCGGCTGGTAGCCGGCCTCTACCAGCGTCTCGAACGCGGCGACGATGAGCTCCGTGGCGCCGCCGCAGAGGACGGCCTGCTCGCCGAAAAGGTCGGTCTCCGTTTCCTCGGCGAACGTGGTCTCCCCGACGCCCGCGCGTGTGCCGCCGATGCCGTCCGCAAACGCGAGGGCGACCTGCAAGGCGCGGCCGGTGCTGTCGTGGTCGATGGCAACGAGGCACGGCACGCCGTGGCCGTCGACGAACTGCCGCCGCACGAGGTCGCCCGCGCCTTTGGGCGCGATAAGTACCACGTCCAGGTCCGGTCGCGGCTCGATGCGCCGGTAATGAATGTTGAAACCGTGTGCGAACAGGAGGGCGGCCCCCGGTGCCAGCGCCGGCTCGATCTCCCTGTACAGCGCGGGGTGGGTCATGTCCGGGGTGAGAAACGCGACCAGCGCCGCACCCGCGGCAGCTTCCCGCGGCTCGCCTACCGCGAGGCCGTCCGCCTGTGCCCGCTGCCGGTTCGGGCTGCCGGGGCGCAAGCCCACCACCACGTCATGGCCGCTGTCCCTGAGGTTCAGGGCCTGCGCACGGCCCTGGCTGCCGTAACCGAGGACCGCGATACGCTTACCTGCGAGACAACCGCGATCAACCTCTGACTGTTCGTACATGCGCATGGGTCTGCTCCTGTTCCTGGATTTCTCGCGCCTCGAAAAAAAAGCCCGCGCACCTGGCGGGTGCGGGGCAGGTGCGATCATGGGCGATGGCGCTTTTAGTGTCAACTTAGCATATTCAATAGCTTGTAGTGTATAATTATGGTGTTTTATCAGATATGGGCCCGGAGGAACGAGGGGCGCTGGTTGGCCCCGCGGCGGCGGACTATGCTGGTTTTGGCAAGCGGCAGCGCCGCATGAAGGGGAGCCATGGATTTCGAAATCACGCCCAAAGTAGCGGCCCTGCAGGAGCGCCTGCAGCGGTTTTTGGTCGAGCGCGTGCAGCCCTCGGAACCCGGGTACTTTGCCGCCCTGGACGCCGGCGGATCGCGGTGGGTCGTGCCGCCGGTGATCGAGGAGCTCAAGGCCGAGGCGCAGCCGGCAGGCCTGTGGAACCTGTTCCTTCCGGACAGCGAACACGGGAAGGGCCTGAACGTCCTCGAGTACGCGCCGCTGGCGGAGATCATGGGACATTCGCCCATCGCCGCGGAGGCGTGCAACTGCTCCGCGCCGGATACGGGCAACATGGAAGTGCTCGCGCGCTACGGCAGTGAGGAGCAGAAGCAAACATGGCTGCAGCCGCTTTTGCGCGGCGAAATCCGTTCCGCATTTGCCATGACCGAACCGGACGTCGCGTCGTCGGACGCGACCAACATCCGCTCGACCATCGCCCGGGATGGCGACGAATACGTATTGCGCGGCCGCAAGTGGTGGGTTTCCGGCGCCATGGATCCGCGCTGCAGGTTGCTCATTTTCATGGGCATTACGGACAGCGAGGCGGAGCGACACCGCCGGCAATCGATGATCCTGGTCCCGATCGATGCGCCGGGGATCACGATCGTGCGCCCACTGACGGTTTTCGGTTACGACGACGCGCCTCACGGTCATGCCGAAATCCTGTTCGACGATGTGCGCGTGCCAAAGGAGAACCTGCTGCTGGGCGAGGGGCGCGGCTTCGAGATCGCGCAGGGACGCCTGGGCCCGGGGCGCATCCATCATTGCATGCGCCTGATCGGGCTGGCGGAACGCTCGCTCGCAAGCCTTTGCCGCCGCGCACTTGGACGGGTCGCGTTCGGCAAGCCGCTGGCGGAGCAGGGGACGGTGCGCGAAGCGATCGCACGCTCGCGCATCGAAATCGACCAGGCGCGGCTGCTCACCCTGCAAGCCGCGGACCGCATGGACAAGGCGGGCAACAAGGCGGCACGCGCGGACATCGCCATGATCAAGGTGGTTGCCCCGTCGATGGCGCTCGCGGTCATCGACCGGGCGATCCAGGTGCACGGCGCCGCCGGAGTATCGGCCGATCTCGGGCTTGCCTCCGCCTGGGCCGGCGCGCGTACACTGCGCATTGCCGACGGCCCGGATGCGGTCCACCTGGAGACCGTCGCGAAACTCGAGCTGGCACGCCGGGGGTCGAGTCATGTTCGACCGGGTTTCAAATAGTGCGCGCTAATACAAGCGAGCGTTGCCCTTGTTGCGCGGGCTCCTTACAATCGCCCGTCCTTTGACGGAGCGAAGCTCCCATTAATACATGCCCAAGGTTATTTACATTACTCCAGGCGGGGAACGCCACGAGGTCGAGGTCGAGGTCGGCTACTCCGTCATGGAGGGCGCGATTACCAACGACATCGACGGCATCGTCGCGGAATGCGGCGGCGCCTGCGCCTGCGCCACCTGCCACAGCTATATCGACGAAGCGTGGCTCGACAAGCTGCCGCCGATGGACGACATGGAAGACAGCATGCTGGATGCCGCCTACGACCGGCGTGAGAACAGCAGGCTGACCTGCCAGATCGAGATGACCGTGGAACTCGACGGCCTCGTCGTGCACGTCGGAGAGAACGAAGGCTGATCCTTCGGGGCCCGCCCGTCGCGGGCCCCGACAACGTCCTACCGCAGCCCGGTCTCGAGCCTGCCGATTACCATGCGCTGAATTTCGCTGGTGCCTTCGTAGATCTCGGTGATCTTCGCGTCGCGGAAATAACGCTCTACCGGTAATTCCTTGCTGTAGCCCATGCCACCGTGGATCTGCAGTGCCTGGTGGGCGACGAACATGGCCGTCTCGGAAGCATGCAGCTTCGCGAGGCTGCCGGGCAGCGTACTGCGGGTGCCGGTTTGCCGCGCCCGGGTGCGGCTCCAGGCAGCCTGGTAGATCAGCAGCCGCGACGCTTCGATGCGCATCTTCATGTCGGCGATTTTTGCCTGTATCGCCTGGAAGCTCCCGATAGGCTCGCCGAACGCGTGACGCTCGCGCGAGTATTCCAGCGCGGCATCGTAGGCGGCCTGCGCAATGCCGAGCGCCTGCGCCGCGATCCCGATGCGGCCCGCATCGAGCACCGCCATCGCGATGCGGAAACCACGGCCTTCTTCGCCGAGGCGGTTTTCCGCGGGGCAGCGATAATCGGTGAACTCGATTTCGCAGGTGGCGGACGCGCGAATACCGAGCTTCGGCTCGACCTTGCCGCGTGCGAAACCCGGTTCCTCCGTATCGATCACGAAGGCGCTGATGCCGGCATCCTTGCCGTCCCGCTCGGTGCGCGCGAACAGGATCAGGTACTTCGCGACAGGTCCGGAGGTGATCCACGACTTCTTGCCGTTGATCGTGTAGTAGCTGCCGTCACTCGAGACTGTCGCACGGCACCGCATCGCCTTGGCATCGGAACCGGACTGCGGCTCGGTGAGGGCGTACGCGCCGATCACGCGGCCCGAAGCGACCGGCTCCAGGTATTGCCGTTTCTGCTCTTCGCTGCCGTAGTCGAGCAGCGAGGTGCCGTAAAGCGAGTTGTTGACCGACACGATCGTGCCGTGCGCCGCGTCCGCCGCGGAGATCTCGGCGATGACCAGTGCGTAGCTGATGGCATCGGAGCCGGTGCCGCCGTATTCCTCTGGCACTTCGATACCCATGAAACCCAGCTCCCCGGCTTTGGCGATTGTTTCCGTGGGAAAGCGGGCGTTTGCATCCAGTTCCGCGGCAATCGGCGCGATCTCGTTTTGCGCGAACTCGCGCGCCGCGGCCTGGATCAGTTGTTGCTCTTCGCTAAGTTGAAAATCCATTTGTATGGCACCTCCGCCGGGCATTATACGTGACGGCATCGCGCGGACCGCCTAAGATGTCACGCCCGGGGGATTTTTTTTTCAACACGATGCTTCAGGAGTACGTTCATGGCGATCAAAGCAGGCGACAGGATACCGGGCGGAACACTCGGGATCATGACCGAATCCGGCCCCGGGGCCATATCGACCGACGAGCTGTTCAAGGGCAAGAAGGTCGTACTTGTCTCGGTGCCCGGTGCATTCACACCAACCTGCTCGATGAACCATCTCCCGGGTTTCGTGGATCACGCCGGGGAAATCAGGAACAAGGGCGTCGATACCATTGCCTGCATGGCGGTTAACGACGTCTTCGTCATGAATGCCTGGGGCAAGGACCGCCAGGTCGGTGACAAGGTTCTCATGCTGGCCGATGGCAACGGCGAATACACGCGGGCGCTGGGGCTCGAGATGGACGGCAGCAAGTTCGGACTGGGGATGCGGGGGCAGCGATTTGCCCTGGTTGTCGACGACGGAGTCGTGCAGCATGCCGCGGTGGAAGCGCCCGGGCAGTTCGAGGTCAGCAAGGCCGAAGCGATTCTCGAGGTGCTGTAGGGTTTGATTCTTGTGGTCCCCGGTCCTGGGGTCCTTGACTCTTGTGGTTCCCGGTTCTGGGGGGCTTTGACTCTTGTGGTTCCCGGTCATTAAGGCCGGGGTTTGCGGAGGCGGGGCCGGGGGGTGCCCTTTGCGGAATGGCTCCCTCGGGGCCTTCGGCCCCTCAGTCCGCTTTATTTCCGCAAAGGGCACCCCCCGGCCCCGCCTCCGCCCCGCCGCCGGTGGCGACATCACGAAACGCCCGGCGCCGGTACCGGCTGAGACCCCCGCTGTAGGAGCCCGCCATGCGGGCGACGAACCCTTCAACGCAGACACCAAGGCTTCCGCATGCCCACAACGCCCCCTTCAGCGCAGGCACCGAGGATTCCGGGTGTCACCGGGGGGCCTTTGGCGGAAATAAAGCGGACTGAGGGGCCGAAGGCCCCGAGGGAGCCATTCCGCCAAAGGCCCCCCCGGTGACACCCGGAATCCGTGGAAGGTCACGCACAAACCCCAAGAGTGAATCCTTTCCACCCGAAATTGGGGCGTTCCCCTATCTCCCCGCGCAAAGAAAGGCCGCAATCACCTTGGACGTGTGTGGTATCGCCCGCATGGCGGGCTCCTACAGGGAGCGTTCGAGTTCCGGGACGATGGTGAAGAGATCGCCGACGAGGCCGATATCGGCGACTTCGAAGATGGGGGCGTCGGCGTCCTTGTTGATGGCGACGATCGTGCCCGCGTCCTTGATGCCGGTGAGGTGCTGGATCGCGCCGGAGATGCCGATCGCGATGTAGAGCTCAGGGGCGATGATCTTGCCGGTCTGGCCGACCTGCATCTCGTTCGGCACGTAACCGGCGTCGACCGCGGCACGCGAGGCGCCAACGGCGGCGCCGAGCTTGTCGGCCAGGCTGTAGATGATGCCGAAGTTCTCCGCGCTGCCGAGGGCGCGCCCGCCGGAAACGACCGTGGTTGCCGTCTGCAGGTCGGGCCGGTCCGACTTGCCGGCTTTCAGCTCGCAAAAGCGCGTATGGTCCGGCGTCTCGACTTCAAGCGATTGTTTCTCGACCGGAGCGTCGTTGCCGCCGCCGGCCGCCTGGTAGGAAGCGGTCCGCACGGTCGCCACAACCGGCTGGTCGGCCGGCGTTTCGACGGTGAGGATCGCGTTGCCGGCGTAGATCGGCCGCTTGAAGCGATGGCTGCTCTCGACCTGCATGATATCGCTGACCTGGTTGACGCCGAGTAGCGCCGCGATCCTCGGCATCAGGTCCTTGCCGAATGTCGTTGACGGTCCGAAAACGTGCGAATAGCCGCTTGCTATGGCAACGACCTGCGGCGCGATTGCCGCGGCCAGCGGATGTGCATGCGCGGGATGATCGATCTGCAGCACCTTCGCGACGCCCTCGATTTTTGCCGCCTCCGCCGCCAGTGCCGTGCCATCGTCCGCGAACACCGCCACGTGAATCTCGGCCTCCGGAAGAGCGGCCGCGCAGGTGACTGACTTCGCCGTGCTGGCATTGATAGCGGTGCCGTCGTGTTCGGCAATGAGCAATACTTTCGACATCAGAGGAGTCCTTTTGCCTTGAGTGCGTCCAGGAGTCCGGTTACGTCCTCGACCATCACTCCTTTCTGCCGCTGCGGCGGCGGTTCGTACGCCACGGTTTCGAAGGCGCGCGCCGCCTCCACTCCGAGGTCGGCAAAGGCGACGGTCTCGAGCGGCTTCTTCTTGGCTTTCATGATATCCGGCAGCTTCACGTAGCGGGGTTCGTTCAGGCGCAGGTCCGTGGTAATGACGGCCGGCAGGTCGATCTCGATCGTCTCCAGCCCGGCGTCGACCTCGCGCGTGACCACCGCCGCCGAGTTCTCGAAGACGATTTTCGAGGCGAACGTCGCCTGCGGGCGCCCCCACAGCGCCGCCAGCATCTGGCCGGTCTGGTTATTGTCGTTGTCGATGGCCTGTTTGCCGAGCAGCACCAGCCCTGGATTCTCACGCTCCACGAGCGCGAGAAAGGTACGGGCGATGGTCAGCGGGTCGAGCGGCTCGGTCGTTTCGACGAGGATGGCACGATCCGCGCCCATCGCGAGCCCCGTCCGCAACTGCTGCTGCGCCTCGCCGCCGCCGATGGAGACGACCACGACTTCCTGCGCTTCGCCCCGTTCCCGGATCCTCAACGCTTCCTCGAGAGCGATCTCGTCGAAGGGATTGATGCTCATCTTCACGCCGTCCGTCTCGACGCCGCTGCCATCGGAGCGCACCCGCACCCGGACGTTGAAATCGACGACCCGCTTGAGCCCGACCAGGATTTTCTCCACCAAACCCGCTCCCGCAGCCACATGTGCAAACCGCGTATTCTCTCCGAGCGCTATGCTGTGCACAAGGCAACGCCCACAGCCGGGGCAACGAACGCAGCAGGAGAAGGACCATGGCCCATGCCGATATATTGATCGCACCGCGCGAGCTCGCCGCTCACCTGGACGACCCGAAGTGGCGCATAGTCGACTGCCGCTTCGAGCTGGCGCGCCCGGAGCAAGGCCGCGCCGATTACCTTGCCGGGCACATTCCCGGCGCCGTGTATGCCGACCTCGACCGCGATCTCGCGGCCCCGATCACCGCCACGAGCGGGCGCCATCCGCTGCCCGCGCCGGAAGCGTTTGCCGCCACCCTCGGGCGCTGGGGCATCGCGCCCGGCAGCACGGTCGTCGCTTACGACGAGGCCGGCGGGGCCATTGCGGCGCGCCTCTGGTGGATGCTGCGCTGGTGGTTCGGACACCCCGACGCGCGGGTGCTGGACGGCGGCTACGCGGCCTGGCGGCGCGAGAACCTGCCGACGACTGCCACGGTGCCCGAACCCGAGCCGACCGCCTATCCGCCGCAGGCCGACGACGGCATGATCGTGAGCACCGGGGAACTGCCGGAGCGGCTGGAACGGGGCGAGGTGCTGGTCGACGCGCGCGACGCCGATCGCTTTGCCGGCCGCCGCGAGCCCATCGACCCGGTGGCCGGACACGTGCCGGGCGCGGTCAATTTCCCGCTCGGAACCAGCCTGCGCGAGGACGGTACCTGGCACTCCCCGGAAACCCTCGCGAAGGCCTGGGAGCCGCTCCTGGGTCCGCCCCCGGGGCGGTCGTGGATTACCATGTGCGGATCCGGCGTGACAGCCTGTCACCTGGCGCTCTCCGCCGAGCGGGCCGGCTGGCGCGCCCCACGGCTCTATGCCGGCAGTTTCAGCGAGTGGATCCGCGACCCCCGGCGCCCGGTTGCCAAGGAGGACGGGATGGCGGACCGGTCCTGAACTTAACGCCCGGTCCGGCACTCCAATAAAATCCGGACCGCGGCTTTTTCGACTCTTGGCGCCGGTTCCGGAGGAGGCAATGAAAATTAATAATATCCCTAAAAATACGTCACTTGCCGTTGTATTGTTACTAATTACATTAGGTTGTGCATCGGCACCTGAGCGGGCAACCGTGGCCCAGGGGGACGTCGACTACAATGGCAGCGATTGCATCTCGATCCGGACTGTCCGAGACTATAGGACGCTCGACGATCGCAACCTGCTGATCTACGGGCCCGGCGACCGGGCTTACTACGTCACGTTGTTTCGACCGTCGTTCGAACTCCGATCCTCGTTCCAGCTGGGCTTTGAGTCGCGGGACGGCTACCTTTGTCCTTACGGCGGAGATGCCATCGTCGTCGGCTCGCTCAACCGTGAAGCGATCGGGATTGCCTCGATCAGTCGCGTGAGCAAGGAACAGGAGCAGCAGTTACTGGTCCGGTACGGCAAGAAAGAAGCCCCCGGACAACAGGCCCCGGCACCGAAGAAGGTAGAAGGCGCCGAGGTCGAAGAGCTAGGCTGAGTCAACCCGACCGGGCAACCGGTTTCGATTCAGCCGCGCAATCCGCAATCTCCGTGCGGACCCACCCGGCCAGCCTTGAGGGTTGGCCGGGTTTTTATTTGCCCGCCGTTCATGAACAATGGTTCGCCAGGGGACAGCAGAAGGAAATACAACTTGGGAGCGCCGCTCGAGGGCATCAGAGTGCTCGATCTCAGCCGGGTCCTGGCCGGTCCGTGGGCAACGCAGCTGCTCGCCGATTACGGTGCCGACATCATCAAGGTGGAGCGGCCGCGTAGCGGGGACGACACACGCGGCTGGGGACCGCCGTGGATGGGTGACGACGCCGCGTACTTTCATTCCGCGAACCGCAACAAGCGCTCCATTACCGTGGACCTCACGAAGGCCTCGGGACAGGAGATCGTGCGCAAGCTGGCGGCGGCAAGCGACGTGCTCGTCGAAAACTTCCGGGTCGGCTCGCTCCTGCGATTCGGTCTCGATGCGGCGAGCCTCGCAAAAGTGCATCCGGGACTCGTCTACTGCTCCATCTCGGCGTACGGCCAAACCGGTGGAAAAGCCGGGGATCCGGGTTACGACGCCATGATCCAGGCCACGGCGGGACTGATGAGCATTACCGGCGCACCGGACGAACAGGGCGGTGCGCCGCAGAAGGTCGGCGTCGCGATCGCCGACATCATGGCCGGCATGTACGCGGCAACGGCCATCCTCGCCGCGCTGCAGGCGCGGCAGCGCACCGGCCGCGGCCAGCACATCGATGTGCCGCTTTATGACAGCCAGGTCGCCTGGCTCGCGAACCAGGGCATGAATTACCTCGCGAGCGGCGAAGCGCCGCGGCGCCTCGGCAACGCCCACCCGAATATCGTGCCGTACGAGACGTTCGCGACACGCGACGGTCACCTGATGGTGGCGACCGGCAACGAACGGCAGTTCCGCGATCTCATGGAGTGCCTCGGTTGCGCCGCCCTCGCGGACGATGCCCGCTTCGCCACCAATGCCGCGCGGGTCGAGAACAGGCGGGAGCTCGTCCGCATCCTCGCCGAACGTTTCCGCGAGCGCACGACCTCCGAGTGGGCGCGGTTGCTGCTGGCGAAACGCATCCCGGCGGGCCCGATCAACGACCTCGCCGAGGTGTTCACGAACGCGCAGGCGGAGGAACGCCGGCTCGTGCGCCGCCTGCGTCGGCCCGGCGGGAGCGAGGTCCCGACCATCGCGAACCCGGTGCACTTTTCCGCGACCCCGGTGCGCTATGCCGCGGCGCCGCCGGAGCTCGGCCAGCACACGGACGAAGTGCTGGGCGAGCTCGGATTCAGCCCCACGGAGATCGCGGCACTGCGCAAGGAAGGAGCCATCTGACGGTGCCGCCCGGGGGCGGACAGGTGCCGGCGTATCGGTGGCTGACGGAGGCGGTGGACGCCGGTGCGGAAATCGTCACCGCGAGCCGCCGCCTGGCGCGTGAGCTGCGGCGCGTGCACGACGCCCGGCAGCTGGAGCAGGGGTTCACGGCCTGGCGGACCCCGCGCATCCTGTCCTGGGAAGCCTGGCTGAATGCCTTCGTCGACTCCGCGGATGCGGGCGCCGGTTTCCCGCGGCGTTTGCACCCGCAGGCTTCAGCGATCCTGTGGGAACGCTGCATCGCGGGCGCGGCCGATGTGCAGGTACTCGATCATGGGGCCCTCGTGCGCCAGTCGCGCCAGGCCTGGCAACGCATCAACGATTGGCGCGTGCCCCTGGCCGATCTCAGGCACCACGCCGCCAACGACGACGAGAAGCTGTTTGCCTCCGCGGCCGATGCTTACCGGCGCCTGCTCGACCGCCACGGCTGGATCGATGGCGCACTCTTGCCGGAATTCGTCGCTGCAAGGTTACGAACCGGGGCTCTCGAGGTGCCCGCGCGCGTGGTGCTCGCGGGCTTCGATCGCCTCACCCCGGCCGCCGAAGCGCTGGCCGCGGCGCTCGAAACGCGCGGCTGCCGCCTGTCGCTGGCACCGCCGCCCGCGCATGGCGCGGCACCGCGAATCGTCTCCTGCGCGGACGCCGACGCCGAGCTGCGCGCGGCGGGCGCCTGGGCGCGCGCGCAACTGGCAAGCCACCCCGAGGCCCGGATCGCGATCGTGTACCCGGGCCTCGAGCAGCACGCGGCCCGTGCCGAGCGGCTGGTGCGCGAAGGGCTCGCGCCGGGCTGGCAGCAGGGCGGCCGGGAGTACGCCGCCGCCGTGCAGGTCTCCTACGGCCGCAAGCTCATCGATTACCCGCTGGTGGCCATCGCGATCGGCTGGCTGCAGTGGGCCAGGCGCGGCCTGTCATCCGGCGAGGTCAGTTTGCTGTTGCGCACACCCCTGGCCGGCGGTGGCGCGATCGGCGGGTGCAGCCGCCTGGAGCTCGCGCTGCGGCGCCTGCCGGATCGGCGCTGGAGCCCGGCGAGCCTCGCCGGTGCCTTGCGCGGCGCCGACGAGAGCGCCGAGGCGCTCGCATGGCTCGCGCGGGCCGACAGCGTCGCGCAGGCGGGCTTCGGCGATGCCGAACCGGCCTCGCCGGCGAGCTGGGCGGCCCGCATACACGCGTTCCTCGACCGCATCGGCTGGCCGGGAGAGCAGGCGTGGGACAGCGCGGAGTTCCAGCTCGTCAATCGCTGGCGCGAGCTCCTGAACGAGTTCTCCCGGATCGAACCGGTGCGGCCGCGGCTCAAGTACGGCGAGGCGCTCGCGCGCCTGCTGCAGGCCGGGGCCGAGGTCGTGTGGCAGCCGGAAAGCGCGCCGGGGGTCGTGCAGCTGCTGGGCACGCTGGAGGCGGCGGGGCTGGAATTCGATCACGTCAGGGTCGGCAACCTGCACGCGCTGCAGTGGCCCCCGCCGGCGCACCCGTTGCCGCTCGTGTCGCGGGCCCTGCAGCGGCAGGCCGGTATGCCCGATGCCACGCCGGCGGACACGCTCGCTTTTGCGCAGCGGACGCTTGCGCGGCTCGCTGGCAGCGCCCCGCATGTGGTGCTGAGCTGGCCGCGTGCCGATCGCGAATCGGAGCTCGGCCCCAGTCCCTTGCTGGCGGCTTACGCGGCAGCCGATGCCGCTGACGTTCCCGATCCGGGTTGGTATGCCGCCTCGCTGGCGGGCAGCGGCACAACGGCCCGCATCGCCGCCGACCCGGTGCCGCGCGTGCAGCCGGACGAGCGCGTGCTCGGCGGGGCGTACACGGTGCAGCGCCAGGTCACCGATCCCTTCAGCGCGTTCGCCTGCGGCCGGCTGGGGGTGAGCGAGTTGCCGCTCATGCAGCCGGGCCTGTCCGCGATGCTGGGGGGCAGCATCGTGCACGCGGCGCTTTACGAATTGTTGAAATCGCGGCCCACGTCGAGCGAGCTCCGGGGCTGGATCGCGGAGGGCTCACTGGCAGCGCGGGTCGCGGCCGCGGTCGATGCGGCGCTCGCGCCTCACGAGCGGCAGGCGGACGGGGTCCTGCGCCGCCTGCTGGCTTTGGAGCGGCGCCGGCTCAATCCTGTCCTGCTGGACTTCGTCACGCGCGAAAGCAGGCGTGCGCCGTTCGCCGTGGAAAGCGTCGAAACGACCCGGGTTCTCCTTGCGCACGGCGTGCGCCTGGAGCTGCGCGTGGACCGGATCGACCGCCTGGCGGATGGCTCGCTGCTGGTCATCGACTACAAGACCGGTGCCGTCAAGTCGCTGCTGGACCGGAACGGCCAGCCGAAAGACGTGCAACTCGTCGTTTATGCCGCCGCCCTCGACCGGGATGTCGCCGCCCTCGTGTTGGTGAATCTCGCGGGCAGCGGCATCCGCTACCGGGGCATCGGCCGCGATGCCGAATGGGGTGGTTTGGACCCGGCGGAGTGGCGGCGCCGGCTGGAGGAGTGGCAAGCGATCGTGGACGATGCGCTCGAGCGCTTCGCGGCCGGGGACGTGCGCGTAAACGTCAGCCGCGGGAGCGACGCCGGCCGCCCGCTCGCCCTCATGAGCCGCGTCGAGGAATTGAAGCGTGAGCTGTGACGCGCGGCTTGAGGAGGATCGCCGCGCGCGCGCGGCGGCGCTCGACGTCGCGCGCTCGTTCATCGTGCAGGCGCCTGCCGGATCGGGCAAGACGGAACTTTTGATCCAGCGGTATCTCACGCTGCTTGCGACCGTCGACGAGCCCGAGGAAGTGATTGCCATCACCTTCACGAAAAAAGCGGCGCAGGAGATGCAGCTACGCGTGGCGGCCGCGCTGGCGCGCGCGGCAGGCGGGGTGCCGCCGGACGAAGACCATCACCGGACGACGTTCGAAGCCGCGCGCCGGGCGCTGGAACGCGGCTCACAGCGCGGCTGGGAGCTGGTGCAGTCGCCGCGCCGCATGCGCATCCAGACGCTCGATGCCCTGAACGCGAGCATTGCGCGCTCGCTGCCGTTCAGCTCGGGCCTCGGCGGCACCGCGGGCGTGTTGCCCGACGAAGAGCTGGAGCGCTTTTATCGGGCGGCGGGTGCGGCCACGCTCGACTGGCTGCTGGTCGAGGGGGAGGAATCCGCGGCCGTCGAACAACTGCTCCTGCACCTCGACAACAACAGCGGCGCGTTCATCGCGCACCTGGCCGGTATGCTCGGGACACGCGACCAGTGGCTGCCGCTGGTGGGCGCGGGGCTCGCGCCGGGCGCGGGCGCCGAGAGCGTGCGCCGGGCGCTGGAAGCCAACATCGCCGAGCTCATCGAGGCACACCTGCGCAAGCTGCGCAGCCTGTTTCCGCCGGCGTGCATTCCGCGGCTGCTCCGCCTCGCGCATTACGCCGCCGGGAACCGCGACGCGCGCGAGGCCGGGCTGGCCGGTCCGGCGACGGCGCTGCCCCCGGCGGAGGCGGAGCGGGCGGAGGACTGGCGCGCACTGGCGGACCTGCTGCTGACGCAGGCCGGCAACTTCCGCAAGTCCGTGAACGGCGGCAACGGGTTTCCGCCGCGGGACGACGGGCAGAAGCAGGAAATGCTCGAGCTGCTCGAGCTGCTGGCGCCACACGCCGAGCTCGCCGCCGCGCTGCACCGGGTTCGCGGCTTGCCCCCCGCGCGCTACACCGACGAGCAATGGTCGGTGCTGCTCGCCTTGTTCCGCTTGCTGCCGCTTGCCGTGGGCGAGCTGCGGCGCCTTTTTACCGAGCGCGGCGTCACGGACTACATCGAGGTCGCGCTGGCCGCCGACCGCGCGCTCGGCAGCGCGGACGAGCCCGGCGAGATCGCGCTGCTGCTCGACTACGGTGTGCGCCACCTGCTGATCGACGAGATGCAGGACACCTCGATCGCGCAGTACCGCCTGCTCGAGAAATTGGTGGCGGGCTGGCAGCCGGGTGACGGGCGCACACTGTTTTGCGTTGGCGACCCGATGCAGTCGATCTACCGCTTCCGCAATGCCGAGGTCGGGCAGTTCCTGCTGGCGCGCGAAGCAGGCATTGGTGGCGTTGCACTGGAGTCGTTGGTACTGAGCCGCAACTTTCGCTCTTGCGGGGAACTGGTGGAGTGGTTCAACCGCGTGTTCGAGACTACGTTGCCGGCCGCCGACGACATCACGGGCGGTGCCATCGCCTATTCGGCATCGGTCGCGGGCGCCGAGCGTCCGCAGGGAGAATGCCGGGTGCACGCCGTGCTGGGGGCCGACGCGGACGACGAAGCCGAGCGCGGCGCGGCCGTCATCCGGCGGTGCCTCGCCGCCGGCGCGGCCGATGAGAGCGTGGCGGTGCTGGTGCGCAGCCGCACGCACCTGCCGTTGCTGCTGCAGAAGCTGCGCGCACTTTGCATCGGGTACCAGGCCGTCGAAATCGACCGCCTCACCGACCTGCCCGAGATCATCGAGCTGCTCGCATTGACGCGCGCGCTGTGCCACCCGGGCGATCGCATCGCGTGGCTCGGGCTGCTGCGCGGACCGTGGGCTGGCCTGACGTGGAACGACTTGCACACGCTGGTACGCAACGATCGCCGGCGCACGGTCTGGGAGCTGCTGCACGACGAAGTACGCACCGCCGCGCTGCCGCCGGCGACGAATGCACGCCTGGCAGCGGTAGTGCAGGCGCTCGCGCCTTTCCTCGCGGGCCACGGCACGCGTTCACTGCGCGAGACGGTCGAACGTGCGTGGTTTGCGTTGCGCGGCCCGCTGCTGCTCGCGTCGGAGGAGCAGGCGGACAATGCCTACCGCTTCTTCGACGTGTTGGAGCGTCTCGAGACCGCGGGTACGCTGCCCGAAGTCGCGGAGCTCGAAGCGATGCTCGACGAGCAGCGTACGTCGACAGGATCGGGGCACGATGCGCGCGTGCAGGTCATGACGATGCACAAGGCGAAAGGCCTCGAGTTCGATCACGTAGTGCTGTACGGGCTAGGGCGGCGTCCGCGCGGCAGCGCGAAACCCGTGTTGAGCTGGCGGGCCGTTCCCGGCCGTGACGGGCATGACGGCCTGCTCATCAGCCCGATCGGCCCGCGTGCGGAGATTGACGGGGATCCGCTGCATTCATGGATCGAAGCGGCGGGCCGCGACAAGGATCGCCTGGAGCAGGATCGACTGCTGTACGTCGCCTGCACGCGGGCGCGCCAATCGCTGCACCTCGTCGGGCACGTGGGGCTGTCCGCCGACGGCGAACGCCTGAACGCGCCGCCGCGCACGGCACTGCTCTCCGGGATCTGGCCCTCGCTCCGCGCCGAGTACGATGCGGCATTCGCCGCGCGCGCCGCCGGCGAGGCCCAGCCTCCCGCGCGCACGGCTCCCGTGTTCCGCCAGCCGCTGCTGCGCCGGCTGGCGGACGAGGCGGCGTTGCCGCCGCCGCCGGTGCTGCCGGGCGCGAGCGCCGGGGACCGGGCGGCCGCCGGGGACACGCCCCGGCCCGTCCAGTTTTACTGGGTGGGCGCGATCTCGCGCCACGCGGGCACCATTGCCCACCGCTGGCTGCAACGGATGGCCGGCGGCCGCGCGCCGCTGGCCGCCACGGCCGCGGACCTGCTGCCGGCGAGCCGCCGCTGGGCCGCGGACCTCGGGGTACCCGCGGCTGACGTCGACGCCGTGTGCGAACGCGTGCAGGCAGCCGTCGCGCGGATCCTCGCCGACGAGCGCGGCCGCTGGCTGCTCACCGGCGAAGGCCACGCGGAGCTGGCGGTGACGGGCCTGTGGCAGGGCCGCGCTACATCAATCGTCATCGATCGCGTGCGCATCGCCGATGACGGCGTGCACTGGATCGTCGACTACAAGACCAGCTCGCACGAAGGTGGCGACCTCGAAGGCTTCCTCGAGCAGGAGCAAGCACGCTATCGGCCGCAGCTCGCACAGTACGCGGCCATCTATCGCGAGCTCACGAATGCGCCGGTGCGCACGGCGCTCTACTTCCCCCTGCTGCAGCAATTCGTTGAAGTCCGTTTGTAGAAGCCCGCGCGGCGGCTCCTACAACGCGCCCTCGAAGCGGAAAGTGCGCATGCCCTCCGCGTCGGGCTCGCCAAGTAATTGCAGCTGCTGCACGACCTCGGCCGGTGTCTCGTTGGTGGTGCGCACGCGGCCCGACAGGAGGTAGCTCCGGTCGGGCTGCAGCTCGAGCGTGCCGGCCAGTTCGAGCACGCCGGCCATGTCTTCGAAGCGGGCGGTCACGACGTTTTCCACTGTTTCGAAGGCGGCGCGGTAATCGCCGAGCGGCACGGGTGCGAGCATGGGCACGGCGAGATCGTGCACCTCGGCTGTTCCGGTCGCCCGCAGGGGCCAGCCGTCGACCACGACCAGGGTTTCGAACTGCAGATCGATTTGCCCCGCCGCGCCCACGAGCGCGCCGCCTAGGGCCGCAAGCGATACGCCGGCGCGCAGGTTCGCCAGGTGCACGGAGCCTCCGGGTGCCAGCGCGACCTCGCTTTCCAGGGAACCGCCGGCCGGTTCGGCCGAGACGGCATAGCCGGCTTTGCCGGTCAGGAGCGCCGTTGGGCGAAAGCGCCAGCTGAGGTTGCCGGCATAGAAGCCGCCGAAGGTGCCTGCCGCGGCGGAGCCGCGCCACACCGTGCCCGAGATCCCGGACAGGCGCACCGTGTCGGGCATGAACCATTGGTAGGCGACACGGGCGGGGAACAGCAGCACCAGGCCGGCGAGGAATACCAGGGCGCCGGTGAGGACCAGGCGGGTGCGGCGTTGCATCAGGAAGCGAACCTTGTGGCGCTGCTCACCATCAGCGCTCCAGGATGAGCGTGGCGTTGACCCGGCCGGCAGCGTCCCGTGCCGTGGTCGAGAAGCTGCCGGATTGCACGTGCAGGCCGTAATCCTGCGCGAGATCGCCCAGCCAGAGCACGAGGTCGTCGAACGCGACGCCCTCGAATTCCAGCCGTATCCCGTTCCCGGGGGTCGGCGAGCTGCGTTGCAGCGAGCTGTAGAGATCACGGCTGCGCAGCGTGTCGTCCACGATCACGACCAGCGACTGGTTGAGGCCCGCCGGTGCGCCGCGGCCGTTTGCCGCCGCCTGCAGGTCGCCGCGCATCGCGCGCAGGTCGGCCAGTGCGTCTTGCCAGGTCTGGACGCCCCGGGCCGCGCTCTCCTGGCCGCGGTCCAGCGGCATCCAGATCGCCAGGTAGAAGATCGCGAGCACGAGGGCGGCCGCCGCCGCGGCCACGAACAGCCGCTCGCGCTGCTGCAGCGATTCGAACCAGTCCCTCATGCGCCGCTCTCCCGGATCTGGATCTGGCTGCTGACCCGTTCGCCCTGCTGGTTCGTGCCCTGGATTGACGCCGTGAAGCGCCCGCTCTCCCGGATCATGCGCTGGATGTTGTCGAGCGTCGCGACGTCCGGCGCCGATACGCGGATGTCGGTGACGCCGCTGCGGTAGCTGAGCGCCTCGATCCGGGCTTCCGCGTTCGCGTCCAGGGCCCGCCCGACCTGCTCCAGCGACTGCAGGAAGACCTGCGGCGTCTCGGTGCGCCCGGTGCGCGCGCGCAGCGACGAGAGCAGTGCGGCCGGGTCCTGGTTCTGGATCGCGGATGCCCCCGGCACCGCTTCCCGGTATTCCGCGACGAACTGCTCGCGTAGTGCCGCTTCCTGCTGGTTCAGCACGTACAGGTTGGCTGCCTTGCCCAGCAGCCCGACGCCGACCAGCGCCAGCAGCAGCATCGCCGCCACCTTCCAGCGCCTGAGCAACCCGGCGTATTCGGCCTTATCGGCGTAATCGCCCTGCAGCAGGTTGATTCCGGCACCGCTCGCGACGGTTACCGCCAGCCGCGGCAACACCCCGTCCGGCAGCAGGTTGATGTCGAGGCTCTCGAGTTCCTCGCGCATGGCGATCCAGTCGTGGCGATATCGCTCGTCGTCGCCCGGCCGGCAATAGACGATGGCGTGCCGCGGCAGTGACGGCGCGGCGCCGCCGCCGTCGTCTGCTGTCTCGTCGTCGTCGAGCGCACCGATGGCCGCCAGCGCCTCGGCCGGCGTGACCCCCTGCATCACGAGCTCGACCTCCGCGCCGTCGTTCACCATGACTTCCTGCTCCGCGACCAGCAGGCTGATCGTGCCGGGGAGCCGTGCGAGGCCGTGATTCTCCGGGATCATGGCCGCGGGTCTGAGCCCGGCCTCCGCCAGGCGCCGCTGCCATTCGTCCAGCGTTTCGCGGCTGACGATCGAGACCGGGACGCGGCCGCTTTCGCGCCGGGTGCCGGCGGCGAAGTGCAGCTGGTCGACATCTTCCGCGAGGAATTCCTCGAAAGCGTAGGGGAGGGCGGCCTGCAGGCGCGCACCGCCCTTGACCGGCACGTCCGCGCTGGCGGTCAGCACCTCGGTGCCCGGCACGAGAACGATGACCCTGCGCTCGCCTGCCGCGGCCGCCGCATCCGCCAGCGAACCGGCAACGGGGGCGCCAAGACGCGTGCCGCTGGAGTCGACCGCCATCCAGCTCGCGGGCGCGTCCGCGTCCGCCGGCATTCGGATAACCAGGATCTCCGCCATCAGGCCGTGCCGAAGCTGCGCAGGATGGGGGTCACGCTGCCTTGCGGGCTGCGCTGGAGCAGGCTGTAGAGTGTGAAGCGCACGTTACCGATTTGCACTACGACCTGCAGCTGGAAGTAATTCGTCGCATCATCGAGGCTGTTTACCACATCCGGGGCCACCAGGGACGAGAACGCCGTCTGGACATCGGGAAATCCGCCTTCCGCACGCTCGGCCAGCAGCGATTCGATGTGGCCCGCGGTCAGGTTCTCGTCCAACGACCGCAGGACGGCCGCGGTGGCCGTGTTGGCGTTGATGGTCGTGCGTCCCGGCAGCGCGGTAATGTGCGGCGCGAGCACGTCGAACGCGGCCTTGCTCATGCCCTCGAGCGCGGCGAGCTCGCTGATGCTGGTGAGCATGCGGTTGGCGGTTCGGTAGGGCGGCACCGCCGTGGTATAGGTTGTGTCCTCGGCCCCGTCCGGAAACTGCGCTTCCTGGTCGGCATCGAGCCAGTCCGCGGCAACGCCCGCGAGCTTCGGGTCGAGCTCCAGCACCATGAGGAGCCGCCGGAACTGCTCGAGGGCTTGCGGCCGTACTTCGCCACGGTCATCGACCAGGTTGTTGACGTTGAAGCGCCCCTGCAGGTCGATGATGCGCCCGGCGACCTCGCCGCCCTCGAAGGGCAGGCCGGGCAGTTCCTGGGCCCAGATTTCGCCCAGGTGATCCGTCTGCGAATCCTCCAGGTCCTGGTGCAGGATGCCGATGATCCAGCTTTCAGCGCCGAGCGCGATCTGCAGCGCCTGGTCGCGGTGCAGCATCACCGTCGTGCGCCGCACGTCGAGCGCGTTGTCCCAGGCAAGGTCGGCGGCCACCATCGCGGCCAGCGCACTGATCAGCATCGCCGTGATCAGCGCGACTCCGCGGTTCCTGCTGCTTCCGCGAGCGAGCTTCACGGCGCGACTTCCAGCAGCCGGGTGATCACGCCTTCCTGCTCGGTCGTCAGCACGATCTCGACGGCGCGCGGGCGCAGGTGCAGCCCGAGCGGACCGGCGCGGTCGCGCGGAGGCCACTCGTCCGTCCATTCGCCGTTATCCTGCAGGAACCGGAACGCGATACTCTCCACGTCGTCCAGGAGCACGCGTGCCAACGGCTCGTTGTCCAGGGTGCGGTCGAGCACCGTCCAGTGAAAGCGGACCAGCTCGCCGTCCTGCAGCCGCCAGGCGACGCGCTGCAACGTTCCCCGCGGCAGGCCGGCGGGGTTGCTCCAGCCGCCGTGCGTGAGCTGCACGGCAAACTCCGACGTGACATCGGTTACCAGCGCGGGCGCGACGACGTCGCCGAGCTGTTCCCGAACCGGCCGCGGTGCGAGTTGCTGGAAATCGGCGCTGAGGAAACGCATGGTGCGCTGCACCATTTCCAGGCGATCGGTTCGCTGCGTCAGGAACTCGGCGCTGGCCAGCGTCCCGCCGAGGGCGCCATATGCGAACGCGGCGAGGATCGCGAATATGGCCATGGCGACCAGCAGTTCGATCAGCGTGAACCCGCGGCTCATCGCTTGAACTCCGTCCCGTCCGCGGGTTCATCTTCGGGATCACCTTGCGGTTCATCGCCGGGGCCCGGGGCCCGCCCAAGCGCGGCGCCGCTCCAGGCAAGGTTGCTTTGTCCGGGAATGCCGGGTTCGCCGATGAACCCGCTGACCCGGCGGATGACCTCGTCGGAACCGGCAAGCGACACGTCGACGTCAACCCGGAACAGGTTTTCCACGCCGGTCTCCGAGATCGTCGAGCGCCAGACCCATTCGCGGCCGGCGTACTCGACCTCGTCGGAATCTTCGCTGACTTCGGGCACGACGTTCTCGAGGCGCAATTCCGCGATCCGGTTCTGCGCGATCCAGCTCGCGTAGGTGCGCTGTTCCATGGCAGTGGCCGACTCCACCATCTGGCTGACAGCCGCCGCCACGCCGCCAAGTGCCAGCGCCGCGATCGCGAGCGCCACCATGACCTCGATCAGGGTGAAGCCGCGTTGGACTTCAGAACGCCGGCTGCCCATCTGACTGGATCTCGAGCTCGCCGGCTTCATTCGTGGCCAGCACGACCTCGGCGCGGTCGGACTCGCGCACGATCGCGAGGCTGAACGGGGTGACGTCACCGCTCGAAAGAATCAGCACGTGCGGTGTGTAGTTACTCTTATCCTTGCGGTCCTTGCGGGCGCCGCCGTCGCTCGCCGTGTCGTCCCGGTCGTCGTCATCGGGGAGGCCGTCACCGATGTCGGCCGCCTGCGACGAGAGCTCTATGCGCCGGTCCTCGAGGAACAGCTCGAATACCAGTCCTTCGTCGATGCGGCGCGGCCGCAGCAGGTCGTCGCCGGTGACCTCGAACCACTCATTGCCAAGCGGGTAGTGCTCGACGAAGCGGTAGCCGCCCTGCAGGAACTCGAGCCCGAAATCGCGTCCCTGCAGCAGCGCCTCGTCTTCCGCCAGCTCGATGAGCGCCTCCAGCCGCCGCGCTTCTTCGTCCAGCACGCGCTCGGTGCCCAGCAGTCCGGTCGACAGCATCACCACGCCGGTGACGATCCCCACGATGACGATGACGACGAGCAGCTCAATGAGCGTGAAGCCTCGGCTCTGCAGGCGGACGGATCGCATCGCGCGGCCAGCGCCCGGGACCGGGCGCTACTCCAGGTTCCAGTTGCCGATGTCGGCGTCCAGGCCTTCACCGCCGGGCCGGCCGTCGCGGCCAAGCGTGTAGACATCGATCTCGCCGTGATTGCCGGGATTCAGGTACAGGTATTCGTTGCCCCAGGGGTCTTTCGGCAGCCGGTCGAGATAGCCGCCGGGCTTCCAGTTCCGGAGGTTCGGATCGGCGGGTTTGCTGACCAGTGCCTGCAGCCCCTGTTCCGTGGTGGGGTACGCGTAAGTGTCGAGCCGGTACATCTTCAGCGCGTTCTCGATGCCGCGCAGGTCCCCCTGCACCCGCGTGACCTGCGCGTCATCGATCCGGCCGATGACGTTCGGGGCGACAATGGCGGCAAGAATGCCGAGGATGATGACGACGACCATGATCTCGATAAGCGTGAAGCCGCGGCTACGCTTTCGTTGTTTTAAATTTTGCAATTTGTTCCTCCGGGACGGAGCGGGGAGTGGCAGGGCGGATCGGTTCGTCCGTCTTCGTTGACTCATACCCCCGGTCCCCTGACTATTCGGACCATTCTATCAAACATGGGGTTACGCGAAGATTTTATCGCGGGCGATACAGCAGGCCTAATGAGACGCGTGACCCAACTCCAAGTTCCGCTCGCGATTGCCGCCGCGAGCCTTGCCGCCGCGGCGCTGGGGAGCGCCGGCCGCCTCTGGCTGCGCTGGGATCGCGAGGGCATCGCGGCCGGCGAGTGGTGGCGGCTGGTCACCGGCCATTTCGTGCACCTCGGCCCTGGCCACCTGCTGCTGAACCTGGCCGGCCTCGCCCTCGTGTGGGCGCTCGTCGGCGACCGCTACCGCCCGGCCGGCTGGTGGCTCGTCGTCGTGCTGTGCCTTGCGGGGATGGACGCGGGCTTCCGGTTCCTCGATTCCGGGCTCTCGTGGTACGTCGGATTGTCCGGCCTGCTGCACGGCTTGCTGATGGCCGGCACGCTCGATCGCCTGCGCGCGGCACCGCTCGAATCGGCGGTGCTCGCGCTGCTCGTGGCGGGGAAACTCGCCTACGAGCAATTCGTCGGCCCCTTGCCCGGCTCGGAAACGTCCGCGGGCGGCCCCGTCATCGTGAATGCGCACCTTTACGGCGCCATTGCCGGGGCGACCGCCGGGGCGGCGAGCTTGCTTTATAATGCCCGGCCACTCCGCGCGGGCGGTAACTGAAGGAGGATCGAGTGGCGCTGGCGATTGTTTTTCCCGGACAGGGTTCCCAGGCGGCGGGCATGCAGGCGGCGCTGGCCGAGGAGTATCCGGAGATTCGCGATACCTACCGCGAAGCCAGCGACGTGCTCGGTTTCGATCTCTGGGAGCTGCTCCAGGAAGGCCCCGCAGAGGGCGTGGACGAAACGGTGGTGACGCAGCCCGCGATGTTGACGGCGGGCGTCGCGGCCTGGCGCGCGTGGCGGCGTGCCGGCGGCGGCATGCCTGCGTTGATGGCCGGCCACAGCCTCGGCGAGTACACCGCGCTCACCTGCGCGGGTGCGATGTCTTTCACGGACGCTTTGCGGCTCGTGTCGCGGCGGGCGGAGCTGATGCAGGCGGCGGTGCCGGCAGAGGAGGGCGCCATGGCCGCGATCCTCGGCCTCGACGACGATGTCGTGGTATCGGTCTGCCGCGGTGCGGCGGAAGGCGAGGTAGTCAGCGCCGCCAACTTCAACTCTCCGGGGCAGGTGGTGATCGCGGGCCACCGCGCCGCGGTCAAGCGAGCCTGCGCGCAGGCGAAAGCCGTCGGTGCGAAACGCACTATGCTGCTCAGCGTCAGCGTGCCCGCGCATTGCGACCTGATGCGACCGGCCGCGGCCGAGTTCGCCGCGGCGTTGGCCAAAACCGATTTCACAACGCCGTCGATACCGGTTGTGAACAACGTGGACGTCGAGCCCTACGACACCCCGGCAAGCATCCGCGCCGGCCTGGAGCGGCAGCTGTACAGCCCGGTGCGCTGGACGGCGTCGATCCGCTACCTGGTCGATCGCGGCGCGAGCTTCCTGCTCGAAGCGGGTCCCGGGAAGGTGCTGACCGGGCTTGCGCGGCGCATCGACCGCAGCGTTCCGGCTGCGTGCCTCGATTCGCCGGCGGCTTTGAACGCGATACTGGAGCAGTTGGGAGAGCAGACAAAATGAGCAAGTGGTTCGACAGCGCCCTGCTGCAGGGTGAGGTTGCGCTCGTCACCGGCGCATCGCGTGGCATCGGCGCCGCGATCGCGGACGCCCTGGCCGCCGCGGGTGCGCGGGTCGTCGGCACCGCGACCCGCGAAGAGGGCGCGCAGGCAATCTCGGACAGGCTGGGCGAGCACGGGCGCGGCGCGATCCTGGACATCGCCGGCGACGACTCGGTGCAATCGCTCTTCGCGGAGATGCAGAAGTTCGAAGGTGCGCCGACCGTGGTCGTCAACAACGCCGGCATCACCCGCGACAACCTGCTGCTGCGAATGAAAGCAGGAGAGTGGGACGAGGTGATCGCCACCAATCTGTCCGGCACCTACCGCGTCTGCAAAGCGGCGCTGCGGGGCATGATGAAGGCGAAGCGCGGCCGGATCGTCAACATTGCGTCCGTGGTCGGGCTCATGGGTAATCCCGGGCAAGCGAACTATGCGGCTGCGAAGGCCGGCATCATCGGGTTCTCGAAGTCGCTGGCCCGCGAGGTCGGCTCGCGAAACATCACGGTCAACGTCGTGGCTCCCGGGTTCATCGATACCGACATGACCCGGGTGCTGCCCGACGAGCAGCGCGCCGCGCTACGCGCGCAGGTGCCGCTCGGCCGCCTCGGCGAGGGCGCCGATATCGCCAATGCCGTGGTGTTCCTTGCGTCGGATGCCGCCGCCTACGTCACCGGGGAAACCCTGAACGTCAACGGCGGCATGCTGATGGCCTGACGGCGCCCCGTAGCGAGGCGGTCGGCTTTCACTTACAATACCGTCGCACGGTCTTGCCGGCACTTGAAATTTCAAAAACTTAACTGCATCAAACCGCCTCCGGACCGCACTACAGGCACGGGCATCCGAGCACAGAAGCAAGGTACGCATCACGGCATCGATGAGCCGGACGGCAGCCACTTACGAAGTCTCTTCCTGAGGAGAAGCGATCACTATGAGCAGTATTGAAGAACAAGTTAAGAGCATCGTTGCCGAGCAACTGGGAGTGAAGGAAGAGGAAGTCACGAACGACGCGTCGTTCGTCGACGATCTCGGCGCCGATTCTCTGGACACGGTCGAACTGGTGATGGCTCTCGAAGAGGAGTTCGAAACCGAGATCCCCGATGAAGAGGCGGAGAAAATCACCACGGTCCAGCAGGCAATCGACTTCGTTACGGCGCGCCGCAGCGAATCCTGATCGCAAACTCGAGGGCGCGGATATCCGCTTCGCGGCGGACCGCGCCCTTCGTGCTTCTGTCAGTTGCGAGTTCCGCACGGAGTCCAGGGCAATTCCTTGAGCAAGCGTAGAGTGGTCGTTACCGGTCTCGGGCTGGTGTCGCCGGTTGGCAGCCAGCTGGAAACGGCATGGGAAAACGTCTGTGAAGGACGTTCCGGCATCGGCCCGATCACGCACTTCGACGCCGGTGCGTTCACCACTCGCATCGCGGGCTCCGTGAAGGACTTCGACGTCGGTGAATACCTGGCGCCGAAAGATGCGCGCAAGATGGACCGCTTCATGCATTACGGCATCGGCGCGTCGATGAAGGCAGTCCAGGATTCCGGACTCGAGATCACGGAAGAGAACGGGCACCGGATCGGCGTGATCATGGGTGCCGGCATCGGCGGCCTCTCGACCATCGAGGACAACCACAACAAGTACCTCGCGGCGGGACCGCGCAAGATCTCGCCCTTCTTCATCCCGGCCAGCATCATCAACATGGTGTCGGGTCATGTGAGCATGCTGCAGCACATTACCGGGCCGAATCTTGCGATCGTAACCGCATGCACGACGTCCACGCATTGCATCGGCGTCGCCGCGCGCATGGTCGCTTATGGTGATGCGGACGTGATGCTGGCCGGCGGCTCCGAGTACGCAACAACGCCGCTTTCAATTGGCGGGTTCTGTGCGGCGCGCGCGATGTCGACGCGCAACGAAGAGCCGGAAAAAGCGAGCCGGCCGTTCGACCGCGATCGCGACGGCTTCGTGCTTAGCGACGGTGCCGGTTGCCTCGTGCTGGAAGAGTTCGAGCACGCGAGGGCCCGCGGTGCGCGCATCTACGCCGAGCTCGCCGGTTTCGGCATGAGCAGCGACGCCTACCACATCACGCTGCCGCCGGCGGACGGCGAGGGTGCGCGCAAGTGCATGCTCGCCGCCATGCGCGATGCCGGCATCGATCCGGCCGACGTGGATTACCTGAATGCACACGGGACGTCGACACCCGCCGGGGACATCGGTGAAACGGTCGGCATCAAGCGCGCGTTCGGCGAGGCCGCGCGCACGCTTGCCGTCAGCTCGACGAAATCCGTCACCGGCCACCTGCTCGGCGCCGCCGGCGCGGCCGAGGCGATTTTTTCCATACTCGCTATTCGCGACCAGGTGATGCCGCCCACCGTCAACCTGGAGACACCCGACCCCGACTGCGACCTCGATTGCGTGCCGAACGAGGCCCGCCGGGGCAAGATCGAGGCGGTCGTCTCCAACTCCTTCGGGTTCGGCGGCACCAACGGCAGCCTGGTCTTCCGCAAGCTGCGGTGATGAAACGCGTTCTCTGGCTGGCACTGGCGATAGTCGCGGTTGCCGGGCTGGCGTTCGCCTGGCAGGTGTTCCGGTTCCTCGAAACGCCGGTGTCCGTGCCGGAGGAGGGGCTCGTCTTCGAAATCCGTCCCGGCACAGCGTTCGCCACGGTGAGCCGGTCGCTGGCGGAAGCGAACGTCATCGAGCACCCGAAGCTGTTCAACTGGTACGCGCGAGCGAAAGGCCAGGGCGCCTCCATCCACGCGGGCGAGTATCGCATCGTCGGAGGCGTAACTCCGCCGGACCTCTTGCGCCAGTTCGTAACCGGCAATGTCCTGCTGCATTCCTTCACGATCATTGAAGGCTGGACCTTCCGCGAGCTGCTGGACAGCCTCTCGCGCCAGGAATCGGTAACGCACACGATGGCATACGACGATTGGCCGGCGTTGCTCGATCGGCTGGGCGCCGAGGTATCGAATCCGGAAGGGCTGTTCCTGCCGGAGACCTACCGCTTCCCTAAGGGCACGGCGGACACTGATATCCTGCGCCAAGCGTACACGCTCATGCAGGCTACCCTGGACGCCGAGTGGAGCGACCGTGCCCAGGGCTTGCCTCTCGAGACGAAATACGAGGCGCTCATCCTCGCCTCCATTGTCGAAAAGGAGACGGCGCGGGAGGACGAGCGCGCGCGGATCGCGGGCGTATTCGTACGGCGGCTGGAGAAGGGCATGCGCCTGCAGACGGATCCCACTGTCATTTACGGCATCGGCGCGGCCTTCGACGGTAATCTCACGCGCGCGGACCTCCGGACCGATACGCCTTACAACACCTATACCCGCAACCATTTGCCGCCGACGCCGATCGCGCTGCCGGGCCGGGCCGCCATCCGGGCGGCGCTGAACCCGGCACCGGGCGATGCGCTGTATTTTGTCGCAACCGGGCGCGGCGACGGCAGCCACACCTTCTCCGCGACCAAAGAGGAGCATGATGCCGCGGTGGCGGCTTACCTCCGGCGGTTGCGGAACGCCAACGCCGAGGGCGCGCAGTAATGGCGATGGGTCGCTTCGTGACGGTGGAAGGAGGCGAAGGGGTCGGGAAGTCCACCAACGTCGACTTCGTCTGCGCCCTCATTCGCCAGCGCGGCTTCGAGGTGATCGCGACACGCGAGCCCGGCGGCACGCCGACGGCGGAACGCATACGCGAGCTGTTGCTGGAGCACGGCGAGGAACCGATGCCGGACGCCGCGGAGCTGCTGCTGTTCTTCGCGGCGCGCGCGCTGCACGTCGAGAATGTCATTCGCCCGGCACTCGCTGCGGGCAGGTGGGTCGTCTGCGACCGCTTCACGGACGCGACCCGCGCCTACCAGGGAGCAGGCCGCGGGCTCGATGCCGAACGCATCGAACAGCTGGCGAAATGGGTGCACGGCGATCTCGAACCCGACCTGACCCTGCTCCTCGATGCACCGGCCGAAGTGGGCCGCCGGCGGGCAGAGCGGCGCAGCGGAGCCGATCGCCTCGAAGGGGAGCAGGCGGCGTTTCACGCGCGGGTCCGGGAGGCGTACCTTGCGCTGGCGGCCCGCGAGCCCGCGCGCTTCGCGGTGATCGATGCGAGCCGCCGGCTGGAGGACGTCCGGGCCGCTATCGGAGAGGCCTTGCAGCGCCTGTGGCAGCGCGCGCCGTAGAACCGGTCCTTGAGTTCCCGGGTCCGATAGTGCGAATGTAGATGAAAAATAGATTTTAAATGTCTATAAATTCACATGAAATAACCTGGCTCAAGGCATTCGCCGAGGGCTGGCGCGCGCGCGAGGCGCAAGGCCGGCTGCCCCACGCCGTTTTGCTTACGGGCCAACCCGGAATCGGCAAGCGGGCCGCTGCCGCCTGGCTCGCGCAATGCCGTTTGCGGATCGGAACCCCGGGGTCGCTGCCGGCCCACCCGGCGTCGGTACCGGAGCATGCCGACCTGCGCTGGCTCAGAAAACCCGCGGACAAGGAGTCGATCGGCATCGACCAGGTGCGCGAGTTGATTGGCGAATTGTCCCTGACGAGCTACGAGGGAGGTGCCAAGGTCGCGGTCATCGAGCCTGCCGACATCATGACCACGGACGCCGCCAACAGCTTGCTGAAGACACTGGAGGAACCCCCGGGCGATGCGCTGCTGGTGCTGGTCGCGGATCGGGTGGGCAGGTTGCCGGCGACTATCTTCAGCCGCTGCCAGCGCCTGAACCTGTCGGCGCCGCCGCCCGGCGTGAGCCTTGCCTGGCTCGACCGGCTGCAGCCCGGCGCCGACTGGCCGGCGGCCCTGGAGGCAGCCGGCAACGCTCCGCTGGCGGCCATCGACGCGCTGGACACACTGGAGGACACGGACAGGATGGAACGCGAATTCTCGGCGCTCGCCGAGGGCCGTGCATCGCCCGTGGAAGTGGCCGAGCGCTGGGCCAGGCTGGAGCCGGCGTTCGTGCTCGGTTGGCTGGTCCGGCAGGTGCAGCGCTGCGTTTATCGCCTCAGCGACCGCTCGCGTGCGGCGGGGCGGCATCCCGTCTCCGAAACCGTGCTGCACCGCATGGACAGGCGAAATCTCTTCTGCTATCTAGACACGATCAATCGCTTGCGGGGCCAGCCGCTGGCGTCATATAACGTCCAGCTGACCCTGGAAAGCCTGTTGATCGACTGGGCCGGTGGCCTGGCCGATTACCGCAACGCCTTTTCCCCGGGAAGGTTGCTGCCCGTCCCGGTTGCAAGATGAGACCGATAGAACAATGGCCGATACACCAAGACCCGCCAAGCCCGGCCTGCTGACGCTGACCATCCGGGACAAGAGCGCGCTGTACCTCGCGTACATGCCGTTCGTCGTCAATGGCGGGTTGTTCATTCCGACGAACAGCTCCTACCGGCTGGGCGACGAAGTGTTCATGCTGCTGAACCTCATGGGCGAGGACGAGAAAATCCCGGTAGCCGGCACGGTTGTCTGGATGACGCCCAAGGGTGCCCAGGGCAAACGTACGGCCGGCATAGGCGTGCAGTTCAGCGACCAGGACCAGGGCAACACGCAGAAGAAGATCGAGAACTACCTGGCCGGCGCCCTGGGCGGCGACAAGCCGACGCATACGATGTAAGCCGAAGCCGCCCACCCCCGCGAGACGCACCGCCCCCCGTAGGAGCCCGCCATGCGGGCGACCGGCACCAAGACAGATCGAAGCTCCGTTCCGGCACCGCCCTTATGGAACGAGCAGAACAACGGGGCCGCATTCGGATTGTTGATGGTCGCCCGCATGGCGGGCTCCTACATGCGGGCTACGATCAGCAACGGGGGAGGTGACGGTGCCGAGTCGGCCTTCGGCGTCGGCGCTTTTATCGTTGACCCGAGCTGATGCCGCCGCGCAGGACGTAGGCGTGATAGCCGCGTTCGCTGAGGATGTAGGCGCCGGCGGAGCTGCGCCGCCCGGTATCGCAGCACACGATGTACTTCCTCTTCGGATCCAGCGTGTTGATCTTCAGGCGGATGAAATACAGCGGAATGTTGATCGCACCGTCGTGGTGGTGGTTCTCGAATTCGCTCGGCAGCCGCACGTCCAGCCACTGGCCGCCGGAGCGCACGATTTCTTCGGCTTCCGCGTGGCTTACCCACTCGAGCATCGGCTCGTTCAGCAGCCGCTTGAAATCGTCCTTGCCGAGGCGCATTACCGCGCCGTCGCTGGTCATCGTCACGGTCGCATTGCGCTTGGCGTCGGAGATCAGCGCTTCTTCACCGAACGTGTCGCCGACGCTGAGTTCGGCAAGCTTGATGCCGTCCTTGTTCAGCGGCGTCTCGCGCGTAACAAGCGCCCTGCCGCGCGTCAGCACGTAGAAAAAATCGCCCTCGGCACCCTGCTTGATGACAACGTCGCCGGACTTGTAGTTGATCTGCTGCATGCGCATGAAGATCGCCTGTATGTTCGCCGGCGGAATCTTGTGGAAAGCCTTCGTCTGCAGCAGCATCGTCATCCAGTCGTCGCCCCCGACGTCGGTCGTGCCCTGCAGCTCGGAGACTTCGTAGGAACCGGTCTGGTCCCATGTCAGCATCACGTCGAGCAGGTCGCTGTCGATTGCAATATATTGCACGCGATTGCGCGCCCGGGCGGTAACGCGGCGGGGGAACATCGGCGACACCGGGTTTCGCGCACTGTCGGTGCCGCCCTCGACCAGTTCCTGCACCTGGCCCTGGTCGATGAGCTCGAGCGTACCGGATACGACGTAGACAGTCCGTTTCTCGGTGTCGCCTTCCTTGAACAGGACCTGCTGCGGGGACAACTCGCGCAGCTGCACCTTCTTTGCCAGCGCAGCGAGGTTGTCACGCTTCAGCCCGTCGAGCGGGGAAAAGCCCTTGAGCAGTTCAGTATCCAGCTGCTCGTCCGTCATGTTTCATCCTGAATGTCACTCTTGGTCCGGCGTCGGAGCTAAGCCATTATTCTAACGTGAATTTGTAGCTGTCGATACCGCGGCTCCGCGCGAGCGTGAAGCGTCGCACAATTTGAGCGTGCATGGGAGAACCGGCGTATCACTTTTCCACGCTCGTTGCTTCCCCGAACCGGGACCAGCCCTCATGCGGCTTGAACCAGTCACCATGCTTCGCCTGGAGTGCCTGCAGCGCCGAGCGGATCTCCGCCACGCCGCGGTCGCGCGCGTACTTGAGCGGGCCGCCGCGAAACGGCGCGAAGCCGGTGCCGAAAATCACACCGGCATCCAGCAGGTCGGCGTCGCCCACCACCCCTTCCGACAGGCATGCCACCGATTCGTTGACCATGGGCAGGATGAGACGGTCCGTGATGTCGTCCGGCACGCGCGCGCCGGCGCTTTCTTCGTTTTCCGGCTCGATCCGCTTGCCGTTCTCCCAGCGGTAGAAGCCCTGGCCCGACTTGCGGCCGAGCTGCCCCTGCTCGACCATGGCCTTGAGCCGCGGCGGTATCGGCCGGTCGAACGCGGCGCCCAGCACTTCCGAGACGTTCAGCACGATATCGAGCCCAACGGTGTCGAGGAGCTCGATGGGGCCCGCGGGCATGCCGAAATCTTTCGCCGCATCGTCGATGGCCGCCAGCGGCACGCCCGCATCCGCCAGCGCCATCGCCTGCGCGAGGTACGGCGCCAGCACGCGGTTCACGACGAATCCCGGCGCGCTCGCGCATGCGAGCGGGAACTTGCCGATGTCGCGCACGAAGGCAAATGCAGTGTCCAGCACCGCCTGCTCCGTGTCCTCGCAGCGGATGACCTCTACGAGCGGCAGCTTGGCCACCGGATTGAAGAAGTGCAGGCCGATGAAGCGGCGGGGCCGCTCCAGCACCGTGCGCAATTCTTCCAGCCGGATGCTGGAGGTGTTGGTCGCGAGCAGGGCGTCGGGCGCCATCTGCGCCTGGAGCCCGGCATAGAGCTCCTGCTTGGCCTCGCGGTTTTCGAAAATGGCTTCGATGACGAGATCCGCGCCGGCGATGCCGGCGCCCGCAACGTCGGCACGCAGCCTTTGCGACGTCACCTCGCGCTCCCTCTCGTCCCGCACTTTACGGTTGAACAGCTTCGAAGCGCGCTCCAACGCGGGGCGCAGGTATTCCTCGCTCCGGTCCTGCAGGGTCACGTCGAACCCGCGTAACGCGCACCACGCGGCGATGTCGCCGCCCATCACGCCCGCACCCACTACGTGCACTTTCCCGACCTTTCGTTCCGGCTTGCCGCCCTGCGATTTGAGCCGGTTCTGCAGGAAGAAAACGCGCACGAGGTTTCGCGAGGTGCTGCCGCACATCAGTTCGGCAATGGAGCGGGCCTCGGCCTCATAGCCGGTACGCTCCGACGCACCGTGGCGCTGCCACAGGTCGACGATGGCGTAAGGGGCAGGGTAGTGGTCCGGCCGCGCCCGGGCAGCCACCTGGCGGCGCAGCATGCGCGCGACAAACGGCCGTACCGGCTGCAGGTTCAGCAGGCGATCCAGCAGCGGCGGGCGGGGCGCCGGGCGCTCGGCCGCGATGATTTCCCGCGCGGCCTGGCGCCAGTTGTCGGGCGCCACGATCCGTTCGATGAGATTGATGCGGATCGCCTTCGACGGTGTGACCGGCTTGCCGGTCAGCATCAGCTCCATCGCGGCGCGGACGCCGCAAAGCCGGACCGCGCGGACCGTGCCGCCGAAGCCGGGATGGATACCGAGCTGCACCTCGGGCAGTCCGAGTATGGCCTTCGGGTTCTGCAGCGCGATGCGGTGATCGCAGGCCAGCGCCAGCTCGAGCCCGCCCCCGAGCGCGTAGCCGTTGATCGCGGCCACCGTCGGGCAGCGGAGCGACGCAACCCGGTCCAGAACCTGCTGCCCGAGGCGGATCAGGCGGTAGCCTTCCTCCGGGTTGGCAATGCGGGTGAATTCGTTGATGTCGGCGCCCATCACGAAGCCGTTCTGCTTCCCGGAATGGATCACGAGGCCCCGCGGCGGATCGCTTTCAAAGGCCGCGATGATCGCGCCCAGTTCCTCCAGCACCGGCCGCGACAGCACGTTCACGCTGCCGTCGCTCTTGTCGATGCGCAGCCACGCAATCCCTTCGCTGTCCCGCTCCGCGCGCCAGTGCGCGAATTTCCCGGCGCTATCGTCAGTCGTCGTCATCCTCCTCGCCCCCTTCGGTTGTCCTGCTCGCTGTAACTTCGAAATCACAGATCAACGGTAAGTGATCTGAAAACCGTACCCTCGGCACCTCGAAGCCGGTGACCTCGATGCCTTCCTGGTACAGGATGAAATCGAGCTCCTTGCGTGGCGCGCGGCTGGGGTAGGAGGGCAGGTGCTCGGTGTTGGCGCTTTTCAGCCCGGCGGCCCGCATGAAGAGGTAAATCTCGTTCTCGCCCCAGAAGGTGTTGAAGTCCCCCGCGACGATCACGGGCTTCTCGGTGGCTTCGATCAGGTCATAGAGCTTCCGGAGCTGCAGGTGCCGGTGGCGGTATTTCAGCGACAGATGCACGAGAAAAACCGCGAAATGCTCCATTTCCAGCTCGATGATCAGGCGCTTGATGCCGGTGTCGAAGTAATGGAACGTTTCGCCCTGCACCCAGGGCGCCGCCAGGAACGCGTTGCCCTGCTTGCGGATGATCGGCAACAGCTGGTTGATGGATCTTTCGCCGTACTTGATCTCGTAGGAAGTCGTGAGCCCCAGCTCCGCGGCGATGGCCTCCGCCTGGTTCACGCCCCGGCTCCGGATCGACCCGGTGTCCACCTCCACCAGCCCCACGATGTCCGGTTTCGCCGCCCGGATGAACGCCGTGATTTCCGGCAGCACGTTCCGGTTGCCGAGGATGTAACCGGCTCCCGGCAGGGGCACGTGCATGGACGCACCAGCGCCCACGGCATACCGGATGTTGTAGAGGAGTAATCGCATCAAGGGTTCGCCGGGACTCGTCGCTCGCGCCTGCAAAGGCCGTGCGGGGGCGCCGCGTACGATACCGGAAGCGCGGAGCACGGGAAATGCGAGTATGCCGGATTTCCCTGCCCTGTTGGCATTTTGCCGCGCCGGCAAGGGTGTGGCGGGTTACCGGAAACCGTGCCACGTTTCGACGCGCGGTGCGCCCCCCGCAGGCCGGCAGCGGGGCATTGTAGGAGCCCGCCATGCGGGCGACGCCGGGCGTCGCATCGTGGCATCGCGGCGTTGTGCCGGGCGCGAAAACGGGCGGCGCGGCATTGCAAAACCGCCCGCGGGACAGGACACTAGCCGGCCAAGGAGGCTGGTGGGAGACAGCGGTGTACGAAAACAACCCGGTGCGGGTCTTCGTGACCCACACTTTCAGCGAGGATGAGGATTACCTCCGGGTTTTCGAGTTCCTGGAGGGCGTGGATCGGTTCTTCTACCTGAACTGCAGCAAGCCCGAAGCGATGCCGAGCAGCGGGGGCCTGGAAGCGATCAAGGAAGAGCTCATCCGGCAGATCAAGGAAAGCGAGGCGATCGTCGTGCTGGCGAGCCATTACGAACGTAACGGCGACCTGGTCCGGTTCCAGATGGATGTGGCCGAGGCCAACGAGAAGCCGATGATCGCGATCCGGCCTTTCGGCGGCCTCGGCGAAACGCCGAAGGAACTGCTGGAGCGGGTGAGCGAGCACATCGAGTGGAACTCGCGCGAGATCGCCGATGCACTCCGGCGCCAGGCGCGACTCGAGGATACGGCGCGCTGGGACGTCATCGATTTCCCCTGAGCCCTATGGACAGGCCCGGCCGGCGCGCGCCACTGATCATCGCGCACCGAGGTGCCTCCGGCTACCTGCCGGAGCACACGCTGGAAGCGAAGGCGCTTGCCTTCGGCCAGGGCGCCGATTACCTCGAGCAGGACGTGGTCGCGACCCGCGATGACGTGCTGATCGTGCTGCACGACATCCACCTGGATTGGGTCACCGACGTAGCCGAGCGCTTCCCGGGCCGCCAGCGCCCGGACGGCCGCTACTATGCGCGGGATTTCGATTTTGCGGAGCTCGAGACCCTGAACGTGCACGAGCGGCACGGCGCGGATGGCATGGCCGTCTACCCGGGACGCTTCCCGGCCGCGGCCGGCCGTTTCCGGGTTTCCGCGTTGAGCGCGGAGCTCGCCCTGATTCGGGGATTGAACCGCTCGACCGGCCGCGACGTTGGCATCTACCCGGAGATCAAGCGACCGGCGTGGCACCGCTCCGAGGGCATCGACCTCGGCGCAAGGTTGCTCGAGATTCTCGACACGTACGGCTACCGTACCCGCGCGGACCGGGTCTACGTGCAATGCTTCGATGCGGCGGAGCTGCGGCGGCTGAGGGAAGACTGCGGCTGTGACCTGAAGCTCATCCAGCTCATCGGCGAGAATGCCTGGGGCGAGTCCGGGACCGACTATGATGCGTTGCGAACGCAGGACGGGCTCGCAGGCCTCGCGGGCATCGTCGACGGCATCGGTCCCTGGACGCAGCAGTTATACACGCCCGGCGAGGACGGTCGGCCAGCGCCGACTGCCCTCGCGGGTGCAGCGCACGCAGTCGGGCTGGAAGTGCACCCCTATACCTTCAGGGCCGATGACCTCGCGCCCGGTTTCCGGTCGTTCACCGGCATGGTCCGCTGGTTCGCGCGCGAGCTCAAGGTAGACGGGTTGTTCACGGACTTTCCGGACCGCGCGCGGCAGGCGCTCGACCCGAATGACAAATGACATAAGTTATCAAATATAAGTAGCTAAAAATTATAAAAGTTCAATCCCGTTCCTGTGTGCCGCGACCCTGTCGTCCCGCGGTATTGAGAACTCCGTCATTTTCCCCGTGACAAAAGTGCCTAATCTAGGCCGCTGCCATTCAGGATACGGATGCGGCGATGTCCGAAGAGCTTTTCGACAACTGGCTGCTGACCGCAGGCGGCGCGTTCCTGCTCGGCTTCCTCGTCGCCAAGTTCGGTGCATGGCTGGGCCGATATCTCGACAGCAGGGAACGCGATCCGCGCGACGACCGGATTCGGTCGCTGGCCGCGGACGTGCGTGTTGCCCAGTCGTCGGCTGACAAGGCCCGAACGCAGCTCGAAGAAACCGCGAAAGAGCTGACGGAGACGCAGAAGCTGCTCACGGCACGGGACGACGTGATCGCGGGACATGAAAGCAGGATCCGGCGCCTCAAATCCGATCTCAAGGAATCCGTCCTGAAAACGCGTGAGCTGCGCGCGGAGCTGAGCGACCGTGCCACCGAGAGCACCCGCTCCGAAGTCCGGCTGCGCGAAATCGAAACCGAGCTGTCGGTAGCCCGCGCCTCCACCGACCTCTTGGCGAGCGGTATGCTCGATTACACGAGCACGGGCGAGGACGAGGAGGGGCCCGCTTTCACTCCCGGCGCGCGACGCTTACGTTGACGGCAAATCGCGTTTCTCGCCAGGCGAAGTAGGTAATGAGGAAATAAGCCTGCATCAGGATCGCGAAGATCCATTCGATGCGATTCTCAGCCGGGCGGCTTTCCTCGAGCACCGCCTTCAGCACCAGGTTCAGGACCCCGAGCGCAAACGGCACCCAGCCGAGCACGAGCTGTGCCCGTACCAGCGTCAACAGGCGGGTGCGCGGCCATCCGCGCGCCAACGGCAGCACCTTGTAGGCGAGTAGCAATTGGGCGATGACATTCAGCGCGAAGTAAAGGTAAACCCCGTAGCGGCGCATGAATTCGTAGAAGGGCTGCTCGGTGCCGAGGAAGGTCACGTACAGGATGAGAAACAGCGAGCCGGTGACGCCGATGATGCCGATGGTCGGCCCGCTGTAGCTCGGGTACCCCGCCTCGCGCTGCAACGCGCGCAACCACGCCACGTTGAACAGCCAGTAGATTGCCAGCAGGATCGACTGCGGCAGCATGGTCGCCCTGAACAGGTAACTCGCCGGTGGATGCCGGCCGGTCGCGCTCACGGACGTGCAGCCGTCCAGGAACGGGTTGCATACAGGCAGGCCGGCCGCATCGATCGCTATCCAGTAGCAGGTGAAGACGGTAACGACGGGGACGAGGCCGACCACGATCGGAAGAACGCGCAGGATCATGGAGCCGGGAGCGTACCGGAAGCCCGGAGCCGATGGCCAGCGTTTTGCTGCCTTGCGCCGCTCGGAGTGCGACACGGCGGCAGTGCTTGTTGGTTGCTTTTCGACCAGCCTCTCCTATACCTCATGTATGGAAGCAGTCGGCAGCAAGGGCACCCTGCCGGAACAAGCGCCGCAAGGAGGAAAGGCGAATGAACCTGCAATCGGTATGCACCTGGTGTGCGCTGTGCCTCGCAAGCCCTTTTCCCGCGGCGGCAGCGGCAGCGGACAAGGGGACGACGGCGATCGAGGCGGCCACTTACGAGTTCACCGGCACAGGCCAGTTCTGTCCGCTGGATTCGGAGGGTAACGCTACCTGCATCCAGGGAGTGGCGTACACCGGGACCGTCACTATCAAGGTCCTGGCCCCGCTTCCCGGCGGACCCGGGGCGTTCATGACCGACCGGGTCGCGAGCGATCCGTTCGGCTGGATCGAATCGGATTTCGTCATTCACTGGCAGGGCCGCAGCTTCAGCCCCACGGTCACACCCGGTGAGCCGACCAATTTTTCACCGCGGCATGAAGCGCTGGTTCGAAATAACAGCTTCGGCGTCGACGGTCTCGATAACATGGAATCCCATACCAGTGTCGACCAGGCCAGGGACTATCTTTCCTTGGCCTCGATGATCCGGCGGACGACCGACACGTCGTGGCTGGACGGTGTGTCTTTCGACCTGGCGGTCGGCCTTGCACCGGTGGTGGGCGGGGGCGGCCTGAACAACCGTAACCAGATCAGTTTCAACAACCGCTCGCGCGCGCTCAAAGGCCGCGACTGGCGCGGATATGGCGGTCAATTCGATCTCGCGTCGCTCACGCCGCGGACACGGGTCGAGATCGACATTCGCGAGGACAGTATCAACCCCCGGAGCCGGGGCGTTGTTAAAGTGGCGATTCTCGGATCGGTGAACTTCGATGCGACGCAGGTGAATCGGTCGCGCCTGGAATTCGGCCCGGATGAGGCGCCACCGGCCCACGAGGGAAAAGTCAAAGACGTCAATCACGATGGCTTCCCGGACATGCTGTTTCATTTCCGAACCCCCGCGATCGGGATCCGCTGCGGCAGCAATGTCGCGTCGCTCAGCGGCGAGACCTTCAGCGGTGACGATTTCGTCGGCTGGGATCCCATACGCACCGCAGGTTGCCGGTAACCGGTTCCGGGAATGGAGACGAACGTGGTCGACAGCAGCGGTCGCCTGCAACCGATTGATTACCGCGATGCGCAGAAAGGAGGACTGAAGCGGTAGCGGCAATGGGTGCCGAAGCCGCGGCGCCAGGCAAGCGAAGGATTTCCCGGCCGGCAGCGTCTAACCGGATATCGGAATTGCCGGAGTCTTCGGGATGCGTGCGAGTGTAATGCCGTTTGTTGCAACGCTTTGCCCTGGCGACTGCGCGCGCGTCCCGTCGCGGTAAGGATTCATGGACAGTCCGGTTCGCGCAGCTCCGCAGCTCACCGTGGTGATCCCGGTCTACAACGAGGCCGGCAACCTCGGGCCGCTGGTCGAAGAGATCGAGGGTGCGCTTGCGAACCGGCTTCGGTTCGAGGTGATCGTTGTCGATGACGGCAGCAGTGACGGGACAATCGAGGAAGCTACAGTGCTTACCGCCACGCGACCATGGCTGCGCATCGAACGACACGGCGCCAATCGCGGCCAGAGTGCCGCGATCCGGACGGGCGTGGCGCAGGCATCCTCGCCCGTGGTTGCCGTGCTCGACGGCGACGGGCAGAACGACCCTGCCGACATTCCGCCGCTCTTCGCCGCGCTCGCGCTGTGCGACGCCGCCATGGTGGTCGGCGAGCGCCGGCGGCGGCTCGACCCCTGGAGCCGCCGCCTGTCCTCTCGCGTCGCCAACGGTGTCCGCTCGTCTCTGCTGCACGACGGGATTCGCGACACCGGCTGTGGGCTAAAGGTCTTCTACCGCAACGCCTTCCTCGAATTGCCGGCGTTCGATCACATGCACCGTTTCCTCCCGGCGCTGATTCGCCAGTGCGGGCGAAAAGTGCGCGCCGTTCCGGTCAACCACCGTGCGCGCCGGCATGGCCGATCCAAGTACGGGGTGAAGAACCGGCTATGGCCCGGCATCGTCGACCTGCTGGGGGTGATGTGGCTCGAACGGCGGCGGCTGTGACGACATGAGCCAGGCCCCGTTGTGGCTGGGAGTCGGGCTTCTCGGCCAGGCGATGTTCTTTTCCCGTTTCCTCGTGCAATGGCTGGCCAGCGAACGCGCGCAGCGGAGCGTCTTTCCGATGTCGTTCTGGTACTTGAGCCTTTCGGGCGGCGTGCTGCTGCTCGCTTACGCCATATGGCGGCAGGATCCCGTCTTCATCCTGGGACAGACCACCGGCGCGGCCATCTACCTGCGGAACATCCGGTTGCGCCAGCATGAGAAGAACGTGACCGCATGAAACCAGCCGACCTCCACCGGCTCGCCGCCCTGCTGGCGATCGGTGCCGTCGTGCTGGCCGCCGGGCTCGGGCTCCGCGACCCCTGGCCGCCCGACGAGCCCCGATTCGCGCTCATAGCGAAGGATATGGCGGAGAGCGGGCACTGGCTCATTCCACGCATCGCCGGTGTGCTCTATCCCGACAAGCCGCCACTGTTCTTCTGGGCCGTAGCCGCCTTCTACAAGCTTACCGGCTCGATCGCCGTCGCCGTTTTGCTGCCCTCGCTGCTGGCCGGTCTCGGCGTGCTGTGGCTGGTTTACGATCTCGCACGGCGTCTCTGGGGTGCGGAGGCCGCGCTTTGGACCGGCGGGGCGCTGCTCGCGACCGTGCAATTCCCGCTGCAGATGAAGTCGGGGCAGATCGACGGGCTGCTCTGCTTCTGGACGACCCTCGGCCTGTACGGCTTGTCGCGCCACCTGCTGCTCGGCCCGGACTGGCGCTGGCTTGCGATCGCCGGGGCGGCCTGCGGCGCCGGCGTGATCACCAAAGGAGTCGGCTTCCTGCCGTTCCTGGTTTTCTTACCCTGGTTTTATGCGCGGGCAGGCGGGTGGCCGCTCCCCGGCTACCGGGGTGGGCATGCCCGTTGGCTGCTCGCACCGGCCCTGTTTTTCGCCGTCATCGGGCTGTGGCTGGTGCCGATGCTCCTCGCAGCCGCCGGGTCCGGCGATCCCGAGCTCCTGCAGTACCGTGACAACATACTGATGAAGCAAACGGTCACGCGCTATGCCGACGCCTGGGGTCACCTCGAGCCACCCTGGTATCTCCTGACGAACGCCGCCTCCTGGCTGTGGCTGCCGCTCACCTCGCTACTGCCGTGGCTGCTGCCCGCCTGGGCCAGGGACCTGAAGGCGCGCGACCCCGCGACGCTGCTGCTCGGCGCCTTTGTCCTGCTCGTGCTGCTGTTCTTCTCGATCAGCGACGGCAAACGCTCGGTGTACATCTTTCCCGCGCTTCCCGCCCTGGTCCTCATGGCCGGCCACCACCTGCCGCGGCTGCTGGCCTGTGCGGGGCCGCAGAGGATGCTGTACGGCGTCGCGCTGCTCTTCGCATTGCTGGTGCTGGCGACCGGCGTCGATACGCTGGTCGATCCCCTGGAGTTGCGGAAGTGGCTGTTCGACCCGCGGCAGGCTCGTCCGTTATCGTGGGTGGTGGTCGGCATGGGGCTCGCGGCCGCGTCATGCCTCCTCTTCTTCCGCACCCGGCGTGCCGTCGCCGGGTACGCATCCACCCTGTTGACGATCTGGCTGGGCGCCTCACTCCTCGTGTACCCGCGCATCGACGCCACCCGCTCGGGCGCGGGCATCATCCACACTGCGACCTCCGCACTCGGTCCGGGGGAATCGCTCGGGTTTGCCGGCTGGAAAGCACAGTTCCTGCTGCAATGGAACCGGCCGGCGGTGCACTTCGGCTATCGAAGAAGTGACGATGAAGCCGAAAGCCGGGAGGCGGCGGCCTGGTTGTCGCAGGCGGCAGGTTACCGGCTGCTGCTGCCGGAAGCCCTGGTCGAACCCTGCTTCGACCGCTCGCAGGTGTTGCCCCTCGGGATCGCGCACCGCGAGCGGTGGTTATTGGCAAAGCCGTCTTCGGTCGTGCCGGGCTGTGCCGCGCGTCCGGCTACGGCGGAAGCACGGTTGTTTCGCTACGAGCCGATCAGAAGCGCCACAGCACGCCAAGCGACGGAACGATCGGCAGCCAGTTTCCCTCGTCGCTGACGAGTGCGGGCACGCCGTTCCCGTCACGCGCGATGCTGTACTCCGTGCAGCAGGGGTTTTCGTGGTTGAGCAGGTTCGTGACTTCCAAAAAGGCCGTCAGTTCGCCGCGCGGCAGATCGAAGCGGCGACTGACGCGGACATCCAGGGACTCGAACGAGGCGTGCCGACGGCCATTGCGCCGCTCGGTAGATAGCGCGAGCGTCGTCGAGGTGCCCTCGCCCTGTACGGTTTGCGCGAGCAGCGCGGTCGTCGGCCAGCCGCTGCGGACGACGGCGGCAGCGCTGGCGCTCCAGCGATTCCAGTCACGGCTCAAGCCCGCGCTGAAGCTGTGCCGCTGGTCCCAGCTCCGCGGTATGGTGCGGCCATCGACTTCATCCACACTCCGGGACCACACATAACTCGCCCACCACGACAGGTCCTGCTTCCCTTTGCCGCGCAGCGTGACCTCGACACCTTCCGCCCGCGCCCGGTCCGCGTCGATGCGCGCGCGATCGACCTGGAGCTCCGGCAACAGGACCAGCGGATTGAACGCATTTTCGAATCGCGGCATCAGGTCGTAATACTGCTTCTCGTACGCCTCAACGCGCAGCTCGGGACCGGCCGCGAAGGCGTGCGTCAGGCTCGCGACGAGATGCCGCGCGCGCTGGGCCGCATGGAAGTCGAATATCCCGTCCGCGACCTGCAGCTCGTTGATCTCCTGCGCCTGGTAATAGCGGCCGTAGGCGAGTCTCAGGTCGGTACGCTCGCCCATTCGCCATAGCAGGTTGACACGCGGGCTCACCTGCTCGTCGTCCATTGCCGTGGTATAGGTCTGCTGGTCCCACCGGATACCGAGATCGAGTGCGAGGCTGTCCACCGGGCGCCAGCGGACCTCGGTGTATCCGGCGTACTGTGCGCCGCGAGGCGACGTGTCGACCGAACGCATGTCGAACGGCTGGTTTTCGAACAGCGTGTCGAAGGGCGGGGAGATCTCTTTCGCGGCGGCGTAGCGATATTCCGCCTCCAGCCGCTTCAGCTCGAAGCCGGCGCGCAGCAGCCAGCGATCCGCGGCGTCGAAGATCCAGTCCTGCTTGAGCGCGAGCGAGCGAAATTCGCTTGTGTCGTCGACGAAACCCTGGATGACTCCCGGCTTGTCCGTGACGCCGGATCGCCGATTTTTGATCTCCGTGGCCGAGAGGACCGTGCTGCTCTCCAGGCGATCACCCCAGTCCGATTCGGCCTTGAGCCACAGGACGCGATTCTTGTAGCGGGCGCTCGCGCGCTCGCTGCCGTCCGCTTGCGCCAGCGAGAGCTTGTCGGTCGAGAACAGTCCGTTGCCCGAGATGCGCGTGTGCCCACCCAGGTCCCAGCCGACGTGCGCCAGGTAGTCCTGGTAGCGGGGCGCCCCGTATTCCGGGTTGACCGCGTCGACCATTAGATCGAGGTTAGCGCGCCGCCCGGACAGCAGCCAGTCGCCACGATCGTCGCCTCCGAAGCGGCCGCGGGACAGCGCGGAAGTGTGAAAGAAGGTGAGCCCGAGCTCGGTCTCCGTCTGCTCCGGCGGCTCCCGCAGCGCGATGTCGACGACGCCGCTCATGCGGTCGCCGTAGCGTGCCTGGTAGCCCGCCGAATAGAAATCGATGCCGGCGATCGTCCCCGGAGGGACGATGGTGGTAATCGAATGGAAGTCCTTCAGGTGATACGGCTCGTAGAGGCGCAGGCCGTCGAGCAGGAAAAGCTGCTCGTTCTGGAGCCCTCCGCGGACGTGCTGGCGCGACGACAACCCGCTGCCGGTGGCCCCCGGAAGACGCGCAATCGTGCGCATCGCTTCATCGCCGAGGTGTGGCAGCCTTGCCGTGAGCTCCCGGTCGATAAACGTATAGGAACCGGAGTGCTGGTAGGGAATGTCGTAGTGGCTCGAAGTGACGACGATCTCGGGCAGCGGCGGCGGCCCCGGATCGAGCGCGAGACGCACGGTGACGTCGTCCGTGTCACTCGCCGTGAACGACGCCATCGCAGCTGCTTCGTAACTGCCAGCCGCGGCCGTGACTTCATGCCGCCCGACCGCGACGTCCTCGACTACCAGCCGCCCGTCATGGTCCGTCACGCCTGCTGCGCGGCCGTCCAGCATCACCCGGGCGCCGGGGACGGCCATACCGCTGATCGAGTCCTGCACGTGCACGAGGATCGTCGGCGACCCCACCTGTGCCCGGGTAACCAGCAGGCTGCCGGCCGGACCCGCGGTGAGGGTCAGGCCGTAGGGCGCCAGGACCTCCCGCAGGGCGGCTTCGCGATCGGCGCTGCGCGGCTCGGCCCGCACCCGGTACTCGTCGCGAACGAGATCGCTGCTGTAGATGATCCGCAAGCCACGGCTTCGCAGCGCGTCGATGTAGTCCGCGAGCGGCGCGCCTTGCCAGCTCTCCGCGGCGCCGAGCACGGCATGCCCCGCGAGAAGGAGAACGGCGATAACGCCGGAGCGGGCCGGAAGCAGCATGCAGCGATTCTAGTGGCCCGTAGCAATGAAATCAGGTTGCGCTCGGGATGCGGAGAGATTTCACCTACGGCGCCATCCGGACGATCACCTGCTGTTCGTCGACGTGGAGCTCGAACCGTGGGATGGTGGGCCGGACTGCCTCGATGGCCTGGTTCGGCGTCAGCCCGGCGACGGATCCGCTGAGCCGGGTAGCCGTCGCCGCGAGCCGCACGCCGTCCGTTGCAAAGACCAGCTCCCGGCCGGTTTCGCGCGTCACCCAGCGCAGGAAATCGATGACCGGCCGCTGGTCGATGTCGAAGGAGGGCGCGAGTGCCGCGGCCCAGCGCCATGAGCTGTCGTGCGGGGGCAGGGCCGTGTACCGGGCTTCCCCGCCCTTGCGGAACGTGACCTTCTCGCCCGCCTCGGCGGTGTACGGTTTGCGCCCGCCATCGATACGGACACGACCCTCGCGCACCGCGACGCTCATGGCGCGGCTGTCGTAACTGACCGCGAACTGCGTACCGTGATCGGTCGCGGAGCCGATGTCGGTACGCACGGTGATCGTGCGCCCGGCGGGGCTCGTGAGGCCGCTGTCGGCGTAGACGGTTCCGGTCGCAAGCGTGACTTCGTCCATGGCCTCCACGGTCGCGGATGTGCCTGCCGCGAAGCGCAGCGAGAGGCCGTTGCCGAACGCAAGTGCAAGGCCGTTGGCGCCCGCGGTTATCGAATCGCCGGGATAGACGGGGTCGCCGGCGGCCCGGCCGGCCGATATCCCCGTTCCGGTTACCACCGCGACAGTCGCGACAGGTTCGCGGTCCACCAGCGGAACCCGGCCGTTGAGCAGTACGGCCAACATCACGCTCGCCGCAATGGCGGCGGGAATCGCCCAGCGCTGCCTGCGCCGGGCCGCGATATCGCGGCGCCATTCCCGCTTTACCGCGGCGTGCACGCGCTCGCGCACCTGCGGCGGCACCGGAGGCCGCGGTCCCGCGAGGCGCATCAGCTTCGCGATGGAATCGTCGTGCGGCGTGGCGTTCTCCGCCGCGCCGCTCGTCGAATGTTCGTCAGCCATGGTGATTCGCTCCTGACCGGATGTATCGCTACTCGAGCAGGAAATGCGGTTCGAAATCGCCCAAGGACAGGAATCCTTCCCTGAACGCCGCCCGGGCGCGGCTCAATACCGACTCCGCTGCCTTGCTGCTGATGTTCAACTCCTTCCCGATTTCGTCCACGGAACAGCCGCGGATGTACTTCATCTCCAGGGCGCAGGCGTAGTTCGCCGGCAAATATTCGAGCGTTGCCCGCACGAACCGGGCGATCTCGTCCGCGCGCTGCGACCCCTCAGGCCCGGCTTCCACGGAGAGCGACGCGAGCGCCGCCTGTACCGCCGGGTTGTCCTCCAGCGGCACCTCATGCTCCGGACCCAGGCGCCGCTCCCGGAACGCCGAGGTAATCTCGTTGCGGCAAACCTGGCATAACCAGGTGAAGAGGAGGGCTTCGCCGCGGTAGCCGGGCAGCTTCCGCATCACCCGGCACATGGTCCGCTGGACGATCTCCTCGGCGGCGGCCTCGTCGCCTCCCACCCGTCCCAGCGTGAACCGGTACAGCCGTGGAAAGTATTCGCGGAAGAACTCCTCGAACGCCGCTGCATTGCCGCCCGTGACCCTGCGTGCGAGCGCCTTGTCCTCCTCGAGCTGGGAGCGTTTCACCGTGCCGGCCGGTCCTCTCTTGCGTCGCTGTTAGACGGCGGTCCCGGTGAAATCCTTCGCAGAAACTCTCATTCAGAACGCCGCGTCGAAACCGACCAGGAAATAATGCTCCCGGCTGAGGTGGCCCGTGAAGAACTGGCCGGGCGCCTCGGTCGACAGCAGGTCGACGTTGAGCTCGATGACGCCCTTGACGTTTCGCATGAAGTAGTACGAGCTGCTGAATGTCAGGCTGCTGATGTCGATGCCTTCGAATATCGTGCCGGTATCGTCGAGATCGTGCGCGTCCGCATAATTGTAGAGCAGCGAGTGGGTCCAGAGCTCGGTGCGCACCCAGTCGACCCCGGCGAAAGCCCCGTACCATTCATGGCTCACCGCCGGATCCAGGAAGCCGTCCCATTCGTTCCACAACGCCTGGACAAACCAGTGGAAACCGCCCTCGATCTCGCCCGAGAAGTCGAGCCCGAGGATACGCTTGTCCGTATCCCTGTCGCCTGTAAGGGTGCCGGCCGGGCCGGCGGCATTCCGCTGCTCGCCGGCGAGCACGAACAACCCTGCCGTAATGCCCCCAACGTCGGTGCCTGCCCGGGCGAACACGGTCTTCGAGGTATCGTTGTCGAACAATCGGTCGGCCCGCCGGAACCCCGGGCTGTTGATACCGGCATTCGCGTCGATCCCGTTGCCGTTGACGAAGCCCAGGTCCACGTCCACGGGCCCGAGTGAGCGGCCGAACAGCACGCCGCGCTCGTAGGTAATGCCGGCGAGGCGATAGGGCATGAAATCCTGGAACGTGAGGCGCACTTCCCGGGGAAACATGACATCCGAAACCTGGAACTGGCCGAGCATCATGCTGATGCCGGTATCGAACAGGTCGTCGTAGCTGAACCAGGCATCCTCGACAACCACCTCGCCGTTGCCGCCTTTCTCGGCAAAGATCGCGTAGAAGTAGAAGCTGATTTGCTCGCTCAAGGGTGCGCTCGCGAGCAGCTTGACGAGATAGGGAGCCTGGAAATCCACGGTGGAATCGGCCGCCACTGCGCCCGTCACCGGGTCGATGGCCTCGCCGTCCCGCGCCTGCACGAAACCTTGCGCACGGATGCCCAATGGCAATTGCTTCGGCAGGTACAGGCGGTCGTCGCCCAGGTCGAGGCTCTGCTGCTTCCAGTTGGGCATGCGGAAGTTCCACTCGTCCGCGAACATCTCGCCCATCGGGCTCAGCCGCGGAAACGCCGAATGGCAGGTGTTGCACGAGACGTTGTAGGTGCGGGCGAACGCCGGCATGGCGCCGGCGGACTCCACGTGGAAGGCCGAGGCGAGGAGGGCGAGAAAGCCGGTGCAGAGCAAACAGTAACGGGGTGCCATAACGAAACCTCGATTTGTTCTCCGGAAACCTGTTGCCAGCGGTGCGGACACCTTATACGCACAAACCGCGAAGGCTGTCCTGTTTGAGCTTAGCAGCGGCTGAGGCGTTTGCAGGCACGCCGCCCGTCAGTGCAGGCACCAGTAGCGGACGCGCTGCCGCTCGAGAAAAGCTTCGGCGCCGAAGCCCATGAGCATCGCAAATGAAGACAGCATGCCGGCCTGTGTGCAGGTATCGGCCGCCACCGTTACCGAGCGCGGCGCGCCGTCCACCGGCCAACCGGTCCGCGGATCGAGCAGGTGACCGTAGCGGACGCCGTCCTTCAGCAGGAAACGCCGTGCGTCGCCGCTGGTTGCGAGGCCGCCATGCGCGAGCGCGACGCGCTTGCAGGATTGGGGCGGGCTCGGGCCGATCGATTCGATCCCTACCCGCCAGGGATCAGCGCCGGTGTTTGCGCCGACGGCGGCGATGTCGCCGCCGAAGTTGACCAGGCAGGGTGCCGCATTGAGCGCCCCTGCGAGTTCCACGGCGCGGTCGACGGCGTACTCCTTGCCGATGCCGCCGAGGTCGATCTGCATGCCCGGCGCGAGCGTCAACAACGGCCGCTCCCATGCGACCTTGTCCCACCCGACGCGCTGCAGCACGCGTTCGACGTCTGCCGCGGACGGTACCCGGTCACTGCCGTCGAAGGTCCAGACCTCACGCAGCACGCCGGATGAAATATCGAAAAGCCCGCCGCTCAAACGGTGCAGGTCGGCGGCGAAATCGAGCAGGCCCGCGGTTTCCTGGTCGACTTCCACGGTCTTCCCGTTCGCCGTGTTGATCCGGTCGACGATGTTGCCGGCGCGGTAGCGGCTGTACTTCGCCTCTATGCGCCAGGCTTCGCCGGCGGCGGCGCGGAGCTGCTCCCGGGCGGTGTCTCGATCGGCCCTCGAGAGGACCTGGCACGGGCTCGCCATCGCGCGGAACTCGCCGAGCCAGTACCCGTCACCGCGGGTCAGGGACGGTGCGGCCGATTCCGGGCGAGCGGCCAACGGCGTCTCACAGGTCGAACCTGTAGCTGAAGGTCAGGATCACGGCGTCGAGGCCCGGATACAGGGCGTCGCTGGCCTGGTCGCCGAACAACTGGTCGGGCGCTATTTCACCGTCCTGGCGGTAGTACTCCAGCCGCACGGCGAGCTCGTTGCCGGACGACCCGATCCGGCCGTACTGCATCCCGGCGGTGATCGCATCGAAGGCCGCGAGGCGGTAGTCCGCGGAGGCGAAGGCCGGCAGTTCGCCGGCCGCAAGGCTCGGGTGGTAGAAGTCGGCTTCGGTTTGCGTATAAAAGCGCAAGTGCGGCTCGAGCCAGCTCCGCTCGCCGAGGGGCCAGCGGAAGGTGGCGTCCAGCGTGTGCGAGTCGATTCCCCAGTCGTCCGTCATGTAGCGCCAGGACAGGTCGAGCACCTTGCCGTCCAGGTAGTACTTGCCCTGCGTGTATAGGCTGTGCTTGGTGCGGCTGTCCGGCCGGCTCTCGAAGCGGTATTCGTGCAGCGGGCCCGCGCCCGGCACGGGCGTGCGGGCAATCCCCTTGCCGGTGGCCGGATCCACGACGCTCAGGATCTTGTACGGATCGTTGAGGTAGCCGCTGGAATCGCTCAGCGAATAGTTGACCTGCAGAAGGAAATTCTCGTTGACTACCTGGGTGACGCCGAGGAGGAGGTCGAGGACGTCCTTATCCCCGGTGCTCGCGCCCCGGCTCGAGAGGTCCCCGAGGTCGCCCATGACGGCGAGCGGCAGCGGTGTACCGCCTTCCGGATCGAGCTCGTCGCGCGCGAGGGCGGCGCCGAGGCTTACCGTCGTGTTGCGCTTGTTGAAGTCGCGTGCGATGCCAAGATTCAGGCCGGTATGGGTGTAGTCATACTCGGTCGAGAAACTGATACCGGCACTGCCGGTGTAGAGGCGGCCGATGGGCTGCTGCCAGCCGGCGGTCAGGGCGTAACGCGTATCGAGGAACGTATCGTCGAGCGGCAGCTCTCCCGGCGCGATCGCGTAGATCGCCTCGCCGGAAGGCCGCGTGAAGGTCTGCACCTCGTTCTGGGGAGTGGCGCCGCTGGGTGAGGCACCTGTCAATGAATCGTAGGCGAGGCCAAGGCTCAGGACCTTGTCGTCCGCGACCAGGCGCCGCGCCAGGACGTTGAGGCTCAAGTCCTGGACCCGGTCGTCGCTTTCGCCGTAGTACAGCAACGCCGTGTCGAATTCCCACCGCGGCTCCTCCTGGGCCGCGACGGGCGTCGCGGCGGCGGTGCCGAGCAGGGTGCAGGTGGCCGCGGCCAACCTCTGCGCGATGTTGCCGGGAATATTCCGCGCCGCGTGCGAACGGGACTTTCGCTTCCCGTCAGTTGCAGCCACAGCCGCCCCCGCCGAATCCGCGCCCGCCGCTCGAGGCTTCCTTGCTGAAATAGATGTGATCGTCGATCGCGGCCTCGATCGGATTGGTGACGAGCTGCATCTCGTCCTTTGCGAGCACGCCGCGTTCCCAGGGCTCGACTCCCAGCGAGCTGCACGCGGTGCCCGTCAACATGGTGCAAGCGGCCACGATCGCGAGCCGTCGTGTACTTGTCATCTTCCCGTCCTTTCCGGTTGCTTGTTATTCGCTGTTGCTGGCTCTGTTCCCGCGGCCGTCCAACAGGCCCTTGAGCAGCGCTTCGTATTCATCCTGTTTCGCGGTCTTGAACCCGAGATGCCGGGCCGCAAGCTTCCCGTCGCGGTCGAACACGTAGGTGCTCGGCATGGCGATCAGGTCGTATTGCCGGGCTATTTCACCGTCGAGGTCGGGGACGATGCGAAAGCCGACGGGCACGCTTTCCAGGAAGGCTTCCGCGTCCTCGAGCGTTTTGTCCTCGTTAACGCCGAGCACGACGAGACCTTGGTCGGCATAGCGGCGCTGCATCGCATCGAGCCAGGGGAAAGACCGCCGGCACGGGGCGCACCAGGAGGCCCAGAAATCGACGACCACGACCTTGCCGCGGTATGCGGACAAGTCGAGCACGGGCGCGGAACCGGCGTCCGCGGCAACGGCCGGCAGCAGCCAGGCGAGCAGAAGCGAGGCGGCGAGACCCGTCGAGACACGGCTCTGCGCGCGGGCAAACGTCATACGGTTCCCGGTCCTTGTTATCGGATTCGGGACGTAAGACGCTGCGCTACGAAAAATCCTTCGCGGCCGGGCGGGCCGATTTCCCGGACGCGGGACGGCGTAGTGCCGGGTAAGCCGTCAGCGTGTGGTGCGCAGCCGTTCGCGAAACTCGCGGTGGCAGGCGACGCAGCCGCGCTGCACCGTGGCCAGGTTCCCGAGAAAGGCCTCCATGTCCTCGGCTTCCGCGGCTGCGAGTAAGCCGTGCGAGGCCTCGTGCACGACCTCGTCTGCCGCTTCGAACGCGGCCATTTCCGGCCCCAGCGTCGACTCGATCCGCTCGAGCTCGGCGGCCGATATAGGTACATGGGCGGCCACGGCGCGGGCATGAGTCGCCATGTCAGCATAGTTTTCCAGCCATAGCGCCTGCATCAGGGCGCTCATGTGGCCTTGCATCTGCATCATGATAGGGAGCAGGGGCAATCCTTCCGCATCCGCGTGCGAGTGGTCGTCGTGTTCCGGGGCATGGTGCCCGGCGGATCCGGGGTCGTGAGCCCGATCATCGCTGGCCAGGGCCTGCTCCGCCGCTTCCTCGCAGCCTGCCATGGAAAGCAGTCCAACGGTGAATAACACGCACACAAACGATCGAAGCATTGTCACAACTCCTTTTATTGACAGGAATTCCTGGCGCCTGGCTGTCATGCCCGCGCGCGTGATCGCCAATAAGGTAAAGCAGGGCGGAGATTCAGGACGGTTTCACCTCTTCGCGCACCATCAGCACGGGAACGGGCGAGGAGCGGAGCACGAGCTCGGCGTCGCTGCCCAGGGTAAGCCGGCGCAGCCCGCGCCGCCCGTGCGTGCCCATGACGATCAGGTCCGAGGATAATTTCTTCGCCTGGCTGGTAATGGCGCCTGCGGCACCGCCATCCGTTGCCTTCACAAGCTGACTCGTGAAGGGTATGTCGTGTTTGCGCACCGCGGCTTCGGCTTCGGCCAGTACTTTTTCGCCGCTTGCGCGCAGGGCTTCCGAAAGCCCTTGCCAGTTGGCCGGTGCGGTCTGCGCGGCAATGACGAACTCGTCCACGACATGCACGAGATCGAGTGTCGAGCCGGTAGCCTTCGCGAATTCGATCGCTTCCGCGAGTCCCCGGTCGGACGCTACGCTGCCGTCGACCGGAACCAGGATTTTCTTGTACATCACTCTATCCTCCGAATGCCTGCACCCATCATCATACCGCCAACAGGATACGAAAGCCGGTGAGTGCCATACGCACCCGGGCACGAGGGAGTTCCATGTCGCCAATTGCCGTCCGGCTCCTTACGCCCGCATTGATCGCGCCCGCGGCCCGCCTGCTAGCCGCCAGCATGCGGGACAACCCGCTGCACCGGCGCCTGTTTGCCGGTCACGATGCCCGCATCGAGCCTTTGCTTGCGGCCGCGTTCACGCGCCTGCTGCAACGGCAGATGAGCACGGGCCTTGTGTTCGGTGCCCTCGAAGGCGAAAGGCTGGTGGGGGTAGCGGCGATGGTTCCGCCGGGCCATTGCCAGCCGACGCTGCCGGACAAGCTCGCGATGCTCGCGATCCTTGCCCGAGGGCGTGGTTTGCGGCACCTGCCGAAAATTCAGCGCTGGCTTTCGACATGGGCCCGGCACGATCCTGATGCCGCGCACTGGCATCTCGGCCCGGCGGCCGTCGAACGCAAGTGCCAGGGGCAAGGCGTCGGTACGGTTCTCTTGAGGGCGATCTGCGATGAGCTGGATCGGCGGCAGGCGAAAGGCTACCTGGAAACCGACAAGGAGGCGAACGTCCGCCTGTATCGCCGGGGCGGCTTCGAGGTGGTCGCCGAGCAGCCGGTACTCGGTGTGCCGAACTGGTTCATGCTGCGCCGTCCGGCCGGGCATCGGCTACACTGATTAACGGGAATTGCGGCAGGTGAGCTCATGAACATCCGGACCGATATCGAGGCCGCCAACCGACCCGCTGCCGCGGGCCGGCACACGGGTTGGCAGACACTCTGGGGCGTGCTGCTGGTCATAGGCGGCATAGTGGCCGTGCTGATGCCGGTGATAGTGGCCGTCGTGCAGGTGCTGGTGCTCGCGTGGCTGCTGATTTTTGCCGGGGTTTTCGAGCTCGTGCACGCCATCCAGACGCGGCGCGCCCAAGGCTTCGGCTGGAAACTCACGTCTGGTGCCCTGACCCTGGTGCTCGGCATCCTGCTCCTGGTGCGGCCGGTTACCGGGGTGGCGGCACTGGCGTTGCTCATCGCGGCGTTCTTCCTGGTCGGCGGCATCGCGCGCTCGCTTTTCGCCTTCCAATGGCGACCGCTGCGCGGCTGGGGCTGGATACTGCTGGACGGCTTGCTGTCGATCGCGCTCGCCGCCCTGGTCGCGATCGGCTGGCCGCAGAGCTCGTTTGTCATCATCGGCGTGCTCGTCGGCTTCTGGCTGATAACGGCGGGTATCTGGCGGATCGTGCTGGCGCGCACCCTGGCGGCCCTGCCGGCCCGCTGAATCGGACGCAGCTCAAGGTTTCGCGGGCCGGACAAGCGGGAAACAGCCCAGCTCGGGCTGCGGACGTTCGCGTCGTACCCGACTGGCTGGCATGGTCATTGCAGGCTTGCGCTCATCCTCATCGTTTGAGCCAGCCCCGGCGCCGCCGACCAAAGCCCACAGGTCAACCAGCGGACTCCCGCGGCCGGCGAGGAGTGCGCCATGATGAACGACCCGTTTCCGCGTGACATTCTGCCGATCCCCGATCGTCCGCACGTCAGCCCCACGATGTACGACGCCCGGCATCCGGACGCCAACTACGAGCCGATCCGTCCGCTGCGGCCGCCCGACGGGGCACCGAACATCTTCCTCGTGCTGATCGATGACGCCGGCTTCGGCTCGAACAGCGCCTTCGGCGGACCCTGCCGGACGCCGACGCTCGACCGGCTCGCCGCCGGCGGCCTGCGCTATACACGCTTTCACACCACGGCGATCTGCTCGTCGACTCGCCAGGCCCTGCTGACCGGACGCAACCACCACTCTGTCGGCATGGGCACGGTCTCGGATATGGCGACTGCCGCGCCGGGCTATACCTCGCGCCGGCCGAACACCGCCGCCACGATCGCCGAGATACTCCGGTTGAACGGCTATGCCACGGCGCAGCTCGGCAAGTGTCACGAGATTCCGACGTGGGAGTGGAGCCCGGCGGGCCCGTTCGAGCGCTGGCCGACCGGCAGCGGGTTCGAGTATTTCTACGGCTTCATTGGCGGCGAGACGAGCCAGTTCTATCCCACGCTCATTGAGGGCACGAACCCGATCCGGCCGGACAAGACGCCCGAGCAGGGTTATCACCTGACCGAAGACCTCGCCGCGCACGCGTGCCTGTGGCTGAACCGGCAGCGCGCACTCGCTCCGGATCGTCCGTTCTTCCTGTATTTCGCCCCCGGTGCGACGCACGCACCGATACACCTCCCGGCGAACTGGCGCGACCGCTATCGCGGCGAGTTCGACCGGGGCTGGGACGTGCTGCGGGAGGAGACCTTCGCCCGCCAGAAGCGGCTCGGCGTCGTTCCGTCCGATTGCGAGCTGACGCCGCGTCCCGATGGCATCCCGCCATGGGAACACATGCCGCGCGAGCTGAAGCCCGTGCTCGTGCGAGAGATGGAGCTTTATGCTGCCTTTCTCGAGCACACGGATCATTGCATCGGCCGCGTGGTCGAGACCATGGAGCGGCTGGGGGCGCTCGAGGATACGCTGATAGGCGTGATCACCGGCGACAACGGCGCCTCCGGCGAGGGTACCCTGAACGGCACCTGGAATGAGTCGCTCACGATGACCGGGATGACCGGCATCGAAACGCCTGAATTCCTGCGCGAGCGGCTCGAGACGTTCGGTACGCCACAGTCTTATCCGCAGTACTCACTCGGCTGGGCGCATGCGATGGACACGCCTTACCAATGGACAAAACGGGTCGCATCGCACTGGGGCGGGACGCGCAACGGGCTGGTCATCCACTGGCCGGGCGGCATCGATGCGCGCGGTGAGTTGCGCCACCAGTTTCATCATGTGATCGACATTGCACCGACGTTCCTTGAAGTCGCGTACCTGCCCGCGCCGCAGCTCGTGAACGGCGTCGGCCAGCAGCCGATCGAGGGCGTAAGCATGACTTACAGCTTTGACCACGCGGATGCAGAGGAACGCCACGAGACGCAGTACTTCGAGATCCTCGGCAATCGCGGCATCTACCACAAAGGATGGACCGCGGTCACGGCGCACGGCCCGCCCGTGCCGGACTGGCCGAGCCGCGGCCTCGACGATGATCTCTGGGAGCTGTACGACACGAATAGCGACTGGACGCAGGCACATGATCTCGCCCGGCGCGAGCCCCGGAAACTCGACGAGCTGAAGCGGCTGTTCCTCATCGAGGCGGCAAAGTACAACGTGCTGCCGCTGGACGATCGGGCCGCCGAACGGGCGGATCCCGATACCGCCGGCCGCCCGGTGCTCGCGCGCGGGCGGCGCCAGCGGCTTTACCCGGGCATCGGCCGGCTCAACGCATTCGCGCTGATCAACATCAAGAACAAGTCTCACCGGATCACCGCGGAAGTGGTTTTGCCGTCCGACGACTGCGAAGGTGTGATTGTCGCCCAGGGCGGCATGCCCGGCGGTTGGTCGCTCTACATAAAGGAACGTGTGCTGAAGTACTGCTATAACTTCTATGGCATCGATCATTTCCAGGCGCAGGCAACTGGGCCGTTACCGCGAGGGAGGCACCGGCTGGGCATGGCATTTGATTACGATGGCGGAGGTCCGGCGAAGGGCGGGACCGTACGGCTTGTCGTCGACGGCCGCGAGGTGGGCCGCGGGCGCGTCGGGCGCACCCAGCCGCTGCCGTTCGCGAGCGACGAGCCGCTCGAGATCGGCCGCGACGGCGGCTCGCCGGTGACCCCCGACTACCATGCGGCCGAGTTCACGGGCTCCGTGAACTGGGTCGAAATCGAAATTCCCGAGGACATGCGGGACAGCGACCACGAGATCACGAGCGAAGAGCGGCTCAAAGCGGCGTTCGTCAAGGATTGACGCCATGCGCGAGATGCTGGCGAGTGTCATGGAAGTGGCGGTGCTCGTCTTCGCGGTGAGCAGCATGACATCGGTCGGCCTCGGACACGAGTGGCGCGACATCATCGGCCCGCTGCGGGACCGATGGAAAGTGCTGCGCGCGCTGGTGGTGAATTTTGTGCTCGTACCGGTGCTCGCCCTGCTGGTCCTGCACCTGCTCCCGCTCGAGCGTCCGCTCGCAATCGGTCTTTTCCTCGTCGCCACGGCGGCAGGCGCGCCGTTCCTGATCAAGCTCGCCGAGGCCGGAGCCAGCGATGTTGCGCTCAGCACCGCGCTACTGGTATTGCTGCTGCCCGTCACGATCGTGTACATGCCGATCGTCGTGCCGCTGGCCCTGCCTGCGGCGGAGGTGAGTGCGGTGGCGATAGCGAAGCCTCTCGTGCTCGCTATGCTGCTGCCGCTCGCCTTCGGCCTGGTCCTGCGCGTCTACGCACGGTCATTGGCGCTGCGGCTGCAGCCGCTGGCGAGCAAACTCGCGACCGCGGCGCTCCTCGCGATCGTCGCGGTGCAGGCGTTTGCGTATGGGCCGGCGATCGCCGCGATTTTCGCGAGCCCCGCGATAATCGCCGCACTGGTCGTCATCGGCGGTGCCTTCTTGATCGGCTATGCGCTTGGCGGTCCGGGCCGGGCTTCGAAGGAAGTGCTCGGGCTTGGCACATCACAGCGAAACATCGCAGCCGCCACGGTCGTCGCGACACAGGCTATCGGAGATCCGGATACCGTCTCGATGGTGATCGTCACCTCGCTCGCGGCCTTTGCCCTTCTGTTTCCGGTCGCCGGCATTATGCGTACACGCAAAGCGGAAGACGCGGCACCGCGTTGAAAGATGCCGCCCGCCAGCGACATCACCGATGCACCCGAGGTCGATCAACCGGGATTGAGGCGGCTGCGCCGGGTGGTGAGGCGCTTCCCCGAGTGGCGGATCCCCGGCCGAAGCACGCTACGCCGTGAGGGCGTCGCTGGACTGACCGTCACGGTCAGCAGTATCCCGGACGGGATGGCAAACGGGGTCCTTGCCGGCGTCAACCCGATCTACGGCCTTTACGCGAATATGGTCGCGCCCATAATCGGCGGCTTCACATCGAGCACGCGGCTCATGGTCATCAACAGCACCAGCGCAGCCGCGCTGGTGGCCGGCCAGGCGCTCGCCGGACTTCCCGCGGATGACCGCGAGGGCGCGCTGTTCCTGACGGTGATGCTCGCGGGGATCATGGCCATCGGGTGCGGAGCGGCCGGCCTGGGCCGCATCACCCGGTTCGTGTCGTTCTCGGTCATGACCGGCTTCATTGCCGGGATCGCGGTAGTGCTCGTGTTGAGCCAGCTCTCGACGATCACGGGAACCGACCCTGAAGGCGGAAACCGGGTCGTCCAAACCGCGATGCTCCTCGCGGCGCCGGGCGACATTCACCTGCCCTCACTGGCAATGGCGGCTGTGACCTTCGCGCTCGCGACGTGGCTGCCGTATACAAGGCTTGCCAAGGTAGCCAGCCTGACCGCAATCGTCGTCCCCACGCTGATTGCCGTGCTCGCCGGCCTGGACGAGATTGAAGCGGTAGGTGACGTCGGCGAGATAAGCGGCGGCCTGCCGGCACCGTTCCTGCCCTCCCTGAGCGACGTCACTGTCGGCTCCATAACCGGGGCGTTCGCGGTCGCGATCGTTGTCCTGGTGCAGGGATCCGGCGTGAGCCAGAGCGTGCCAAACCCGGACCGATCACCCCGGGACCCGTCGCGAGACTTCATCGCCCAGGGTGCGGCGAACGTAGCCTCGGGACTGTTTCGCGGCCTGCCGGTGGGCGGCTCGCTCGGAGGGACCGCGCTCAATGTCATATCCGGGGCCCGCGGCAGGCTGGCCGGCATCCTGTCCGGCGTCCTGATGGCCATCATCGTGGTTGGTTTTCCCGGCGTGATTTCCCGCGTGGTGATGCCGGCTCTCGGCGCGTTGCTGATGCTGGCCGCGATCCACAGCCTGGACGTATCCGATGTTCGTTCGGTGTGGCGAGCCGGATGGCCGTCGCGCCTGGCCGGAGCGACCACGTTTCTCTCGACACTGTTCCTGCCGATACAGGCGGCAGTCGGGTTCGGCGTGGTGCTGTCGGCGCTACTGTACGTGAACGAGTCATCCACGGATGTCTCGCTGGTGGAGATGATCGAAGGGCGCGACGGCAACATCGAGGAGAGACCAGCTCCCAAGGCACTCGCGGGCGATCGGGTCACGGCGCTCGATGCGTACGGTCATCTCTTTTATGCCGGTGCCCGCACCTTGGAGCGGCTTCTCCCGGACGTACCCCAAAGCATCCGGCACCCTGTCGTAGTCCTGCGTCTGCGAGGCCGAAGTACACTGGGGGCAACACTGGTGGACGTTCTCAGCGATTACGCTGAGCGGCTCCGGGAAGTCGGCGGCCGGCTCTATGTGACAGGAGTGGGGAAGGAAGCGCTGGAGCATCTTAAACGCACCGGCCGCTTCCACGATACAGGCGAAGTCCGCGCCTATCCCGCGACCCCGGTCGTCCTGGAAGCTACGCGGCAGGCTTACGCCGATGCTGAAACGTGGCTGGTCAGCATGCGCGATGGCGACGGCAATGGTGATAGCGACGAATAAGCACTTCTTCATTGCGCCGCTGTAAATTCCTGGTCTGCGACATTGCGATTTCCGGACCCTGAAATTGCCGAAGGGCAAAACGCGTAACGCTCACACTACATGCCATGATTGAAAAAAGCTCGTTGCAAGAAAAAGTTACAGCACGCTTGTAAAAAGTCCGTC
>CAZSKQ010000006.1:0-61453 GCA_964607425.1 uncultured Woeseiaceae bacterium
CAGGCCCGCTGCGGGCTTCGACCGCGCAGTTGCTTCACTTCTCATGTCAATTCTCCCGTCCATACGGTCGGCAAACCCTTGCGGCCGTTTGCAACCCTGTGATTCCGGCCATCGTGCGATGCCGAGGGCCGAGAGATAAGCATGTTTCGTGCCAGCGGAGCGACGCATCCGGCACCGCGCACAAACAATTTTGCAGCCGCTTTGTAAGGTTTACCTTCCAAGGCCGAACCCGGTCGGCCGCGAGGCGGGACGTGGCGGGCGATGCACAGTTGGCATGCTACTTGCTTACTGAGTCATCAAGCAGGATCGCCAGCGAAGGACGCGCGGTCCTATTTTTACGGCAAGGAGAGGTCCCTTGAAAAACCTGATTTTGCTCGCGTGGATGCTCGTGCTCGTCGGTCTGAGTGCCTGTAACACGACTCGCGGAGCCGGCGAGGACATAGAAGCCGCCGGTGAAGGCATGCAGGACGCCGCCCAGGATGTCGAAGACGATATCGAAGGCGACGAGGGTCACCGTATGTAGTTTACGGGCCGCTTTTGTTTATCCGTCGGGCCCGTGACTGTCCCCAGCTCCCCCCAAAGCACCGCAGTCAACCCGACTTTCTGCAAAAGTGGCCCTTTTTATCCAGCGAGGCGATTCCTTTTGGAATCGCCTCTTTTTTTTCCGCGGTGATTCAAGAGGACGAACCGATGAACTGGGACCAGATAGAAGGCAACTGGAAGAAATTCACGGGACAGGTACAACAGAAATGGGGTCGACTGACGGACGATGATCTCGATCGCATCCAGGGCAACGAGCAGGAGCTCGAAGGCCGCATCCAGGAACGCTACGGCAAGACACGGGAAGAGGCCAGGCGCGAGATAGAGGAGTGGCGCCGTTCGCTGTCGTAAGGACGGCTGCGACGGCAGATCGCGGGCAACGCTTACCGATGGGACAGCGACTCGACCGCCGCCGCGAGGGCGCCTAGTGAAATCGGCTTGCGCAGGCAGCCGATTGTCCTGAGGTCGGGCGCATTCCGGCGCAGTTCGTTCAGGGCATAGGCGGTGACGAAGATCACGTCCACGTTCTGCTCGTGTTGCAGCAGGCGCGCGACGTCGATACCGTCGCGCCTGCCGTCGAGCTTCCAGTCGCAGATCAGCACATCGGGGCGCAGCGTCCGCGCCATTTCGATCGCTTCGTCCGCGGTTCCCGCCGCATGGACGCGGAAACCGCGGTACTGCAGGAAGCGCCGCGTTGCGATACGCGCCGCTGCCTCATCTTCAACGATCAGAATGCTGAGGCCTTCACGCGGCCCCGCGTCCCTGCTTGATTGCTCGTTTTCCATTGCTACCTGAGCTCGCGGCTTTAGGGCCCCGATGCAAGAAGGGTGCCACGCCTTTAAGCCGCAAACGGGGCTTTTGCCAATCCGGAAAAACCCCGCGGCACAATTTACAGCGCCCATGTAATTTGTGCCGTTAAACAGCAGCTTCCCGACTCATCCGGGGCGCTCGGGGCGCCAGCAGGTGTGCCTGGGCATTTGGCACGGCCCTTGCATCATGGTAATCGCAGCGCCGCTACCCGGCGATGCCCTGTGCAGTAACGGAGAACTGAAATGATAGGTTGGGCAGTTACTTTTCTGATCATTGCCTTGATCGCCGGTGTTCTCGGCTTCAGCGGAGTCGCCGGGACGGCGGCAAATATCGCGTGGATCCTGTTCGTTGTCGGCCTGATCCTGGCGATCGTAATGTTCATCGGCGGCCGCAGAAGGCCACCCATTTAGCCGGGGTAACACTACGGCAAACCGCTGAAGGGAAGGAGATCGTTATGGCATTGCACAAATTGATCCTGATCGGATTGGCTGCCTCCTTCGGGATTGCCGGCTGCGACGTTAACGAGGGTCCGGCTGAAGAGACGGGCGAGCAGCTGGACGAAGCCGGCGATCAGCTGGAGGACGCGACCGATGAAGCGACCGCAGCGGCAAGGGACGGCCGAGCGAAGTCGATGTTCCCTGCTGCCGGATAATTTCATGTCTTTCTTTATCCCGTTGGAGCACAAGCGCGTTGTCATAAACTGCATGCTGGCGTCGAGTTGACACGCGCTTGGGTTGCCGGCCGCCGACACCTGTCGGCGGCCGGCCATTCTTTATCCGGACCCCGCTCGGGGCTACCCGGAACCCGTGAAAATACCCTTGTCCGGCGTTTCCGGCGGCGGCGCGCTACAATCGTCAGTGCAGCTTTTGCAAGCGGACAAGGAGACCGACCCATGAAATTTGAAATCCCCGACCTGCCGTACAGCCGGGACGCGCTGGAACCGCATATTTCCGAGGAGACACTCAATTACCATTACGGCAAGCACCACACGGGGTACGTCAACAAACTGAACACCCTGACTGCCGGCACGCGCTACGAGGAAATGAGCCTCGAGGATGTGATACGGGCGTCCTTCGAGAGCGAAGATCACGCCGTATTCAACAATGCCGCGCAAAGCTGGAATCACACGTTCCTGTGGAACAGCATGGCCGAAGGCAGCGACGGCAAGCCGCACGGATCGCTGGCGCAGAAGCTGGATGAGAAATTCGGCGACCTGGAGGGCTTCCGCAAGAAGTTCAAGGAACTCGCCGTCGGCCAGTTCGGCAGCGGCTGGGTCTGGCTGGTCGCGAAGGGCGGCGAACTCGACATCGTCTCCACGCCGAACGCCCATACCCCGCTGACGACGCCGAGCGTGCCCCTGCTGACCCTGGATGTCTGGGAACACGCTTATTACCTGGATTTCCAGAACGAGCGCGACCGCTACACGGACACGTTCCTGAAAAACCTGATCAACTGGGAATTCGCGCAAGCGAACTACGACGCGATCGGGCGCTGATCGCGGAGCGCGTCTCGCGGGCGACTCGACCGCCGATCGCCCGCGGGCCGACTCCTACATCTGGTCTTCGAAGATTTCCTGCGTGGCGCGGGTAATCGTGCTGCACTGCCGGCATTGCGCCATCACGATATTCAGTGCTTCCAGCACCTTGGCGCCGTCACCGCGTTCCGCGTACATGCGAGCGAGCTCCGCCTGCATCGAAATCGAATTCAGGGCGTTGTTCATCTTGTGCAATGCGTCCTTGAGTTCCTGTTTTTCGGTTTCGTTAAGCGGCATGTGATCACTACGCGGTGTTTTCTTCCTCGTATTCGCAGAGGCGGTTGTAGAGCGTCTTCAGGCTGATACCGAGTGCCTCGGCCGTGAGCTTCTTGTTTCCGTCGAAGTGTTCGAGCGTCTTTTCGATGAGCGTCTTTTCCACTTCCCTGATCGACATGCCCGCGCGCAGGCTGTTTGTGTTGTCCGACCACCGCGGCGGATGATCGAAGTTCTCGGGCAACGTGTCGACGCGCTCGCGACCTCGATTCAGAATGGCCGCGCGTAACACGGTGTGCTTGAGCTCCCGCACATTGCCCGGCCAGTGATAGCGCTCGAGCTTCGCCAGCACGTTCGGTGAGAACTCCGCCGGCGTGCCGTGCTCCTTCGAGTACTGCTGCAGGTAATACTTCGCGAGCAGCGTGACATCGCCATCCCGCTCGCGCAGCGGCGGAACGTGTATCGGCAGCACCATGAGGCGGAAGAACAGGTCCTCACGGAAGTTTCCTTCGCTGACCTCTTTCTCCAGGTCCTTGTTTGTGGCGGCGACGATGCGCGCCATCATCGGTATTTCCTTCTCGCCTCCTACGCGCAGCATGGAGCGCGTTTCCATGACGCGGAGGAGCGTCACCTGCTGGTCCAGCGGCAGCTCGCCGATTTCATCCAGGAACACGGTACCGCGCTTGGCCCGCTCGAAGACGCCGACCCGCTTGGCGGCGGCACCGGTAAAACTGCCCTTTTCATGGCCGAACAGTTCACTCGCGACCAGTTCCCGGGGGATAGCGCCGCAGTTTACCGGAACAAACTGGGCGTCCGCGTTCCAGGTATTGTGCAGCGCCTGCGCCACCAGGTCCTTGCCGGTACCGCTTTCGCCGGTGATCAGGATAGTGACGTCCGTGGGTCCGTACTCCGCGATCGACTTGAACAGCGACTTCATGACGGGGGATTCGCCGATCATGTTGGCAGGCTGTACGGGCTCGAAGGTGGCGCGGCGGTACTCCGGCGGTTCGGCCGCCGCGACCGACTCGATGCTCCTGACCAGCTGGGCCTTGTCGAGAGGCTTGACCAGGTAGTCCACCACCCGGCCGCGAACGGCGCGGATCGCGGATTCCATCGACGGGTGGCCCGTGATGATGACGGCCTTCGGACCTTCGTCCTGGATCAGCTCCAGGCCGCTGCCGTCCGGCAGCGCGAGGTCGACAAACAGCATGTCGAAATTCTCGCGATCGAGCACCACGTTGGCTTCGGCCAGCGTACCGACGGTCTCCACGTCATGCTCCTCCGCCCGCAAAAGCGTCCGCGTGGCGGCCGTGAAATCGGCATCATCGTCAACGATTAAGATTCTTGCCATTTCCTCGAGAATCCGGGCTTCTAAAGCAAGGAACCCGGCTGACGGAACCACGAATCAGCGTTCGCCGGGGGAAACATAGTATACGGAACTCCCTGTCTTTTGGGAGCCGCGAAGGGTCCTGCCGCTGCCCTCCGGAGTGCCGGCCCCGGACACCCGCCGCTCCGCCCCCCGGCCCCCTGCACTCCCCCCGCCCGCACTTATTTGGCTATCTCAAGCGGATGAAGGTTGTTGCGCGCTGCCATCCCCTGCTCGTACATCGACCACTGGTTGCGGCCCTTGCGCTTGGCTTCGTACAGGGCCACGTCGGATTTCTCTATCCACTCCTCCACCGTCGCCGCATGCTCGGGCATCAGCGCGATCCCAATGCTCACGCCGACGTCTATATTCCTGGAATTCACGCGGAAGGGGCTGCCAAAACCCTGCAACATCTTCGACGCGATGGCCGGCACGTTCTCCGGGCTGGAAAATCCGTTCACGATGACCCAGAACTCGTCGCCCCCCGCCCGGCCGACGACGTCGTTCTCGCGCACGGAGTGTGCGATCCGGCGGCAGCTCTGCCGCAGGACCATGTCACCGATCGGATGGCCAAAGGTGTCGTTGATGCTCTTGAAGAGATCGATGTCGACGGTCATGAGGGCCGAGGACATGCTCAGCCGCGCGATCGCGTCCGCGGAATTCTGCAGCGCCGCCAGCAGGCCCCGCCGATTCAGGGAACCGGTGAGCTGGTCCACGCAGGCGATGCGCTTTAGCCGCAATTCGCGTTCGTGACGCTCGCGCGCGAGCCGGATCGTCCGCAACACCCTTTTCGGCGTGGCCTCGCTCTTCGGAATGTAATCCTGGATCCCGAGCCGGATCAGGTTGAGCGCCGTATCCGATGAGCTGTTGCCGGTAATCACCACGATTACCATTCCGGGCGAAATCATCTTGAGCTTGGTTGGCGCCTCGAGTCCCTTGGCGTCCGGGAGCCCCAGATCCACCAGTGCAACGTCGATTCTCGTGCCGTTCCCGAGCAGCGCTTGAGCCGTCTGCAGGTCGGGCGCCGTGTGCACCGACATCTCCGTATCCAGCATGCCCAGGGCCTTCGACAAGCCATTGGCGACCGCATCGTTGTCTTCTACTACCAGGATCTGCATCGTGTTGTGATTCGCTGTTCGCAAACGTCTCCTCACCGGCCGGTTCCGGTAGTCCGATCCGGCCGCAAAGTCCTGCCGCCGTCTGTGTCGGCGCGGCACGTGGGTTGTAAATGTTGCAAGTCCTGTGCCAATTGGCTGCCTTTACGCGAGCCTGCGTGGCCGCGGGTTCCCAATCTGGTATGGGACTTGCATTACAGCTTCTTGAGAGCAGACCGCCGGTTGCGCGCGTGCAGGTCTGCGATCGTGACGATCAAGTCCGGCCCCGGGGCCGGCGGGAACCGGGCACGCGCCCGGACAATCTTTACACGTACGGGCAAGATTTACCGCTGCGCCGTTCGGAAACGACGGCAACGATAGAGGTTTTGGCACTTGGATTTTCTGAACGGCGATTCTGGCATTTCCATGACCGCATTCGCACTGCTCGCGATAGCGGCTATATTCGCCTCCGCATTGTGGTTCATTCTTTCCGCCTCGAAGACCAACAAACGGTTCAGGTGGTTCCAGATCGTGCGGACGCGGGCCAAAGCCAAAGGCAGGCACCTGAAGTCGGTGAAGTAGCCCGGAGCCGGGCCGCCTCCGCGGTCCGCTTCGTTCCCGGCCGGCACCGGTAAAGTCCCCACTAAAGGAATGAAGCTCCGATCCCATCTGCTGGTACTCACACTCGCCGTCTTGCTGCCGGTGGCCGTATTCGGAGTCGCAACCACGCTCTGGGTGGCCGATCGCGAGAGGGCAGCATTCGAGCGGGGCGCAATCGAACGTACCCAGGCGCTGCTCACGGCGGTCGATACCGAGCTGAACGGCCACCTGACCAGCCTGCAGGGCCTGGCGACGTCGTATCCGCTCCAGCAGGGTGACCTGGAGGCGTTCCGGCGGCAGTCGGAACGCCTGCTGCCGATGCACGGGAACTGGCGTGCCATTTCCCTGCTGGCTCCCGCCGGCGAGCCGGTCCTGAGCGTAACGCGCGGTGACGGCGCGACGCAGCCAGCTCCCGCGGTCGCTCCCGTGGAGGTCGAAAGAACCCTGCGCGACCGCAGGCCCGGCGTCAGCAACCTGAGCCTGGACGACGGCCAGCGAACCTTCAGCGTGACCGTCCCGGTAGAGGTCGGCGGCAACCTGTTCGTGCTGGGTGCCGTCGTCGATGCACAATCGATACTCGACTTGCTGACACCGCAGCGGCTGCAGCGCGACTGGGTTGCCGCGGTCCTCGACCGCGAGGGCAACGTGGTGGCACGGACGTCGGCCGGCGGCAGCTTCCCCGGCGAGACGATCACCCGCAGTCTCCGTGAAGCCCTGCAGACCTCGAGCGAAGGCTGGATCAATCGGAAGCACGAAGGTGCCGAGGACACGTACACCCCCTACAGCCGTTCCGCGCGTACTGGCTGGACCGTGGCGATGGCCATTCCCGCGGCCGACGTCGAGGCAATCACGAACCACACGATGCTCCTGCTCGCTGTGTGGCTTCTGTTCGCCGTCATGATTGCGGTGATGCTGGCCGCCGGCTTCAGCCGGCGCATCGCGGAACCGATCGTGGCGGTGGCGGAGGCAGCCAAAGCCCTCGGCCGGGGGACCACCGTCTCGCCGCCGACCGAGGCGCCGGTGCACGAAGTGCGCGACGTCAGCCGGGCGCTGGTCGCGTCCGCGCGTGCCGTCAGCGAGCGCGAGGAAAAACTGCGCGCGGCCGATCGCGCCAAGGACGAGTTCCTGGCGATGCTGGGGCATGAATTGCGCAATCCGCTTGGGGCGCTGACCTCGGCAACGCAGGTTTTGAACGCCGGCCGGCGCACCAGCAAGGCCTCGACCGAGGCGGTGACCATCATCTCCCGGCAGATAGAGCACATGACCCGCATCGTCGATGACCTGCTGGATGTCGGCCGCGCCAGTTCGGGCAAGATACGCCTGAAGCTGGCGCCGCTCGACCTCGGCCGTACGATCACCGAAGCAGCGGGCACCCTGGAGCGCATCTCCAAGTTCGAGGACCTCGACGTGCGGGTCGAGGCCTCACCGGTCTGGATCCAGGGCGATGAAGCACGGTTGGAGCAGATTGCCTGCAACCTGCTGGAAAACGCCGCCAAATACACTCCGGCCGGCGGCACGATACGGGCGTCCGTGCGCCGGGAAGGCCGTGATGCGATCTTCGAGGTCGTCGATGACGGCATCGGTATCTCCACGGAGCTGCTGCCGCGGATTTTCGATCTCTTCGTGCAAGGGCAGACCTCGATCGACCGCAGCTTCGGCGGGCTCGGTATCGGGCTGACGCTGGTGAAGCGGCTGGCCGAGCTGCACGGCGGCAGCGTCGTCGCCGAGAGCGGCGGTACGAACAAGGGCGCGCGTTTCCTGCTGCGCTTCCCCGCGATCGACCGGCCAGCCGCCGCGGCAGTGCCGGCTCGCGGTGCCGCCAAGGCAAGTGAGCTGCGCAAGGTGCTGCTGGTCGAGGACAATGAAGACGCGCGCCACGCGCTGCTCGCCATGCTGCGCCACCACGGCTTTCGTACTTTCGCCGCCGCGGACGGGCTCGAAGGCATTTCCGTGGCGGCCGAGGTACAACCCGACGCGGCCGTGGTCGACATCGGACTGCCGCAATACGACGGTTACGAGGTCGCCCGGCAGCTACGCGGCGGCCCGGGCGGCGAACGGATGTTCCTGGTGGCGGTGACCGGCTACAGCAGCCGCCAGGTCCGCCGCATGGCAACCGACGCCGGGTTCGACGAATTCCTCATCAAGCCGGTATCGCCGGCCCATCTTGCCGAAATCATCCAGTCACGGCTGGAACCGGTAGTGCTCACCGGCTGAGAACTGCAGCGGCGCCGCAGCCGCACGCACCCATGACGGCAGGCGCAGCCGCCGCGCGGTTGACCTCGGCAATGCGGGTGCCGACAATTTCAAGCCCCTTCGTACAAGGCGAGCCTCGGGATGCTGAAGCGCCTGATCATCTCCGTCACGGCCACGCTGGTGATCGCGGCGGCAACGGTGGCCACCTGGCAGATACTGAAGAGCACGAACGAAGCACAACGGGCACGGATTGCCGAGTCGGAATCCCGCGCTGCCCGCGCCCAGCTCATCCGCAACGTCGACATGATGCTGCACGCACTGCGGAACGTGCAGACCTACTGGTCGGAATATGCCCACCTGCCACCGGAGGAGCGGGCGGCGGAGACCGGCATCGATCTCGTCTACTTCGACGGCGTCGAAATGATTCTCTGGCAGGACGACGCGCGCGGCATCCATTACGTCCGTACTCCCGAGCATCCGGAGTTCGATTACCGGCCCACCGATGCGGAATGGGCAGCGGCACGTGCCATGCTCGCGCGCTCCGACGACGTTGAGGACGAAGCGATACTCGGACCTTTCATCGGCGCGAACGGCAACCCCGTGTACGAAGTGCACCTCGTGGGGCGCGAGGGTGTGCTGATCGCGGTCGTGGACGCCTGGCAGTCGTTCGAAGCCATGTTGAGCAACGTGTCGCCCGGCTACTCCGTTTCGGTCTGGTGGGACGACGTACTCCTGTACCAGCGCGGCGAACCCGCGAGCGACCTCCCGGAAAACGGGAGCCACGCCGGCATGATCCGCACATCCGTGGGCACCTTGTGGAAAGTCATCCACTCGCCCACCCGGGAACTGGCGCTGTCGACCTCGACCCCGGCGCTGCCGGCCCTGTTGTTTTCGGGGCTGGCGATTGCCGTCCTCGTCGGCCTGCTCCTGTTCGAGAACGGGCGCGCCCGGTCGCGGGCACGAGCGGCCGAGGTGGCCGAAGAGCGGCTGGGGGAGCTCAACCGCAGCCTCGAGGAACAGATCGCGGAGCGTACCAGGGAGCTGGCCGATCGCTCGGCCGATCTCGGCACGATCACCGATTCCGTGGCCCACGACCTCCGGAATCCACTGAACTCCATCTCGGTCAATACCCAGCTGCTCGAGCAGCAGTACCGGGAAGTACTGGGCGAAGAAGGCGCGACGGCGCTGCAGCGAACCGCCGCCGGGGTCAAGCGGATGACCGAGATCCTCGATCGGCTGCTCGGGTTATCCATCATCTCGCACGCAACCTTCCGGCGGGAGCGGGTCGATTTGCGGGAAATGGTCACGGACATCTTCCAGGAGCTCGCGGCCACCGAGCCCCCGCCCGCGGTCCACTGCAACGTCGGCGACTTGCCCGAGGCGGATGCCGATCCGACCCTGGTGCGCACGCTCGCGATGAACCTGCTCGGTAACGCCCTCAAGTACACGCGCCACAAGCACGACCGGCAGATCGAGGTTGGCTATGAAATGCGCGGTGGTGTGCCGATCTATCGCGTGCGAGACAACGGCATCGGCTTCGACGGCGAAGGCGGCCGGCGGATGTTCCGGGCGTTCGAGCGCCTCGGGCGCGATGGGGGCTCGGAGGAAGGCCTGGGACTGGGGCTGAACATCGCGGTGCGGGTCGTGCGCCGGCACGATGGGCGGATCTGGGCCGAGAGCAAGCCGGGGGAAGGCGCGACTTTCTACTTCACGCTGGAACCGTACGCGGGAGCGCGATACTTCAATCCTGCCGGATGAAGGGCTCCGCGGCCGATCCATCTACATCCATAAGGGCGGCGGGCGGAGCGTCGTCCGGGTGCAGCAAGGCGCCGGACAGGAGTGCGCCCGCAACCTTGATGGCGGCGGCGCCGGCGGGACCCTGCAGCCAGCGGCCAAAGCCGCCGCCGCGTTCCCGCCGCCGCTCATCGGCTGCCGGGAGGCCATGACTTGCCCCGTGGCGCGAGCGCGCGCCGAGGACGACGCCCGCACCGAAGCACAGGGCGAGGCCCGGCGGCGAGCCGATCCGGCGCCGCAGGATCTCGTAGCCGCGTTTGGCGCGTGCATTGCGTTCGCCGCGCAACCGCAGCGCCGCGGCCGCCAGCCGGTCCGCGTCGGTTTTCAGGTGCCCGAACACGGCCTGCGGTTCACGGCAGCAGCCGCCGCGTCCGGGGGAAGCCGAGATTGGGCGCGAGGTGCGCATACCAGGCACGGCAGGCCCACACGCCCGCGAGATTGAGGAGCACGGCCAGCGCCAGTGCCAGCCACACGGGCAGGCCGGCCTGGACCGCGAGCCAGATGCCCAGCGCCACGAGGCAGAGCCAGCTGATAATCAGCAGCGCGAGTGCCAGCACGGCCGCGGCCAGGATGGCGAGGGCAGACGAAAGCGTCAGCCGGGCTTCGGCGGCGGCCGTGGCGGCCACCGTCTGCACATGGCGGATTGCCGCGTCGCCGGCCGCGTACAGCTCGGCCGCCAGCGACTGGGGGTTCGTGGCGGTGGAGCTGGAGGGTTGTCCGGTCGGCTCGTCGCGCCCCGGCTGGCCTGGCATGATCCGCGGGGCAGCGGCGCGTCAGCGGCTGAACAGCCGCGAGAGAATGACACCGGCCGCGAAGGCAATGCCGGCGGCGGCCAGGGGATTTTCCTTCGTGTACTCCCGCAGGTGGTCCACGGCGCGTTCCGCTACGACGCGGGCCTCCTCGCCGGCTTCCCGCAACCGCTGCTCCCCGGAAGCAGCGGCGGCACGCAGGCTTTCTTCGTCAGTGCCACCTGCCCCCGGCGTGCCGGCGGCGCCCTCTCCGGCTGCGGCCGAGCCCGGGTCCGGTTGCGCCTCGAAGCCCGGCGGCCGCCCGGGCCCTTCGGGACCTGGGTTCATATCGTTCCTCTCGCGCAGTCGGGCGACGCAGACTCGCCTGCGCCGCCGCCACGGTTACTGGGTCATGTCCTGGGTCGGGGTTTCGCCCGATTCGCTAACCGGCTGGTACTCTCCCGGCGAATACTCGGTTTTCGTCTGGAGCATCTCGCGCGTGAGGTCGCTCTCCAGCCGGTCCTGGCCGCCGGAGGCTGCCTGGAGCTCGTTTAATCCTATGACGACGCTCTTCTGCCCGACCCCAAGGAAGCCGCCTACATCCACTACCGCGTATTTCTGGCTGCCCGCGGTGTCCTGCACGACTTCCTGTACCTGGCCAATCTCTTCGCCGTCGGCGCTCACGACCGTCATACCGACAATCTCATCCGTGCTCATGGATGCAAGGTCCTGGCCGCCGCCGGACATCCCGCCCTGTTGCTGCGACCGGTCGCTGCCGAGCAAGGGGTCTTCGGGCGACGTCGACTGGTCCGGACTGCCGGTGGAATACGGGTCGTCCGTGGTCGTACCGCCGGCCGAGCCCGTCTCGCCCCCTGTCGAATCGTCCGGCTCATACATCGCCATGTTGTCGGAAGACTGGTCCTGCGTCGCCGGTGAACCGGGATCCTGCTGCTGATTGCCCGCGTCGCACCCGGCCAGTGCGAGCAGCGCGCTCCCTGCCCATATTGCCAAATATCCTTTGCTACTCATGTTGAACTCCCTGCTGCGTGTGAAGACGTTGCGACCATTACTGCCTACAACACCGTTTATCTGCTGCCCGATACAACAAACAACCACTCTCAAATAAGCAATTAACGTGCCATTCGAAAGCCGCGCGAGGGCAGCGGCAGCGACGGCGGCGCCTTGCCGGGTGCGTGCCGGGACGGTAAACCGGCATCCGGGCGGCGCTTCCTGCCAACACGGAATGTAATTCTTGCAAGACGTGTAAGAATTGGAGGCTGGAAAATGCGGGGCGGGGGTCGCCCGGCGCGCAGACATTGCGGCTGCGCGCTCGGCGGTCTATGGGACAGGGGGCAAGATGCCGCTCGGGGTCTTTACGCGGAATACCGGCAAGATGCCCGGGTGACGATTCGGAGGCCCGCGCTCCTGGAGGTCCGCGAATCCGGACATCACGATCCGCTCAGTGCACCCGGGCGGTGAACTCGTTCGTGATGATGCGGTCTTCTTCCGCGCCGCCGGGAAGCGCGGACGAACGCTTGCGCGCCGGATCGGCCGCGGATGCCTTGTTCGAATCTTCCTCGGGGGTGTCTTTGCCGAGCTCTGCGCGAATCTGCTTTTCCAGGTTCAGCAGATGTTCCAGAATTGCCGACCTCCTGGACTTGCTCAACCGTTTGATCATCGTCTGGACTCCTTGAAGCCTGTGTTGCGACTACCCATGAGGGAGCAATTACCGTGCCAGCGACGCAATGACAGCTTCTCTTGCGCATCGGTATCGCACGCCGCAACGCGCTTGAAAAAAATGCCGCCGACGGTAATCCTTGCAAAAAAGCCTGCGGGGAAACGAAATGCCGAGGAGAGTCACCGCGATCGTCGCCTGCGTGTGCTGGGCGGCCCTGCCCGCCGCTATCGCGCATGCGGACGAGGAAACCGACAGCCTGGTCGCGGCCATGCTGGGCGATACGCCGATCATCGGCGACCTGCGTGAGCTCACGGACACGATCGGCGGGCGCGCAACCGGAACGCCGGCCAACGAAGAGGCGGTGGAGTGGGCGCTGGAGACGTTCCAGGGCGCGGGCGTCACTGCCGTGGCCGAGCCGTTCGTCATGCCGATGCGCTGGCACGAACGGCAGTCGAGCGCAACGATCACGGGCGACGTGGAGTTCGCCGCGCAGGTCGTCGCAAAGCCGTTTTCGACGGCTACTCCGCCCGCCGGGTTGCGCGCGCCGCTGGTGGATGCCGGCCTGGGCACAGAGGAGGATTTCGAGCGCCTGGGGAACCGCGCCGCCGATAGCTGGGCGCTGGTCGCAACACCGGTGCTGGACGACGTCGCCGGACTGGCGGGACTCTTCGCAGGCTACGGCAATGCCGCGGCGGTGGAAGGGAGGGCAGTGGACGCGGGCGTAGCCGGTCTCGTGTTCATGTCGTCGCGGCCGCAAAATCTCCTGTACCGGCTCTTCGCCAGTCGCGGGATCGATAACACCCTGCCGATTCTCGTCATGGAGCGGGAACAGGCCGAGCGCGCGCAGCGCCTGCTGCGGAAGGGTCGCGGCCTCGAGCTGCAAGCCACGATAGACGTCGAGCGCGAGGCAGGCTACGAGGCGCGCAACGTGATCGGTGAGATCCGCGGCGACGAACGCGGGGATGAAATCGTGGTGTTTGGCGCACACCTGGATTCCTTCGATCTGGGCACGGGCGCGCTGGACAACGGCGCCAACGTGGCCATGCTCATTGACGTGGCACGCCAGATTCGCCGCCTCGGCCTGGTGCCGGCGCGGACCATCCGGTTCGCGCTGTGGAACGGCGAGGAGCAGGGGCTCATCGGCTCATGGCGCTACACGGAGCAGCACGCGGACCAGTTGGACGATCACGTCGTCGCCGCTTCCTTTGACATCGGCACCGGGGCAATCACCGGCTTTTTCACCAACGGGCGGGAAGCACTGGTTCCGATGGTGGATCGCGCGCTGCAGCCGGTGGCGGGACTCGGGCCGTACACGCAGGTCAACCTGCCCGTGGTCGGCACGGATAATTTCGACTTCCTGATCCAGGGCGTGCCGAACTTGATCGCGATCCAGGCGGACGCCAATTACGCGTCCAACTACCACGCGGAATCCGACACGTTCGACAAGGTCGACCAGCAGCAGCTGAAACTGAACTCGGCCATTGCCGCGGCTCTCATCTGGGGCTTTGCCAACGGCAGCGAGCGCCTTCCGCGCCACACGCACGCCGACATAGCGGAACTGATCGAGAGCACGGATCTCGAACAGCAGATGCAGAACTTTGGCGTGTGGGACGACTGGGCCTCCGGCCAGCGCGGCCTGCATTAGACCCGGTGCGCCGACCGGCCGTGGGAGCGCGTACCGCGCGCGATGCCACGGCGGCGGGTTGGGCATCGCGCGCCATGCGCGCTCCTACGCGGTAACTTTGCGGATCACGTAGCCGCCGGATTTCTCGTCCAGCTCGAGCTGCAGCAGATTGCGCTCCTGCGCTTCCTCCAGCAGCTCGCTGAACGAGCGGAACCCCCAGGAGGATTCATTGAAGCCCGGGCGGCGGCGTTTCAGCGCCTGCTTCACCATTGAGCCCCACAGCTTGGTGCTGTCGCCGCGTTCCGCGTAAAGCGCGTCGATCGTCTCGAGCACCAGCCCGATCGCTTCGGCGGCCGGATCGTCCTTGCCGGCGGCGGCGGCTTTTTTCGAGGCCTTCGATTTGCCTTTACCGCGCGCCGCGCCTCGATCCCGGTCGCTGCGGCCTTCCCGTTCCGAAACCAGCTCGTCGTAAAAGATGAACTCGTCGCAATTGCTGATCAGGAGATCGGACGTGGAATTCTTCACTCCGACACCGATGACCGTCTTCGCGTTCTCGCGCAGCTTGCTGACGAGCGGCGAAAAGTCCGAATCGCCGGAGATGATGACGAACGTGTCGATGTGTTCTTTCGTGTAACAAAGGTCCAGCGCGTCGACGACCAGGCGGATGTCCGCCGAGTTCTTGCCTGACATCTTGATGTGCGGGATCTCAATCAGTTCGAACGCCGCTTCGTGCATGGCCGGCTTGAATTCCTTGTAGCGGTCCCAGTCGCAGTAGGCCTTCTTCACCACGATGCTGCCTTTGAGCAACAGGCGCTCGAGCACGGGACGGATATCGAAGCGGGCGTAGCGGCTATCGCGCACGCCGAGCGCGACGTTCTCGAAGTCGCAGAACACCGCAAGGCTGCTTTCGTCGTTCAAGGGGAGCTCCGGTCAGTGGGGTTCGCCGCGCATTATCGCCGTTGCGGGGCGGCCCTGCACGGCAATCGGGCGATGGCCCGGCAGTCAGTACCCGATCCCGAACTCGAGGTAGGCTTTGGCGATCTTGTCGAGTGCCAGCACGAAGGCCGCCGTGCGGTAGTCGGGGACGTTCTGTCGCGACTGCCTGATCTCGCGAATCTCGTTCCACGCGACGCGCATCGTATCGTCGAGCCCCGAGCGCACCAGGTCGAGCTCCCCGGCGCCCGACTGCAACGGGCTCGCGAGGTGTGCCGGCACCTTGCGCCCGGTGGCTTCCTCCACGATGGCGATGACCTGGCGGCCGCGGGCCTCCTCCAGCCGGCGATCCAGCCGGCCGAAGCGGATGTGGGAGACGTTCTTGACCCACTCGAAGTAGGATACGGTCACGCCGCCCGCGTTGACGAAGACGTCGGGGAGGATGGTCTTGCCGCGCTTGTGCAGCACCTGGTCCGCCTCGTACGTGGTCGGGCCGTTCGCGGCCTCCACGATCAAAGGCGCCTGGATGCGCTCGGCATTGTCAACGGTGAGCTGCCCCTCCAGCGCGGCGGGAATGAGAATGTCGCATTCCAGCTCCAGCGCCTTCGCGCTGTTTTCGATGAACTCGGCTTCCCCGTAGTTGGCGACCCCGCCGGACCTCGCGAGGAACTCGTGCACGCTCTCGACGTCGAGGCCCTTCTCCGAATACAACGCGCCATCGCACTCGGCGATCGCAATAATGATCGCGCCATCTTCCTGCAGGAACTTCGCCGCGTGGTACCCCACCTTGCCGAGCCCCTGGATCACGACGCGCTTGCCTGCCAGCCCGCCGCTCAGGCCAGCCGCCTTGACATCCTCCGGATGCCGGAAAAATTCCTGCAGGGCGTAGTGCAGGCCGCGGCCGGTTGCCTCGTTGCGCCCGACGATGCCGCCCTGCGAAACGGGCTTGCCGGTGACGCAGGCAATGGCATTGAGATCGTGCGGGAACAGCATGCGGTAGGTATCGGCGATCCAGGCCATCTCGCGCGGCCCCGTGCCCACGTCGGGTGCCGGCACGTTTTCGCTGGGGCTGATGTAGCCTTTCTTGGCCATCTCGTAAGCAAAGCGCTTGGTGATCAGCTTCAGCTCGGATTCCTGGTACTGCGACGGATCGATGACCAGTCCGCCTTTCGAGCCGCCGAACGGCACATCGACGATCGCGCACTTGTACGACATCAATGCCGCCAGCGCTTCGATTTCGTCGCGGTTGACGATCGGCGAGTAGCGGATGCCGCCCTTGGCCGGCAACCGGTGCTCGCTGTGGACCGCACGCCAGCCGGTGAAGACCTGGATTCTGCCCTGTAGCTCCACCGGGAAGTTCACCCGGTAGAGGGAGTTCGTAACCTTGATCTGTTCGGCCAGCCCACGCGGCAGCTCCATCGCGCCGAAGGCACGATCGACCATGTGATTGAGGCTGGAAAGGAAACCGCTCGTTGGCATTCAATGGAGTTCCGCGCGGGCACTGAACGGCATTGTCCGCGCAACCTGTGCAGCATTCAAACGGCAAACGGAAAACCGGGCGCTGCTTACGGGCGCGTGACCGCAGGTGCTCCGGCGGGCCGGATCAGGAATTCGTTTGCCCTGCTCCCGGGTCGCGCCGCTGCACGCGGATCCGGTTATGGACGTCCCTGACTCCCCGGCTGGAGTCCGCGATATCCTCCGCGCGGTGCTTCATGTAGCGCTTGGGCACCGTGCCCGACAGGGTCACCTCGCCGTCCGTGACCTCTATATCGATGTCGCGCGCGTCGATTTCGCCGTCATCGGCGATCTCGTCGCAGACGTCTTCCCGGATGCGCTCGTCGGAGCGGGCATAATTGCGCGGGCCGACACCCCTGAACCCTTCTCCCGGCTCCGGATAGACCTGGTCCGTGCCGCCGCCCCGCGGCGCGGCCCACGACGGGTTTTCGTACTCGAACCCGGACACACGCCCGGAGTAGCCGGTATAAGGATGGCTCCGGTGGTAATGCGCTTCCTGCCGGTACTGGCTCTCGGATATGTTGCGGCCGGTCTCGGGGCTCCGGTAGGGGCCTGACTGGCGCTCCGACCAGCTATCGCGGTCGCGTTCCGGCACCTGTCCGGAGAAGTCGGACCGATAGCTCTGCGGCCACTCGTTACCGTAACCCGCGTCGTCACGCCGCCCCGACACACGGTAACGGCCGCGCTCGTCCTGCACGAATTCGCGCGCCCCGGGCCCTTCGTCCGTGTCGTCGCGGCGCTCATCCTCCCGGGGCATGCGCTGCGGGCGTCCGCGCTCGTCTTCGTCGCCGCGCACGCTCCGGTGCGCGTACTCCGAGGAATAGCGCCCCCCCGGTTCCTGCCGCCAGTCCGGCTGGCGGTCGTGGCGGCCTTGCTGTTGTCGTGGCATCTGGTCACCTCCCGTGCGATTGCACCCCAGGATCGCAGCAACATCCGTGCCAGTGGCTGCTATCGGGGGAAGGGGCTCAGCGCGCCGCGGATGGACCGGCAACCACTGCCGGACGCCACCTTTGTAAGTCGCGCCGGACAGCGTGTAAGTTCAAGGCATGGGACGTGTTCTGGCTGTTCATTCCCGGACCGGCCATGGCGCCGGCATTCTTGCACTCGCGCTGCTCGCCGGGGCGCCGGTGCAAGCGGAAGTCTCGGTCTGCGGCGATCCGGCAGCCGCTTCCTATGTCGCCGGCGCGTTTGCTCGCCATGATCGCTCAGCGCTGCGCGAACATGCCGGCGCAACCGAGCAGGAAAACCAGGATCTCGACTTGCTGATCGCGAGCCCGTCGCGGCCGCTTTCCTACGGCTTCGGGCATCGCTACGTCATTTTCGATTTCACCGGTATCGAGCCACAGACCAACGGCCACCTGCACAGCTCGTTCGTACCGCTGCACTGGCAGCGAAACAACCTGCGGCTCAGCGCGGCGGCCGCGTTGTCGGCGTCATCGAACGTCCTGGGTCATCCGCGGGAATACGAAACCGGGGCACTGCAACTGCTGTTTGCCGTCGTTGCACAAAAGGAGATCGGCAGGCAGCTGGCAATCCGTTACGGTCTCTGCGGCGACCATCGATTCGGCGACTACCGGATCTACCCGGCCGCCGGCATCGAGTGGCGGCCGCACCCGGACTGGGCACTGGAATTGGGGTTTCCGCGAACGCGCATCGCGTACACGGTTACGAGCGCCCTCGAAACGTCCGTGCAGGTCGCCCCGGACGGCAACGAATGGCTCGTCAAGAACCGGGACTTCTCCGCGGAATCGGAGCTGCTGTACGAGGCGGTCGCGCTGGAATGGATCACGGCCTGGCAGCCCGGTACCCGGCTCACCCTCGCCGTAAGCCTCGGCCGCCAGCTGCGCAACCGCTATGAAATGACCCTCGCGAGCGGCGAGCGCGTCGCCGTGTCCGGACAGCCGGCGGATCGCGTGGGCATCGAGTTACGGTGGCGCTTCTGATCGCTTCTGGAGTTTCTCCAGCGCGCATCAATCCTTGACGATGAAAGTCACCTTCATGGTGACGCGGTATTCTTCGATGCTGCCGCCCGAGACCTTCACCTTCTGCTCGCTCACCCACGCCTCCTGCGCGCCCTCGATAGTGCGTGAAAAGCGATCAAGGCCCTGGGCAATCGCATCTTCGAAGCTCTTGGTCGAAGAGGCGCTTATCTCGGATACTTTGGCAACGCTCATGGTCATCTCCTGCGGCATCCCGGCCGCTCAAGCGATGCACCCTCCCCAGCTTTCACTAGCATAGACGAGTTCGACGGCGTGAAACGCCAAAGATGTTCGACGCCCCCGGGCCCCTGTCAGGCCTTCGCCGCCCAGGCGCTGCACCAGCCGTCGGCATTCACCTGCTTGCCGGGGAAGATCGTGCAGGGCGCCCACTGCTGTTCCGGCGGCCCCTGGTAATGCACGCAGTTCTTGCAGAATTCGTTTACGCTGCTCGCGTCACCGCGGCTGGGGAACTGCTCCAGGTTGACGTCGCCGGCGTCGTGCTTGTAGCCGAGCGCCTGCGCCATGGCATCGCTCTCCTCCAGCTTCGGCAGGTCGGCGGGCGGCGGTGACGAGGGATCCTGTCCGCTCGCTCCTCCCGGTGCGGGTTGCCGGCCCGCCTGCCCGGGCGCCCGGCCGCCAACCTGGTCCGGTCGCTGGCCCAGTTCGCTGGCCGCCTGGCCGGGTGGGACAGGATCATCGGTGCCCTGCTCGCGCGGGTCGTTGTCCGAGGTGGGCGGCGGCTCGGCCTCCTCGGGCGCGCAACCGACAAGCGGCAGCGATAGCGCGGCACCGCCGATGGCAAACAGGAACGTCCGGCGCGATCCGCGCTGCCATTCGTCCAACTCTTTCATCTCCGCCTCCGGTTACTCTCGCCGGACTCGTCCGGTGCAATATCCGTACCGGGCGCCGGAAGCCGCGACAGAGGCCCGATACGGCGCACGCGAGGCATCCAGCCTCCTTCACGTTGTAAAACTTACAGCAGCAGCCGGAATTTTCGGGACCGACCGGTTCGCGCGTCGAGCCCGACGCTTCCCGCTACTTCGCGCCGGACACGCCCTCCGCGGCAGCCGCCGCGCCGCTCTCCCGCGCCACCAGCCAGTTCAGGAGCGCTATCAGTTCTTCCTCGCCACCCGCTGCTTCGATGTAGGTCCGGTATTTCCCGTTGACCACGAAGGATGGCGTACGATCGACGTGGCAATCCTTGATCCACTGGTCGGCGCGCTTCATGTCCAGCGCAACGGAGAACGATTTCGCCGCCGACAGGAACTCCTCTGCCGTGACATCGGTAACCCGGGCATAGAATGCCGCGACATCGGCAATGTCCGGCGGCGGGTCTTTGGGCCGGCGACTTTGCCTGTCCATGACGGCCAGCTCGCCGTTTTTCCAGATGGCATCGAACATCGCGACGTGCGTCTGCTCGTCGATGTTCAGTACCTTCGCGGCGTAATAGGCGCGCTGGAAAAGCGGCCACTGCTCCGCGGGAACGAAGGAAGCCGGCACGTACGTCAACTCGGCCTGGGGCGGCAGGCTGGCCGCGATCTCCTCGACCAGCGGCAGGTAATAGTCGCAGGCCGGACAGCCGTACGAAAATGCCTCCGTGACCTCCACCTTGCCCTCGCCGACGGTCGTCGGCTGTGCCGGCACAACGCGGAAGTAGTGCCGACCCTCCGTCCACTCCGGCGTGGCGCCCGACGCCTGCGCGCCGGCCAGCACCAGCGCGGCCATTATCACGGCATAGCTCCGCATGACTCCCCTCCCCCCGGACAAAGAATCCGGTGCGCAGGATAGCACCGGAAGCCCTGGGGTATCGAACGCTCGTCAGCCTCCGAAGAACTCGTGCTGGACTACGATTTTTGCCGCCAGCCCGATCAGGACGATGCCGCCCACCATCTGCGCCCGCGGACCGATAGCGTCGCCCGCCACCTTGCCCACGAAGACCCCGCCGGCCGCGAACAGGAAGCCGGTCGCTCCCAGCACGGCGCAGGCGACGGCAATGCTGTACTGCAGCCCGGCGAGCGTAGCGCCTGCCGCGGCGGCATCGATGCTGGTCGCGATCGCGACGACAAAAAGCGACGCGCCGCCGTTCGATTCGCCGCTCTCGCCGCCCAGGCGCCTGCCCAGGTACCCTTCCTTCAACATATGCAACCCGATCAGGAGCAACAGCACGAACGCCACCCAGTGGTCCACATCACGGAAGGCGCTGATAACGGCGGCGCTCAAGCTCCAGCCGAGGAGCGGCATCAATCCCTGGGCGGCGCCAAGCGCAAGGCCGACGGAGAGCGCGGTGCGAACCGTTCCGGAATTGACGCTCACGCCGCGGCTGAGCGCGACGGCCAGAACATCCATTGAAAGCGCAAGCGCCAGCAGTAGTAAGGACATGGAATGCCAGGCGCCCGGCGCAAAGTTGCCGCAGGGCGACGTATGGTTCATAAACGACGGCGAACCATACCAGACGTTTCGCGGCTCGCGGAACGGCGGTTAGCCCGGGGAGGACACCGTGTCTATTGCGCAGCGCATCATCCGGCCCTTCGCGGCCGGTTTCGAGTGGCTGGGGCTGCACGAGCTGCCGGCACTGCTGGCCGTCGTCGTGCTGTCCGGCGGGGTCTGGGCTTTCATCGAGGTGGCGGACGAGGTCGTCGAGCACGAGTCCCGCCGCGTCGATCACGCGCTGTTGCTCGCCTTGCGCAGCGCCGCCGATCCCGGCGATCCGCTGGGCCCGCCCTGGATCGAGGAGATGGCGCGCGACTTCACGGCGCTGGGCGGAACCGGCGTGCTGGCGCTGGTGACGATCGCCACGGTCGGCTACCTGCTGCTCGCCGGCCGCGGGCGCACCGCGCTGCTCACGGTGACGGCGGTCGCTGGCGGACTCCTCCTCAGCACCTTGCTCAAGGCGGGCTTCGATCGCGCGCGGCCGGACCTGGTGCCCCACGAATCGGTGGTGTACACCGCGAGCTTCCCCAGCGGGCACTCCATGATGGCCGCGGTTACTTACCTGACGCTCGCCGCCATCCTGACGCGCGTGCTCGCGACCCCGTTACTGAAAGCCTGGGCCTTGCTGGTCGCCGCTTTCATCACCCTGCTGGTAGGCGTGAGCCGCGTGTACCTGGGCGTGCACTGGCCCACGGACGTGCTCGGCGGCTGGGCCGCCGGTGCCGCCTGGGCCGCCATGTGCTGGCTCGCGGCGCGGCAGCTCCAACGCCGGCAGCTCGTCGAGCCGCGGGAAAAAGACGGGCGGCCGCTTCAGGCCTGACGCGACGGATCGTTCATCGGGTCGGCCATTGCACGCGCCCGTGCCGTCACGGCGCCGGGCGGCGAACTCGTCTGGCGCTCGATCATCCGCCGCACCTTCGGCTGCCCGGGCCCGCGGTGCAGGCGATTGATGCGATCCCAGACGATCGCGTCGTCCTGCGTCGCCCGCTGGCTCTGCCGGACGTAGTCGAGCCACGTCGGGGTATCGAAGCGTTCCATCCAGAGCTCCGGTTCCGCCAGGTCCCGCAAGAGCGTCCAGTGCCGCGCTCCGTCGCGGCGCCGGATGCGCCGCCGGTCGCCCATGGCCGCGAGAAACTCGAGCACGTTTTCCTCGGCAATGCGGTACTCGACGCTGATGACGACCGGGCCGCTGCGCTGCTCGATCTCGACCGCGATCTCGGGCTCGCGCCAGCGGTGCAGCAGGTCGAGATTCAGCGCGACCGTGTCGGGTTGTGCGAACCGTACGCCCATCGCCGCGCAAAAGAGGAGCACGGCGGATGAGAGCAGCAGTGTTTGCGGGAGGCCGAATTCGGCGGTCACGAGGCCGGCGAGCCAGCTGCCGCCGGCGATACCCGCGAAGGTGAGCATCTGGTAGAGCGACAGCGCGCGGCCCACGACCCAGCGCGGCGCCGAGGTCTGCACCGTCACGTTGAACGTGGAGAGTGCCAGCACCCAGCCGGCGCCGCTCAGCAACTGCACAGCCATCGTCAACGGCAGCCAGGGACTTACGGCCGTGGCCGCGGTTGCCGCCGCGAAAGCGAGCACCGCGACCCGGACGATGGCCTCGTTCGACATCGTCCGCCGCATCCCGTGCGCGAGCAGCGCGCCGCCCACGGCGCCGGCGCCGAAAGCGCCCAGCAGGAGTCCGTAGGTCACCGAGCCGCCGCTCACGAGATCGCGGGCAATCAACGGCATGAGCGATATCAATGCACTCGCGCCCACGCCGAAGACGAACCCCCGCAGCAGGGACGACTTGATGTTGGGCGACATGGCCACGTAGCGCATGCCGGCGAGGATTGCGGTGCCGAGCCGCTCCCGCGGGAGTGTCCGCTCCTCGGGGGGCAGCCGCCAGCGCGCCAGCACGCCAATGATGCCGATGTAGCTCACGGCATTGATCGCGAATGCCATCGCCGCGCCCGCAGCCGCCACGATGAAACCGCCGACGGCCGGCCCGACGCTGCGCGCGACATTAAAGCCCATGCTGTTCAGGGCTACCGCCGTGGGCAGGTCGTCCCGCGGCACCATGTCCGCCACCGACGCCTGCCACGCGGGCGCATTGAACGCCGCCCCGCAGCCGATGAGGAAGGTCAGCGACAGCAGCAGCCACGGCGTAATCAGGCCGAGGTACGCGAAAGCCGCCAGCACCACGGATACCAGCAGCATGAATACCTGCGTGGCGAGCATGATCAGCCGCCGGTCGAAACTGTCCGCGAAAGCGCCCGCCACCAGCGCAAACAGCACGATGGGCAGCGTTGTCGAGGACTGGACGAGCGTCACCATTTCCGCCGAGGCGGCAATCGACAGCATCAGCCACGACGCGCCGACGATCTGGATCAGCCCGCCGAACTGCGAACCGAGGTTCGCGATCCACACCTTCCTGAAGACGGGATGGCGGAACGGGGCCAGCGCGCCGTCTCGCGCGACCGGCAGGTTCACCCGATCCGGACCGTCAACATGGACACCGACCCTCCGTCCACGCCTTCCACCGGGAAGGTCACGGGTTCGTCGCCCTGTCTCTGCGCCAGCACGTAAAGCAGCGGCAGATAGTGCTCCGGGGTCGGTATGGACATTATGGCCTCGCGGCCGAGTGTTTCGTATTCGACTAAAGGCGCGTGCTCGCCGGCGAGCAGGAGCTCGCGCGCCCGACGTTCGAACGCGCTCGCCCACGCGTAGGGCTCGGGCACGTGCCGGCCCCAGCCGTAAGCGTGGAGATTGTGGACGATGTTACCGCTGCCGGCGACGAGGATACCCTCCTCGCGCAGCGGCTTGAGCCGCGCCGCCAGCTCGAAATGCGCGGCCGGAGGGAGGGTGGCGTCGATGGCGAGCTGCACCACCGGCACGTCGGCATCCGGGTACACGTGGCACAGGACCGACCAGGTGCCGTGATCCAGCCCCCAGTCATCGGCGAGCCGCACCGACGTTGGCGCGAGCAGCGCGGCGACGCGCTCCGCGAGTTGCCGGTCGCCCGGTGCCGGGTACTGGACCTGGTAGAGCTCTTTGGGGAAGCCGCCGAAATCGTGGATAGTCCTGGGCTCGTCAACCGCAGTGACGGCGGTATCCTCGATATACCAGTGCGCGGAAACGACGAGGACTGCCCGGGGTCTGCCGATCGACTCGCCGATCGTGCGCCAGCCTGCCGTCCAGCCGTTCGACTGGATAGCATTCATCGGATTGCCATGTCCGAAAAAAATCGCCGGCATTCTGTCAGGCATCGCAACGTACACTGGAGAGGTGATGGTCAACGATAGCACAACGCTTCCGCGGCGCCGCCGCGGCACGGGGGGCATGAAGCGTCTGATGGCAATCGGGGCGGCAATCGTCATCGGCATCCTGCTGCTTGGTACGGCTCTCGTGCTGGTCGATGTGTTCAGTCCGCTGCCCTCGCTCGAGAACCGCAGTACGTCGACTGCTTTCACGGATACGGCCGACACGCGGCTGGGGGCGGCAATCGCGCCCCGGGTGCGGACCCATCCCGGAACCTCCGGCATTTACCCGCTGGCCGACGGACCCGATGCTTTCGCCGCGCGCCTGCTGCTCGCCCGCGCCGCCGAACGCTCGCTCGATATCCAGTACTACATCTGGGACGACGACCTGACGGGCATGCTGATGTACCGGGCGCTCGCCGATGCAGCCGCACGCGGCGTGCGGGTGCGGCTGCTGCTGGACGACAACCGCACGGCGGGGCTCGACCCGATCCTCGCTGCGCTCGACGCCGACCCGAATATCGAGGTTCGCCTGTTCAACCCGTTCGTCCTGCGGAGCTTTCGCCTGCTCGGCTACGCCACCGATTTCGTCCGCTTGAACCGCCGCATGCACAATAAATCGTTTACCGTCGACAACCAGGTCACGATTATCGGCGGGCGCAATATTGGCGACGAATACTTCGGCGCCGCACCGGAAGGCACACTGACTTTCGCCGACCTCGACGTGCTCGCGGTCGGCCCGGTCGTCCGTGACGTCTCGGCCGACTTCGACCGGTACTGGGCAAGCCGTTCCGCGTACCCTGCGGAGCGGCTACTCCTGCCTGCCCTAACCCCCGCCGACAGCGTGCTCGTCGCCGCACCCGGGACGCGCGCGTGGCTCGAAACGGTAGCAAACACGACGTTCGTGGAGGAACTGCTGGCAGGCACGCTGGACTTCGAATGGGCGCCGACGCGCATGATCAGCGACCACCCGGCCAAGGGACTGGGACTGGCGCCGCCGGAAACGCTGTTCCCGCAGATCCTCTCGAACGCACTCGGCCGGCCGACGGCGGAGCTCGATCTCGTCTCGCCGTATTTCGTGCCGACCGGCAGCGGCGTGGAGACGCTGGAGGCCGTCGCCGCGAGCGGGGTGCGGATCCGGGTGCTGGTGAATTCGCTGGAGGCCACGGACGTCACCCCCGTGCATTCCGGCTACGCGAAATGGCGCGCGGAGCTGCTCGCGGCAGGCATCCTGCTATTTGAGATGCCGATGGTCACCGGCGCCATGGAACGGGAGAACGTCGGTCCCTTCGGCAGCTCGGCGACGAGCCTGCATGCCAAAACGATCGCGGTCGACCGCTCGCGCATCTTCATCGGCTCGTTCAACCTCGATCCGCGCTCGGCCAACCTGAACACCGAACTCGGTTTTGTCATCGACAGCCCGGTCCTCGCCGGCCGGCTCTCGGGCTTTTTCGATACCACCGTTCCGGCTGCCGCCTACCAGGTCCAGCTCTCTCCCGACGGCACACTGTACTGGACGGAAGAGCGGGACGGGGAGCACCTGCGGCACGAAACCGAGCCGGGCGCAAGCGTGTGGCGGCGCGCCGCCGTCGCCGTCATTTCATGGCTGCCGATCGACTGGCTTCTGTAGCGAAGCGACGCGCGGCTCCTCGAGCCGGAACATGACGTAACATGCCGCCAGCGCGATGGAGCTGAAAAAGCCGGCCGCGGCGGGTACGTGCTCGACCCACGGCCGGATGGCGCCGGAATACCACTGCACCAGGATGAACGACAGCTCGGCGATCATCAACAGTGAGAGTGCAAGCGCGACGAGGAATACGAGCCATCCTGGCAGCGCCGTCCAGAACCTTGCAAGAACATCATGGTACCCGCAGCGCCCGGCGAAAACGGTGAAGGCCAGGAGCAGCGCCACGATCGCGGCAGGAACCGACAAGGCCTGCAGCAGCAGCAGGTCGCGGACGCCCTCATTGCCCATCCAGCCGAAGAACGCGGCGACCGTCGTCGCCATGCTGCTCAACAGGACGCCCGCAAACGTGATCGCGAGCCATTTGAACAGGAGCCACAGCATGCCGCTACTCGAGCATCCCGAAATGCCAGGACACGACCAGCAGAACAATGAGGAGCAGAGAAAAGCCGACGCGCCACATCAACGCCTGGTTCACCTTAACCGGATCGTGGTTGCTGGAGGTCATATGGAACAACGCCGAGCCGAGGCTGAACACGACGGCAATGAAAACGATGGCTATTAGCAGTTTCAATACGATAACCCTGTCAGTCGAGCGGAAAAGCGAAGGACAATCACGCCGCGACTGAGCCGCCCTGGCGGGCTTCCCGGATGAGGCGATAAGCGGTGCTGATCTCGCGCGTTCGCTCCTCGGCGATCTCGCGCATGCTTTCCGGCAGGCCCTTGCCCGCCAGCTTGTCGGGATGATTCTGGCTCATCAGCCGACGGTATTTGCGCTTGATCTCGGCATCGCTGGCCGAGGAGCTTACGCCAAGGGAGGCATAAGCATCGTCCAGTTTTTTCTGCCGCGACGGCTGGTGCCCGGTGCCGGTGCGAAGCATGGCCTCGAGCTGCGCGATGTGCGCTTCGGAAAGCCCAAGCCCGCGCGCCATGCGCACGAGCATCTCGTGCTCGGCCGGGTGCACCCCGCCGTCGGCGGCAATAGCCATCAGTTGCAGCTGCAGGAAGATCTGCAGCAACGGACCGCGGCCCCGCAATACTGCGCGCAAGGCGGCAATTTCGGCGTCGAGGTCGAAGGCAGGCGATTTGCCCCGATTGAACGCAGCCTTGGCTGCCTCCCGCTGCTCGGATGAGAGGTGCAGGCGGTCGAACAGGGCCTCCGCTACCTTGATCTCGTCCCGGGTGACCGCGCCATCCGCCTTGCACAAGGCACCCATGGCGGCAAACGTGGAGTCGAGAAACTGTGCCTGGGTCCGGCCGAGCCCGCCGCGGACGGCATGCCCCAGCAACCAGCTGATGCCCCAGGCCAGCAACAGCCCCAGGATCAGCCCGCGGAAGCCGCCGATGGCGAAGCCGATCGCCGCCGCAATGAAAAAGACGAACATTGCGGAAGTCTAACGAGAGCGGCGCGGCACTATCAAAGTGTTCACGAATTCCTGCACGGCATCGCCGCGCTGGTTCAGGGTCGTCGTCTTCGTCGTGACCAGACCCTGCCCGGGCCGCGAATTCGACTCCCGCACCGCGAGTATTTCGACTTCGACCCGCAGCTCGTCGCCCGGCCTTACCGGCCGCGGCCACCTGAGTTCCTGCAGGCCGAGGCCGATCAGCCCGCCGGCGACCTGGAACTCACCCTCGGTCAGGAGCCGCATCGTCATTGCCGCCGTATGCCAGCCGCTCGCGGCCAGGCCGCCGAAGATCGAGCGCTCCGCTCCCGTTTCGTCGAGATGAAACGGCTGCGGGTCGAAATCGGCGGCAAAGGCCTTGATCGCATCCGCTGCGACCTCCATGCGGGTGGTGCCGCGAAATAGCTGCCCGGCCTCGAAGTCCTCCAGGTAGCGCTCCCGTGAATCCATTTCGTCCCCAAGCTGCATCGTGACCATCATGTCACATTCGACCGCCACGCAAACTGATCAATTCGCGCCGTTTGCGGTTCCACAGTTCCCGCGCGCCAATCTTGACAAAAAAAGAATGAACGTTCACTCTCCGCGTCCCGCGCAAGCTTTCGCGCTGGCCTCAATACCTGCCGAGTTCATACCGATGCCGGATACCGTCCATCGCTACGTTGCCGTTCCCCTGCTCGCGGCCCTGCTGCTCACCGCCTGCGGCGAAGCGCCGCCGCCGCCGGAGATGCCGCCCCCGCAGGTGACGGTGGTGACGCTGACGGAGCAGCCCGTGCGGCTGACCCGGGAACTGCCCGGGCGCACCCGCGCCTTCCTCATCGCCGAGGTGCGCCCGCAGGTGGACGGCATCATCGAAGAGCAGCTGTTCGCGGAGGGCAGCCTCGTCGAGGCCGGCCAGGCCCTCTACCAGCTCCATGACGACCAGTACCGGGCAGCCTACCAGAGCGCGCAGGCGTCGCTCGCCCGCGCCGAGGCCGCCCTGGAAATCGCCCGGCTGCAGGACGAGCGCACGGCGGAGCTTGTCAAGACCAACGTCATCAGCCAGCAGGAGCGCGAAAACGCGGTCGCGGCGCTGCACCAGGCGCAAGCGGACGTCGCGGTCGCGGAAGCCGCCGTCGCCAGCAGCGCGGTGGTGCTCGGATACGCGCGCATCGAGGCGCCGATCGGCGGCCGTATCGGCAAATCGTCGGTGACCCGCGGCGCACTGGCGACCGCGAACCAGGCCGCGCCGCTGGCGACCGTGCAGCAATCTGACCCGATCTACGTCGATTTATCGCAATCCAGCAACGAATTGCTGCAATTGCGCGAAGACCTGGCCGCCGGCCGGCTGAGCACGACCAGCGACATCCCGGTCACCATCCTGCTCGAGAACGGCCAGCGCTACCCACACCCGGGGACCTTCAAGTTCGCCGATCTCACGGTCGACCCGTCCACCGGCAGCTATACCCTGCGGGTGCTCGTTCCGAATCCGGATCACCTGCTGCTGCCCGGCATGTACGTGCGCGCCATCGTCACTCCGGCCGTGCTCCAGGCAGCCGTGCTCGCGCCCCAGCAGGGCATTACCCGCGACCCGAAGGGCAACGCCACGGCCATGGTCGTCCAGCCGGACGGCACGGTGGCGCGCCGCGAGGTCGTGGTCAGCCGCACGATCGGCGACCAGTGGCTGGTGCGGGAAGGTCTCGCCGCCGGCGATCGCGTGGTGATCGCGGGGCTGCAGAAGATCCAGCCGGGCATGCCCGTGGTCGCGACGGAAGCCGTCACCGGTAAGGCGCAGGATGCGACGGCCGGCGCCGCCGCTGCCGGAACCGCGGGCGACGCCGGCGCCGGTTCCGCCGCGGGCAAGCGGTAAGGACCGGCGGCATGGCGCAATTTTTCATCGGTCGGCCCATCTTTGCGTGGGTGATCGCGATCGTGATCATGATCGCGGGACTTTTGTCCATCACGCAGCTGCCGGTGTCCATGTATCCGTCGATCGCGCCGCCGACGGTGTCCATCAACGCCTCCTACCCGGGCGCTTCGGCGCGCGTCGTGGAGGATTCGGTCACGCAGATCATCGAGCAGAACATGAAGGGCCTCGATGGCCTGCTGTACATGTCCGCGGCGAGCTCGTCGAGCGGCAGCGCCTCGGTCACCCTGACGTTCGCCAATCACATCAATCCCGATATCGCCCAGGTGCAGGTGCAGAACAAGCTGCAGCTCGCCATGCCGCTCCTGCCGCAGGAGGTGCAGCGACAGGGCGTCAGCGTGACCAAGGCGAACACAGGCTTTTTGATGGTGATCGGCTTCGTCTCCGAAGACGGCAGCATGTCGCGGGACGATATCTCCGATTACGTCGCCGCGAACGTTGTCGACCCGATCAGCCGCGTGCAGGGGGTCGGCAACGTACAGGTGTTCGGCGCGCAATACGCCATGCGCATCTGGCTCGACCCGAACAAGCTGGAGGTCTACCGCCTGACACCGTCCGACGTCATCCGGGCAGTGCAGGCGCAGAACCAGCAGGTGGCCGTCGGCGCGCTCGGCGCGGCACCGGCCGTCCCGGGGCAGCAGATCAACGCCACGATCACCGCGCAGAGCCGGCTGCAGACGCCCGAGGAATTTCGCGACATCGTGCTGCGCAGCAATCGCGACGGCTCGGCTTTGACGCTGGGCGAGGTGGCGCGCGTGGAACTCGGCGCCGAGAGCTACGAGTTCATCTCGCGCTACAACCGCCAGCCGTCAAGCGGAGTGGCCGTGATGATGGCCACCGGCGCCAATGCACTGGAAACGGCCGCGGCCGTCGAAGCCCAGATCGCGGAAATGGAGCCGTTCCTGCCGGCGGGAATGAAGGCCGTGATCCCGTTCGAGGTCACGCCTTTCATCCAGCTTTCGATCGAGAACGTGATCGAGACGCTCCTCGAGGCGATCGTGCTCGTGTTCCTGGTCATGTACCTGTTCCTGCAGAATTTCCGCGCGACCCTGATCCCGACGATTGCGGTGCCGGTCGTGCTGCTCGGCACGATGGCCGTGCTGTTCGCGCTCGGCTTCTCGATCAACATGCTGACCATGTTTGCCGTGGTGCTGGCGATCGGGCTCCTGGTCGACGACGCCATCGTGGTGGTCGAAAACGTCGAGCGCGTCATGAGCGAGGAAGGCCTGTCGCCCGTGGAGGCAACGCGCAAGTCGATGGGGCAGATCAGCGGCGCGCTGGTGGCAATCGGGCTCGTGCTGGCGGCGGTTTTCGTGCCGATGGCGTTTCTCGGCGGCGCCACGGGAGTAATTTACCGGCAATTCTCGGTCACGATCGTGTCCGCGATGGCGCTGTCGGTGCTGATCGCGCTCAGCCTCACGCCGGCCCTGTGCGCCACCATCCTGGCACCGCTGAAAAAAGGCGAGCAGCACGGCGAGAAGGGCTTCTTCCGCTGGTTCAACCGCAACTACGACCGGGCCGCCGGCAAGTACCGCCGGGCGGTGCGGGGCATGCTGGCGAGGAGCTGGCGGTTCATGGCCGTGTTCGCCGTGCTGATTGCGATCATGGGCGTACTGTTCCTGAACCGGCCGAGCTCGTTCCTGCCCCCCGAGGACCAGGGCATGTTGTTCGCGATGGTGCAGGCACCGGTCGGCGCGACCCAGCAGCGCACGATGGAGTCCGTGAAAAAGCTGGAGGATTATTTCCTGGGCAGCGAGCAGGAAACGGTGGAGTCGCTGTTCACGGTGCAGGGCTTCAGCTTTGCGACCGGCACCGGGCAGAACAATGCCATGGCCTTCATCAAGCTGAGGGACTGGAGCGAGCGCGAAGCCGCGGAGCTCGGCGTCGACGCGGTAGCCGGCCGCGCGATGGAGGCCCTGATGCAGATCCAGGACGCCATGGTGTATGCCTTCGCACCGCCCGCCATGCCGGAGCTCGGCACTTCCGCGGGCTTCGTTTTCTACATCAAGGACAACGCGAACCTGGGTCACGACGCGCTGGTAGCCGCGCGCAACCAGTTTTTGGGGGCGGCCGCGCAGAGTCCGTTGCTCGCGAACGTACGCCCGAGCGGGCAGGACGACGCGCCGCAGTTCAAAGTCGACGTCGACGTACAGAAAGCCGGCGCCCTCGGCCTGTCGATGGCCGACATCAACAATACGCTGTCGATCGCCTGGGGCGGCCAGTACATCGACGACTTCATCGACCGCGGCCGCGTGAAGCGGGTTTTTGTGCACGCCGACGCGCCTTACCGCATGGTGCCGAGAGATTTCAACCTGTGGTCGGTCAGGAACGACGAGGGCGAAATGGTGCCGTTTTCCGCGTTCGCGAGCTGGCGCTGGGACTACGGCTCACCCCGCCTCGCGCGCTACAACGGCGTGCCGGCCATGGAGATCAACGGCGAGGCCGCCCCTGGAGTGAGCTCCGGCGAGGCAATGGAGGAAGTCGAACGTATCGTTGCCCAGCTGCCGCAGGGCATCGGGCTCGAATGGACCGGCCTGTCCTTCCAGGAGCGGCTGGCAGGCGCCCAGACACCGCTCTTGTATACGTTGTCGGTGCTGATCGTGTTCCTGTGTCTCGCGGCCCTGTACGAAAGCTGGACGATCCCCACCGCGGTCATGCTCGTCGCCCCGCTCGGCATCCTCGGCATCGCCGTCGCGGCGACCCTGCGCGGTTTGGAGCGCGACGTGTACTTCCAGGTCGCAATGCTCACGACCGTGGGCCTGACGAGCAAGAACGCAATCATGGTGGTCGCGTTTGCGCAGGACTACATCGAGCAGGGACTCGATCTCGTGGCCGCCACCATGCAGGCGGTGCGCGACCGGCTGCGGCCGATTCTCATGACGTCGCTGGCTTTCGGCATGGGCGTACTGCCGCTCGCGCTCGCTTCCGGCGCCGGCTCCGGTGCCCAGCGCGCGATTGGCACCGGCGTACTGGGCGGCATGATCGGCGGCGCCTTCCTCGGGCTCTTCTTCTCGCCACTGTTCTTCGTGGTCGTGCGGCGCGTTTTCAGGCGCCGCAAGTCCGCGGAGGACGAGGCGGGAAGCGCGGCAGTGGAACCCGATGCCACGGCCTGAACAGCTTTCCAGGGCACAGGCGCGCACGCAGCAGCAGCGCGCGCGCATTCTCAATGCCGCGCGCGTCTGTTTCGTGAAGCATGGATTCAACGCCGCCAGCATCGCAACGATCGCCGAGACCGCCGGCATGAGCCCCGGGCTGATTTACCGCTATTTCGAAAGCAAGAACACCATCATCCTGGCCATCATCGAGCAACAGCTCGAAGAAGCCCGCGCCGACATCGCCGCGCTCGATCCCGGCATCGACCTGGTGCCGGTATTCCAGGACCTGTTCGCGCGCTGGCAGCGCGCCGATGCCGACCTCATCAACCCGGCGCTGCTGCTCGAAATGACCGCGGAGGCGACCCGCGACCCGCAAATCGCGAAAGCACTCGCCGCGGCGGACCGGGTCACGGGGTCGGAGCTGAGCGGCTGGCTGCGGGCGATGGCCGAAAAAGAAGCACGCGAGCTATCGGACCGCGGAACGGAGGCGCGCTCGTTCCTCCTCCGTTGCCTGCTCGGCGGGCTCGCTATTCGCGCGGTTCGGGAGCCGGACCTGGATCCGGCGGTGCTGAGAGAAAGCCTGGAGCTGATACTGCCGCACGTGCTGCGGTAGGGTCGGGAGCCGGCATGCAGCGCTCTCCGCATAACGCCGGAAGTGTCGACCGGCGCCCTCGTCGAGCGACTATGCTGTAACAACCCGAACCGGAGAACCCGATGAAATACCTGTGCCTCGTCTACAGCGATGAAGACAAGCTCCACAACCTCCCGGAAAGCCCGAATGATGCCGAATGCCTGGCCTTCGACGAGCAGGTGAAGGCCAGCGGGCACTGGGTCGCCGGCGAGGCGCTGCAGCCGGTGCGGACGGCGACCACGGTGCGGGTCAGGAACGGCAAGACCTCGGTCACCGACGGCCCGTTCGCCGAGACCAAGGAGCAGCTGGCGGGCTTCTGGCTGATCGACGCCCGCGACCTCGACGATGCGATCCAGGTCGCGGCGGGCATTCCCGCGGCGCGGGTTGGCAGCATCGAGGTGCGGCCGCTGCGGCAACTGGCTCCGTGACCGGGGAAGACCCCGTGCCGGGGGCACGCTCCGCGCCGCCGGAATCGCGCAGGACGAGCCCTCGCACCTGATCTCCTGTAATCTGGTGCAGAGGCAGGCGTGGTGATCCGTGCGCGCAAGAATTGAGCAGCTTGAACAGGCCGCCCGACGGCTCGACCCGGACGCGCCATTACGACGCGACTGGTGGGAGGCCGCCGGCGCCTATACCGAGCAATTCCTCAAGGCCCTGGAGGAGCTTCCCGCTTACCGGCCGGGCGCCGGTGACCCCGGCGGCGCGCTCGCGCAGCCCTTCGCGGAGGAGCCGGCCGGCATTGACGAGGCTCTCCGGGTGCTGGACTCGGAGGTCCTCGCATCCGGGATCAACGGCGCGTCTGCCCGCCACTTTGGCTACATTCCGGGGGGCGGGCTCTACCCGGCCGCACTGGCCGACTTCATCGCGGACGTCACCAACCGGTATTCCGGCGTGTTTCACGCCGCCCCGGGGGCGGTGCGGCTGGAAATGCAACTCGTCAACTGGCTGGCAGGGCTCGTGGGCTATCCAGCCGGGACAGCCGGCGGCGACCTCACGTCCGGCGGCAGCATCGCCAATCTCAGCGGTATCGTCGCGGCGCGCGAAGCACACGGGCTGCGCGCGGCCGACCTGGGGCGGCGGGTCGTCTACCTCGGGGACCAGTGCCACCATTCGTTGCTCAAGGCTTTGCGGATCGCGGGGCTGGAGGAATGCATCCGGCGGGTCATACCCGTCGATGACCGCTGGCACCTGGACGCCGCCGAGCTTGCCAGGCAGGTTGAATCGGATCGCGCCGGCGGCTTGCTGCCGTGGCTCGTAATCGCGACCGGCGGTACGACCGACACCGGCGCCGTCGACCCGCTTGCCGAGATCGCCGAGATCGCGGCGGCCGAAGGCCTCTGGTTGCACGTGGATGCCGCCTACGGCGGCGCATTCCTCCTGACGGCGGACGGCCGCCGCGCCCTGGCCGGCATCGAGCGCTCGGACTCGGCCGTGATCGATCCGCATAAGGGCTTGTTCCTGCCGTTCGGCAGCGGAGCCGTCCTGGTACGCAACCGCGAGCGGCTCGCGGCCGCCAACCGCTATAGCGCGAACTATTTGCAGGATGCGCAGCATCCGGCCGCCGAGCTATCACCGGCCGACCTGTCGCCCGAACTGAGCCGGCCGTTCCGCGGCCTGCGCCTGTGGCTGCCGCTGATGCTTTTCGGGCTGGCTCCCTTTCGCGCGGCGCTGGAGGAAAAACTGCTGCTCGCGCGCTATTTCCACGCGCGGATATCGGAGCTGCCGGGCTTCGAGGCGGGACCCGCCCCGGACCTTTCGGTGGTCACCTTCCGCTATCGCCCGCGGCGCGGCGATGCGGACGACTTCAACCGCCGCCTCCTCGCGTCCATGCAGGAAGACGGGCGCGTGTACATCTCCTCCACCCTGCTCGATGGCCGCTACACCTTGCGGCTCGCCGTACTGCACTTCCGCACCCACATCGCCGAGGTCGAGCTCGCACTCGAGATCCTGGCGCACTACGCGCAAAAGCTGCGGCGCAGCTAGTGCCGCTGCCGGGATGCGGACCCCTGGTTGGCGGCGCCCAGGGTCATCTCCTCACACCAGGAACGCACTGTCAGAACGTGCTCCTTTTCCTGCTCCAGCGCCCGCTGGAATTGCTCCGAGATGTCCTTGAGGCCCATGTCGTCCGCCAGCCGGATCAGCAGTTCCCACGATGCGTTGTCCGCCAGCTCGAGCTGCAGCAGCATCTCGAGGCTTTGCGCCAGCGTGGTACGAGGATCGTTCAGCACCTTCTGGAAGCCCATCGCCGCGACCCCCGCAACGTCGGCGTCCGGGGTTTCCGCCGTTGGATCGGCGCCCAGCGACTCGATGCAGTCGCTCAACAGCTGGAAATGCTCCAGCTCCTCGTCGCGGATGTGCTGCAGCTCGTCGACCGTAACCGGGCCGACAGCATGCCGGTCCTCGAGCGCCTCGCACTTGTTGATCACGCTTTCATAAAGGCGCACGCCGCTGCGCTCGAACGCGAGCCGTTGGCCGAGTTTGTTGAGCAGCACCGCCGGGTTTTTGCCCGTGGCTTTTTTGGCGCCTGACTTCAGCGCCCCGCGCAGCGTGCCCGGCAGCGGGACGGAGCCTATTGGATCGGCTTCCGCGATGTATTGCTGCTGGAGCGCGGCGATGCTCGGGACGCGCTCACCGGTCTCCCCGGTGTACTCCTCCGCGCCACTGATCATGCGTTCGCTGTGTATCGGCGACATGTCGATGCCGGTGCGGTTCTTACCCATTTCTGCTGGTTTTGCCATTGCTTGCTTACTCCTCGATTCAAGCCGCCGCTCGCGCCATGTCCTTGGTGAGCTCGGTGCCGGGGCGCCACTGATAGCCGCCGGCGACAATATCGGTCGGCGACCCTTCGGCATTGAGCGTATCGCGATAGCGGCGCGTGTCCTCGGTTTCCTGCGAGCGGTCCACGAATTCCGTCCTGGCCGCGCTCAGTTCCAGTTCCTGTTCCAGGGTTTCGCGCACGAAATCGCGCTGGCTCTCGTACGGGATGGGATCGGGAAGCGCCTCGGGAAGAATCTCCGCCGGATCGCGCTTCTCGTGCTTCTTGAACAGCTCCGCGACCACCTGCAGGTGACCGAGCTCATATTCCAGGAAGCGTTCCCAGATGGCCTTGATGCGGGCGTTGGGCTCCGCCTCCATGCAGCTGTAGTAGTTCCAGGCTTCGTTGGCTTCGTACAGCATCCACTTCTCGAGCAGCGTCTCGTTCGGGTCGATAATCGAGCCGTATTGCGTCACGTGCTGTTCCTCGATCGAGGCGATCTCCGCATAAACCTGCCGCGCCATCGGGTCGGCGAAGGTCGGGCCGATGTTCATGTAGTAGTCGCGCGTCTGGTACTCGCCGGACATGATTGTCAGCGCATTCATCTTGCTGATTGGTTCGGCCGCCGCACGATCGTAATGCTCCCGCAGGTCGTCCAGCGGATGCCGATGCTCGAGCGATGTCGGGCGGCCCGGAATCACGTCGGTATACGACTGGAGAATGTTATTGGCATCCTTGCCCTGGACGCGATCCATCAGCGCGGAATAGCGATACAGGTGATCGAAGTCCTCCAGCAGCCCGAAGCGGTAAACCTGTGCGAGGTAATCATCGGGTTCCTGTTGCGCGACAGCTCCCGTGACCTCGATCGCGACCTGCTCGTAAGCGATCGTGGTTTCCAGCGGCGAATGGTCGCCGGAAAGCAGCCAGTTGATCATGGTCTGCTGGTGATGCTCGACGCGCCGTATGCACGCGAGCGGCTCTCGCAACTCCCCGTTCATCTGCGCACAGAGATGCTGGAACCGGTTCGCCTGTTGCTCGATACCGTTCATCAGGATGATCCGCACGCGCGTGAAAGCGTCGTCATCGAGCTTGCTGACAGGCTTTTGGACCAGATCCCGCCAAGTGAATACCTGCTGGTCGAGCGGGGTACCTCGGGAATCGAATAGTTTGACGGCCATGGCTCCCTCCTGCCGGGGTCGATAGGGAAATGTGGACTGGGGCTTTGCAATAACCGTGCCTTCGAGCGCGAGTAAGGGCGGAGGCGTTTATGCCGTTGAAAAATCGCGGTCTCGGCTCTTCAACCTCCCGATCCGGTGTCGCTTTATCGCAAGTCCTCCCCCGCGGGACCCGCAAAGACTCGCGGCATGTTGCTGCCGGGGCGATTCTTACCGGGGGTTGTAATTTCTACGCGAACGGGGATCGGGGTGCCAAAAGGCTGGCGCCGCGCAGTGGCTTATAATTCGAGGTCGGAGCGGAGGTAAAGAATGTTGATGCGATTGGGTGCGGCCGCGATTGCCGTTTTATGGCTGGCGTTCGGAACGGCATGCGACCTCGGCGATTCGGCCGGCGGCGAGCCGTTCGCCGAAGCGGAGGAGCTGATGGTGGCGGATCGCGCGTTTGCCGAGGCCTCGGCCAGGCGCGGAGCGCCGGCGTGGTCGGATGTCTGGGCGGATCGCGGCTTGCTCTATGGCAACGGCGACGACCCGACGATCGGCCCGGCCGCCGCCGAGCGGGGCGTGGCGCCGATCGTCGATGAGCTGCGCTGGAAGCCGGTCGCCTCCGGCATGCTCTGGCCCGGCGAGCTGGGATATACGGTCGGGCACTGGTGGCTCGCATCGTCGCCGCCGGCAGCCGAGGAGGACTATCGGCGATACCTGACCGTCTGGCAACGTCTGAACGGCAGGTGGAAAGTCGTCCTCGACCTCACGATCCCCGAGCAGCAGACGACCAGCTCGGCCCGCGCGTTCGACTTCTGGCTGGGCAACTGGCAGCTGGACCAGCACATCTGGTCGGGACGCCGGGACGAATTCGAGCCTTACCCGGCGGCAAGCCAGGTGCGCATGATCGAAGGCGGCGGCGCCCTCGTCGAAAATTTCGAAGGGAAGGCGCGCTTGTTCTGGATGGGCATGGACGAACCGGCTCCCGTGCGCGGCGTGAGCGTGCGGCTTTACTATCCGGAGGAGCGTGAATGGCGCATCTTCCGGATGGACACCCTGGATCCCAAGTTCGGCCCGCCTTTCACCGGCAGCTTTTCTGGCGACGTCGGCGAATTCGTGCTGAGGGAGCGTCCGGCGGGCATCCCGCCGAGCCGGATTCGCGTCGAACGCAAGATCGACGGCGCCGTCCACTGGCAGCTCGCGCTGCGCACACCGGACGGCAAGAGCTGGCAGCCCCTCTGGTTCATGGAATCCCGCCGCGAAGGGAAAAACTGATGCCCGGCAGCGCGTCCTAGCGCGACTCCGGCCTCTCCAGCCGCTCCTGCCACTCTGCGAGCTCCCTGGCCTGCTCGGCCGTCACCGGCTCCCCCCGGCTGACGAGGCAGCGATAGATAAGGACGTCCTCCGGCCAGCTGGCCAGCCCGCCCTCCGCGGCCTCCTCCCGGGCGGTGCGCGCAGTCTCGATCACCTCGTCGGCTCCTTCCTGGCTGCGAACAGGATCGCCCCGGACGGTCTCGGTAAGCAGGGCAGCCTCCTGGCGGCACTCCGTAACCGCCTGCGGCGATGCATCCGGGAATTGCGGCCGGGAGGCACAGGCGGTCAGGCTGGCGGCTGCGGCAACCGTCGTGATCGCAAGAACGGGACGGTACATCGGCTGGGCCTCCTGCGGCGAATAGGGTGCCAAAACCAGTGTACAGGATCGTCCGGGTAGCCGCCCGCGGGCGGTGCTCGTGGCACGCCGATTGCATCTCGCCCAAAATTCCAATCGATGGAGAACCGTTATGGCAACCATTCACCATGAGGCAGTGGCCGAGACGGATCGGCCGCTGATCAGCTGGGGAGCTGTTTTTGCGGGCCTGGTATTCATCGTGGCGGCCAGCTGGCTGCTGTTTTTGCTCGGTTCCGCGATCGGCCTCAGCGTCGCGGGTGCCTTGAACGTCGGCCAGGAGCTGGGCATCGGCGCGATCGCCTGGCTTTTGCTGACGGCATTGCTGACGTATTTCCTCGGCTCCCTGCTGACGGCCCGGCTGGCCGGCAAGCCGGAGCGCTCCGCCGGCATACTGCACGGCATCACGCTGTGGAGCCTCGCGACGGTGCTGATGCTGCTTATCGGCATGTGGGGCGTGCGCGGGCTGTTCCAGGCCGGCAGCGCCGTCGTCGGCACGGCCGTTTCGGCGGCCGGGCAGGCCGTTGGCGAAGGCAGCCAGGGAGGCAACGGCGCAAGCTCCGTTCTTGCGAGCTCGCCCTTGATGACCAGCATACAGGCACGCATGAAACAGGAGATTGCGAAGGCACTGGCCGAAGCGCAGCAGCCCGGTCGTCCCGGCGAGTCCGCGCCGCCAGGTGGGCAATCGCAACCCGCGGGATCCCCGGCCGGGGAAGGTCAGGAAACACGCGAGCTCGCGGCGTCGGCCGGAGAACCCGCGGCGACGCAGCAGGAAATCCAGCAGGCGCTGAACGAAATCGACGCGAGCACGCTGGTCGCCGCTACCCAGCCGATCATCGCGGGTGAGCCGGAGCAGGCGAAAGACGTGCTGGCGGTCAATACCAGTCTCAGCGAGCGCGAGATCGACGCGGTGGTCGACGGCGTCATGCGGGAGATGAGCCAGCAGATCAACGAGGCGCAGGCCCAGATGAGCCAGACCGTGGAGCAGGTGTCGACCTACACGCAGGCTGTCACCTGGTCGGCTTTCGCCGCCGGCGCGCTCGCCCTGTTGGTGGCGATTGCCGGCGGCTGGCTCGGCGCGGGCCGGGTGCACCGGCTGCATACGCACGAGGTGACGGACGAGGAGAGCCGGCGCCCGCGGACCGGCCGTCGTTCGATCTGATAATCGCGCAAGTAATCGAGCGGCCTGCGGCTGGCGGTCAGTCGCTCCTGAATTCAGGCATGCCCGCGATACGCTGCAGCCAGACGTGGTGCGGCGGCAGCCTGGCCGGTACCGCACGCGCCCGCTCCGCGATCGCGCGGGGTACGACCGTCGGCGGTCGGTCGGCGCCAAACCATCGATCGCACTCCTCGCGCAGGAAATCCATGCCGTATAGCACTGCTTCGTAGCTCGACAGGGTAAACACGCCCGCGGTATCGATCGGCGGCCGGTGATCGCCGGGCAGGCCACCGGAGGGCAACGGCGATTCGTCCTGGCCCGGGAAGAACGGGTCCTGGAAATCCGCCGGCGAGGGCGGCTTCGTGCGCCAGAAATCAAGCTTCGCCTGCAGCCTCGGGTTTACGCGGTTGCCGCTTCCGATCTCGCGCCAGAACGGCGTATCCCGGCGCCGCGTCAGGCAGTAATGCAGGTTTATGAAATCCAGGATCTCGTAAAAGCGGTTCGTCATGATCCTGTTGAAGCGCAGGGCCAGCGGCGCCATGTCCCCGGCCATCGGAAAATGCTCCGCCAGCATAACGGAGGCAAGGTCGCTCAGGTACAGCCCTGTCGATTCGAGCGGCTCGATAAAACTGCCCGCAAGTCCAATGGCAATGCAGTTCCCTACCCAGGATTTGGCCCTGTGGCCGACCTTGAAATGAATGAACCGCGTACTTTGGTCGTGCGCATGACTGCCCTCGAAGGCGAGAAGCTCCTGCTCCGCTTCGTCCTTGCCGATAAAGCCGCTCGAGTGCACATAGCCGAGCGAGCGCTTATCCTGCAGCGGAATCTCCCATACCCAGCCCGTCGACAGGGCGGTGGCCGTCGTATACGGACGCACGTGACCGGGATAATGGCGCTCGTAGGGCACGTGCATTGTCACTGCCCGGTCGCAAAGCAGCCAACGCGAGCAATCGACCCATTGCACACCCAGGGCCTTTTCGATCAGGAGCGCCGCGAACCCGGTGCAGTCGATGAAGAGATCCGCCTCGAGCCGGTGCCCGCCTTTGGTCCGGACGGCCGCGATGTGGCCGCTTTCGGCGACCTCGACGTCCACCATGTCGTCGAGGTAGTGCCGCACGCCTCGCGACGTCGCCAGGTGGCAGAGATGGTCGGCGAACTTCAGCGCGTTCATGTGGTAGGCGTAGGTCAATGGCTGGCCGAAATCCCACGGACCAAGCATCTGCGCCGAAAGCGCCAGCTCACAGATGGTTGGCTGCGCCGAAATGGTGTCGGAAAACGGAACGGAACGATCGCTCATCAGCCAGTTGAGGGTTGACGTGTCGATCGGCCCCGGCCGGTGGCGGCCGAAGGCATGATAATAGTGCTCGCCGGCACCATCGAGCCAGTTGACGAACTTGATGCCCTGCTTGAAGGTGCCGTCGACCAGGCGCATGAACTCACGCTGCTCGACACCGACCGCGGCCAAAATGTGGTTGATGCTGGGGATCGTGGCTTCGCCGATGCCGATGCGCGGTATATTCGGAGATTCGAGCAGGCTGATCTCCGCGCGTTTGTTGCCGCCCCGATTCAGTGCTGCATCGAGGTACGCCGCGGCAATCCAGCCTGACGATCCCCCGCCGACTATGAGAACCCTGCGTCGAATCATTTTATGAGCCCAGGTCGGACCTCGACCGCCTGCGCGATTATCGCCATCCACTTCCCCTCTCGGTTGACACTTATCTTACCGATCCGTATTGCCATCTTCCGGACCCATCCCATGATATGAGAGCCCGGTACGGCTATCGTGTATCATCATCGGGCGGAGAGTGGACGATGGCTGTCAAAAAACAATTCAACATGCGCGACGCGTGCACGATGCTGGCGGCGATTTGCGCGCTGGCAAGCTGGCCCGTAGCAGCGCATGCCGACGGCGGGCCGGACGTTTCGACCGGGCGGGTGGCACCGGCTAACGCCTGCGCACTGCTTTCCACCGGCGCAATCCTGCAGGCGACGGGCTTTTCCGCTCACGAGGGTGTCCGCCTCGATTCCGGCTACGAGCCAGACGGCTCCTACTCCTCGACTTGCGTGTGGACACTTGAACGGGAAGCCGGCAGCGACCGTACGGCAGCTCTTGGCGGCCGCAGTTTCGTGATCCTGAACGTCATGCAATGGCCGGAAGGCAGCGGTCTTGCAAAAACCTTCCTGCAGGCGTTTCACGAGGCAGCCGCCAGGGGAGAGATACCGGGCGAACCGATCCCTCGCGACTTCGGGGACGCGGCGCTCTGGTGGGGAGACGGTCTCGCGGTACGCACGGGTGACGTGAGTTTCGGGTTATCCGTCGTCATGCCGGGCATGGCAACCGACGCACCCGGCGAGCGCGAGGAGCTGCTTATCCCCGAGATCCTGCAGCGGCTGGAGAACCCGGCCGGTTAGACAGGGCACTCCGCGGGCTTGATGTGCTGCGCGGCCCGGCAAAGCATGGCACCGAGCTGCGCGCGTCGGGCAACGTGCAGGCGTGGCGTCGGGCCGCCAATCGAAAGCGTGCCCAGGACATTGCCGAATCCTCCGCGAAAGACTGTCGCCACCGCGGCATAGCCGTCTTCGAGCTCGTCCACGCAAACCGCATAGCCGCGGCGTCGGATGTCTATGAATTGCGAGCGGAAGATGTCTCGTTCCACGATCGTTTTCGGCGTCAGCGCCTGCAGGGGTTTTGACAGCCGCGCCAGGCCGTGATGATCGAACGCGAGATAGGCCTTGCCGGTAGACGTGGCGTGCTGCGGCCATTTGGTTCCGACATGCCCGGCGGCGGCGGAGCCGGTACCCACCACCTCGTCCAGTATCAGCATGCTGTCGCCTACCGGTACCTCCAAAGTCGCGGTCTCTCCGCTTATCCGGGCGATTGCCTGCAGCACCGGCCGGATTCTCTGCCGCAAGCGGCTGCTGCCGAGCGCCTGCACGCCAAGGGCCATGAGCCCCGTGCCCAGGCTGTACAGGTTGGTTACAGGATTCTTCTGGACCAGGTGTTCGCTTTGCAGCGCCTGCAGCAACCGGTGCGTGGTCGTCTTGTTGAGCCCGGCCTGCCGGCTCATCTCGACCAACGACATCTCCGCACGTTCAGCCGTGAAAAGCTTGAGCAACCTGATTGCCCTGAGCGCGGACCGTGCTCCTTGCGGCGGGCTTGTATTCATCTCGTATCCATGAACTGTATGGCAGGAATTCCTGCAATCTCTCGCTATCAGGCGCCTCTGCCGAGATGCCTTTGGCAGGAGAGAACTCAGTCGCTGCGAGCCACCCTGGTCTCTTCCGGCGGATGCAGGACATGAACCTGCACAAAAGCCACCTCCACGGCAGAGGAAATCGCCGTGTTCTGCCCGGTGACCGGATCGGGATATCCGTCCGCCAGCCGGGCCATCGCACGATACAGGGACGGTTGCGAGACGTGCCCGTAAGCCTGGAAGTGCGTTGTCCAGTTGGTATTGAGATTATGGTCCCAGCGATCGATGTCGACATACCCGGCGAACAGTCCGTCCGCGGAATCGGGGCCTACCTCGATTTGCATGCGAAAGCCCTGGAAGAGCTGGTGCCCTCCCATCTTGTTCCCCATCGACCAGAGCAACTTGAAATCGTCGACCGGTTCCGTGGTCAGAACTCCGTCGACGATCTTCCCCTTGAGCCGGTAGATGAACGGCCGGCCCCATCGAGTGTCGATGCGCTGCATTCCACCCGCGGCCAAAGCGCCGGTCGCATCCCGGTGCAGCCCGTCGAGACCGCGATAGGTAGTTACCGTCACATCGTCATCGTTACGCAGATTGTCCACACCGGTAAGCTCGATTACGAACCGGTTGGACAGGTTCGCCAACATGTCGTCGGTGTCGAACTGCCAGACAGCTCCTTTGTAGCGGTAGCCGTCGATGCAACCGACAGCGCGATAGACCTGGTTGTCTATGCCCGGCTCGCCCGTCGGGCTTTGCAGGTCGTTGGGGCCGATCACACCGTCGAGGTTCAATCCATACGATATGCGCCCTTGTGCCTCGTAAAACGGGAACGGATCCTCGGAGGTCGACGGATGCGCCTGCCGTCCTTCGCGCATCAGCCGCGTCTCCAGGACGGTATATTGCCGACCGCTATCCGGGGGAAACAGCTGGTCGAACTGGTCGCGCGGGCCGCTGTTGAAACCGTGGGGACAGGTCTTTTCCAGATCGTCGTCGCTGTAGACGGCCCAGCGCCTTTCCACCAGGACGTAGCCGATACGACCGTCTTTAGGCGCCTCGAGGGCGTCGCCGGCACCTCCGTCCCCGGGCACCGCGGGCGCCTGCGCCATTGCCGCGCCGGCCACGAACAGCGCCAGGGCACCGGGAAGCAAGCGCTGTAACGGTCTCATGATGCGTATTCGTTCATGTCTCATAGGTCACCTCATAAGCGGCAACGCGGTCCGGCGCCGCGATCATCGCCGTCGAAACTCGTTGTTCTGGAAGATATCCCGCAGAACGAAAGCCTGGTAGCCGTTACGCAACCCGGAAAACTCGCCGATGCCCTCGCCGTTCGTGGTCCCGGGTACATCGCGAACGTGGGTGTATACCGGCCGCCCGCGATAAGCCCAGACATGCAATGCATCCGATTGGCCCGCGGCGGCGGGATGGCCGGTGTCCGGATCGACCGCCAGAACGCTCCACAGCGGGCTTATGCTCTGCGCATCGGGCGGCGCGATGACATAAGGGAAAGTCTCGCGGCACAGCTCCGGATCGCCGTTGCCGCAGATCGCCAGGCGATACGCCTGCGTCGTTTCCGGATGATCGCATGCCAGCTGGGCGAACGTGTCTTCCGTACAGTTGTACAGGTAGATTGTCCTGCCCCGGGAGTCCGCCAGCACCTGGCCGCCGAAGTCGGCGTCCTGGACCGTGAACTCCGCGGGCGGCGGCAATGCACGCTGGGTGTAGGTATTGTGCCAGCCCGGGACGTCGGCGCCATTGAAGCTGCGGGTGTCGCGGTCGTAGTTGTACGTATACAGCGGTTTGCCCCGGAAGGCCCATTGCTTCAGTCCGGGTGCGCGCTCGAAAGCCGTCCACCCTGCCAGCTCCTTCACGTTCTCCGGTGCCGGCACGGGCGTCCAGTCTGTCAGGCATGCGTCATGGCAGTTCGACTTGTTGGGCTCATCGCCGTCCCGGAAATAGACCGAATACCCGCTCCTGTTGACGATCAAACGCCCGGTCGAAGACTGAACCACGTTGAAGGCGGGTGGTAAGGCCGGCCTCGGGCCGATAGGGTCGCGTTGCACACCCCCGTCGCGGCTGGTGCCCATCCTGGTGCCACCGAAGACGTCGCCCGGCCGCTTGTCCAGCATCGACGTGTACACCGGGAATGCGTCGTAGGCCCACTGTCTCGAGCCATCTTCACGCTCGATTATCGACCACTTGCCTGTTGGCAGTGCATCGTCCGGGGCGAGCACGGGCGGCCATACTTCGACGCAGCTCTTGCGCCGGTCGAGGTCGGGCAGCAGCAGTCCTGCAGGATACGGGCTCATGAGGCCGGCCGACTCCCGCAGAACCTCGTCCGTGCAGCTCGACGGCTTGCCCATGCGATCGCCCGCCGCCCCGTTTCGCTGTGAGCCCAGGGGCCACGTATACAGCGTCCGCCCCCGGGCATCGGCGAATACCGGGCCTTCCAGGGGCGAGACAACCACCTGGAATCCGGGCGGCAGCGGTTCGTCCAGGTAGGCTTCCTGCTCGGAGCTGTCGGGTGACTGCCAGTACTTCTGAACGTCGTCCGGGGCCCCCGCGGCGTTCGCATCGGCTATGGCGGCTCCGCCGACGATGACCGTGAGCGTCACCGGAATACAAACCATGTTCAGCAGTCGCCGCATAGACAAGCCCGTTCAGTTGAATTGAGAAAATACCTCCCGCTGTAAGGTCGCTCGCTCACACGAGCATGTCGTGAATCACCTCGGAAGACTTGTTATTCAAGGTGCCCCAGGATGGAAGCTCGGCGCCCATGACCTGCAATGCCGTGTAGCCGACCGCCGTGGGCGAGCGCCGCTTCAGGTCGATATGCAAGCCGGTCTTGACTTTGCCGCCGGCCCGGCCGGCGGTGAATACCGGCATGCCGTCCAGGGTATGGGTCCGGGCGTAGCCCACGTCGGTAGTGGCGTAGATCAGGACGTTATCCAGCAGCGTCCCGTCGCCTTCCCTGATCCGGGTAAACGCTTCAACGAAGTCCGCCCAGGCCTCCATGGAGCGCCGGGTAAACCAGGAAGCATTCGGCTGGTAACCCAGGTCGTTGTCCACCGGCTCCTCGTGCGTGCAGGTGTGGTGCGGCTTGGGATAGCCGGGTCTGATGAGGCCGGAGAAGGCCGCCGAGTACGCCATGTTGAAGACCCGGGTCTGGTCGCACGCCAATGCCATCACCAGCAGGTCGGTCATCATCTGATGGCGCACCCGCACCGCCTCCACTTCGTTATTCATCGCCGGGTCTTCCAGCGGCTGCTCGTGAGGCTGGCAGCCCGCGATCGGCTCCGGCTTGGTGAGGCGGTGCTCGAGCTGCCTCTCCAGCTGGCGCAACCCGGTAAAGTACTGGTCGATGCGGGCCCGGTCCTCGGTACCCACCGTCTTCATCAATCCGCGGGTCTGCTCCATGACGCCGGAGAGCGCGCTCTTGCGGACCATGATCCTCGGGTCAGGGGTGAATTCCGACGCATTCGGGTCCTGGAAGTCGGGCCCGAACAGGCGGGTGTAGAACCGCAGCGGTGACCATTCGGCGGGATTCGGCGTATTGGAGTTGATGTAACTGTACGTGGTCGTGACGTCACCGGTTGCCGTCGCGGTCAGCGAGCTGTAGCGCGTGGCCATCCCGATCCGCTTGGCAAGGGTCATGTCGATGGTCTCGCCAGGCACCCCGGCAGACGGTGCAATGCCGCACCGCGCGATCACCCATCCCGAGAAATGACAGCGGTTCGAAGTCCCGTCCAGGTAGCCTTTCCCGTTCGTGAACAGGTTGATGTGCTCACGCACCCTTCCCCACGAGGCGATTTCCGGGGGTAAGTCGTAGTTCGGGCCGAATTTCTCCGGTACGAACACGCTCCAGGTGCCGCCAAGCCCGTAGCCCCAGGTGCCGAAACGTACCGGCATGGGGGCTCCTGAAGCGAGAGCCGTTCCGCTGTCGTTCAGGAAACAGTCGAGAAAGGGGAGAGCAACCGTGACCGCACTGCCGCCCAGCATGCCCTTGAGGACGCGGCGCCTGCTTAACCTGTTCATATCATTCCACTCCACCCGGGCCGCTGCCTTGCTGCACCATCACAGCCTCAGCGTCCCAGCGCTAACTGTTCCGCCTCGGGCGTCGCCGGAAGGGTCGCCTGTCGTTCGTCGCTATCCGGCGCCTCGTTTGTCGGGGCCACGTCCCGGGGTTCCTGGATCCGTGAGAAAGCATCGCTAAGTGCGATCGTTCGCAGCAGATCGGGCAGCCGGTAACCTGCCTCCGCGAATTGTTGATTCACGAACTCGAGGAAGGCGCGGTTCCCGGTCTCGGCATCCGCGGAGCCGCCAACGCCGTAGCTGTAAAGGCGCTGCACGAGACACGCGGGCAGTGCCGGATTGTCCTGCAGGGCTCGCGCCAGGCCGATGGCATCCTCGAATTGCACGCCGTCGAGACTGCCGCTCGTGTCGATCAATACCCCGTTTTCCCTCAGTCGGAAGTTGCCCGCGCCGTCGAAATTCTCCAGCGCCAACCCGATGGGATCCATGATCTTGTGGCAGCCGGCACAGGAAGGGTTCTCCACGTGCGCCATCACCCGGTCGCGCTGTGTGGGGTAATGCGAATCCGGATTGTTGACCACCGAAAAGTCCACGTTCGGCGGCGGCGGGGGAACAACCTGGCATAGCAGCGTTTCGCGTAATGCCGCCCCGCGCAGCGTCGGCGAACTGCGCCCGGGATGCGCATGCAGCGAGAGAAAGCTGACCTGCGTAAGCAAACCGGCCCGCGGGCCGTCCGCCGGGAGCGTATACGGTACCCAGCCCGGCGGCGACGGTATGTCGTACAAAACGGCGAGAGCCGGTGTCATGAACGTCGACCGGGTCGTGAACAGGTCGCGATAATCTTTCTGTTCGACCAGCAGGTGGTTGATAACGGTGCGCAGCGTCTGTTCCCGTGCCGCCACCGCGGTCGCGTTCTGGAACTGCGGGTAGATGGCCGGATCCTTCGAGACGGCCCTGAACGCGTCGAAGCGGAACATATCGTCGAAGAATGCGCGCATGCCGTCGGCAAGCCGGGGGCTCGCCAACATTCTTTCGACGGCGCGCTTCCGGCCGTCTTTGGTCTGTAGCTCACCGCTGGCGGCTGTATCGAGCAGCTTGGCATCCGGAGCGGCATTCCACAGGAAGTAGCTGAGCCGCGAAGCGAGGGAGTATGCATCGAGGCGCAGTTTTCCCGGATTCGCGGGGTCCGGCTCGGCGCGTTCTACGACGAACAGCACGTCCGGACTGAGCAACATCGCTTCCAGTGCGATTTCGAGGCCGCTGTAGAAGCTGCCGAGCCTCTCGGCCGACACCGCCGCGGTTTCAACGAACATCGAGAGCTCGTTTTCCCCCAATGGGCGCCGGTATAGCAGCCGCCCCGTGCTGGACAGGAACTCGGCCGCACAAGCGTCGTCCGCCGAGTCTTCCGCGGCCGGCTTGCACGAAACCAGGAAATCCCGGTGCTCGGGGTCCACCACCTGGCTGGCTACGTTGGCGGCCGCGCCCTGGAACTGCTCGAGTTGCGCGCTGCTGATACCCGCTACTGCCGCACTGTTGGCCAGTAATCCATCCTTGCGCTCAAACGGGGGAAACTCGACCTGCAGCTCGATACCCGACCCGAAGATGTGGTGCAGCGAACGGAGATACTGTTCCGTGGTAACGAGACTTACCCGCGGCTCCGTGCCGGCGCTTTCCGGTTCGGGCGGCGAGCACCCGGCGAGGACGAACGCCATCAGCAGACCGAGCGTGCCGGCTCGGATGATGGAGCCCGCACCTTCCCGATGTATTGAGCCCGGACTTCTCATTACCCTACTCCATGGCGCTGCTTCAATACGGCTTTCGCATCGTCCGACGTCCTAGAAATCCTTGGCGAAGTTCAGGAAGAAGCGACGTCCTACCCAGTCGTACTGGGAATAGAAAGCGACTCCGGCGCCGGTAACGTCTACTTCGCCTCCCGTGAGCCAGCTTGTCATGCGAGGCGGAAGCTCATTGAAGGCATTCGAGACACCCAGCCGCGCAATAAAGCCGTTGTCGAACATCCGGCTGACCGAGAAATTATGGTACATCGTGAACTCGGCCTTGAGATCGATATCAACAATTTCACCAATATCGGATGTCGTCCAGTCACGGCCGAAATGCTCCGTGTTGTCCGTCGATCCGACGTACCTCATACCCCAGAAGAACGACCACAGGTCCCGGTTCAGGGTGAGATTGAGGTTCCCGACCCACTCCGGGTTCCCGCCCATCCCCGCCTCGTCCTCGGCAGTGGAGTTGAAGACCCCGGTGGTGTGCTCGAACTGGTAAGTATGCTGCGAATCGACTACGAGCCTGCCCCAGCGCCCCGGCAGGTCATGAGCATAGCGCGCCGCGAAATCCACCCCGCGGACTCGCTGTTCGGCAATGTTTATGAAGGAATCCCTGACTTCGCCGATCAGGTACGGCAACGGCTCATCCGGGGAATGCCTGTCAAAAAGGTCGCAAAGAGGCTCTTCCGGGAAGAACGGGGAATCGTAACAGGCGAACAGGATGTTCTTTGCCCCGAAGACGTCCACTTCGTCATCGACCTCGATATCGAAATAATCGGCGGAGAAACTGAAGTCCACAAAACCGGGCTGCCAGACAAAGCCCGCCGATAGCGTCTCGGACGTTTCAGCCTTGAGAAGACCCGCGCCGCCGCCCGTGACCGTGGTTCCCGACAACGTGTAGAAGACGTTCGGCCCGATACCTTCGGCCGCGCAGTTATCGGCGATGCGTTGTGTGACTTCACCCATAGCGAGTTTCGGCCCCCAGTTCATACAGGGGTCGCCGTTACGTGCGAGATTACTACCCGATCCTTTCGACAGGTACAACTCGTAGAGCGACGGCGTCCGGAACGAAGTGCCGAAGGTGCTGCGGAGCCGCAGGGCGGGCGTCAGCGCCCAGTTCAGGCCAAGCTGGTACGTGGTGCCGGAACCGTAGGACCTTACCTCCGTGTACCGAACGGCACCGTTGAAATCGAGCCGATTGACAAGCGGTTTATCGGCGAGCAGCGGTACATCCACCTCGGCAAAGAAAGCGTAAGTGCGATCGTCGCCCCGCGTGACTCCCCTGGTGGCGCCTTGCCAGACGTTCTCCGCGAGGGTCAGCGCTCCCGGGGTATCCACGAGTTCGTCTACCCGATAGGCCCCGCCCACGGCGACGGCGGCCGAGCCGGCCGGCAAGTCCACGACATCGCCCGAGACGTGGGCCGAAACCGACCACTGCGTGTAGTCCGTTTTGCCCACTTCGACATCGAACAGGAAGTCCCGCTCGGCCTGGGTCATTTCTCCGCGCAGGAAGTGCGGATCCAGCCAGCGCACGTCGACGCATGGGCGATTCGAGACAGGTGTGACCTGCCCGACGCAGGATGAGGTCTGGTATTCCGACATCTTGACGGCATCTTTCACCGTCACGGCATCTTCGTACTCACCATCGGAGCGGCTGTACTGCACCGAAATATCCCAGTTCCAGTTCTCGAGCGACGGTAATGACTCGCCGCGCAAGCCGGCAACGAAGCGCTGATAGTCGACCGTGACAAGCGAATACCGGTTATTGGAGGCGGCAAGCGGACTCAGCCACTGGGCGCCGGTCCAGCCCACGCTCAAGGGGTCGCTGGGGAATCCCGCGTCGCCTGAATCGAAGTTGTACAAATAGGTCCAAACCTGGCTGAAATAGACCTTCTTCGTCTCCCGGCGGCTCAGCAGAGCTTCCGCGTAGATATCGACACCGTCCTTGAGCTGGTAATCGCCCTCGAGCAGCAGCGTATACGTATCGGTCTCCGGCACCAGCGACGCCAGGTCCTGCCACGGGTGATCGCTGTTCGTCAGTGAATTGGTCAGCGGATCTCCCCGTTCGGTCGGGTACCAGCCCGGAGGCGTGGTCATCCAGTTCGGGTTGCCGCCGGCCGGCGCCAGCTGCGGCACACCGTTTGCTGCCAGTGCGCCGTCGTAATCGTATTGCATGAGAAAGATGGGCGGACCGACGTTCGTCGTTCCGTCACCCACGGTGTGGGCATAGTCGTATACCCAGACATGCCCCCAGGTCGAACCGTCGCAAAAATATTCGCCCGTGCGCGGATCTATCAGGTCCGCGCGTTCGCCGGTTGTCTGGTCGAAATAATAGTGCTCGTCGCACTTGAATATATCGCGCTGGCCGCGCGTCATTTCTTCCTGGTGACTGTAGTCGGCCGTGGCGCGGAAGTATCCGCGATCGAATCGCTTGCCCCAGGAACCGCTCAGGCGCTGCCTCTCGCCGCCGGATTCCACCGGCTGCGAAATAAAGGCGTTGAGGTTTGCCCCCTCGTCCTTTTTCGTGATGATGTTGACGACACCGCCGATCGCATCGGAACCATAGATCGCCGATGCACCGACCTTCAGTACCTCCACCCTCTCGATAGCCGGGACCGGTATCACGTTGAGATCGAACGACGACACCGAACCCAGCACGCCGGCAGGTCCCGCACGGCGGCCGTTCAACAGAACCAGTGTGCGGTTGGCGCCAAGGCCGCGCAGCGAAAGCGTCGATGCGCCCAGCCCGCCGGCCCCGGTCAGCACATCGGTAACCTGCGGAGATCCGGCTGCGACCGTGGCCGTCTGCAACATGGTCGCCAGGTCAGGCACACCCTTGGAGATGGCCGTTTCCGCCAGCACCACATCCATGGGCGCGGCACTCGAATAAGTATCCCTGCGGATTCGAGAACCGGTTACGACGACCTCTTCGACTCCATCCACATTCTGGTCGTTGGCCGTCTCCTGCGACATAGCCGGTGATACCGGGTAGAGAGCCGAAATGACGGCCGCCGCCAACGGCGTCATGATAGGTGTGCGAACGCTCCTTCTGGAACGACTGCGATGGGCTTGCCTGGTCACGCCTTCCCCCTGTGTAACAAGCTGAGCTTAATTATCGTTACGCAATCCTCATGAAGGATAGCCGCGCAGTTCCGAAGCGTCGCGGTAATTGCATATAATGAAATGTTTTCTGCCCGCGAATTGCGCGCGTCACTCGCCCGGCTCGAACTTCGTACTGGCTGTTATTGAACTTATATGGAGTTCTGCGGGAAGGGGGTTGCGTTCGTGAATCGTAAAGGCCGCTTCAGCGCAAAAAGCTGTCGAGCCGGAAACGCTCAGCGTTGCTTTGCAACCTGCGGCGGCTTTACCTCGCCTGCCTCGTTGCCCCAGGCATTACGAACGAAACTCAGCAATGCAGCGATTTCTTCGTCATTCATAAGGTGCCCGTAAGATTCCATGGGCTGCCATTCTCGCGCCTGCCATTCCGCGGATGGCGCGGTATGCGGCAACTGTGGCCCGTGAAGCGTAATATTGATCAGGGATGCAGGATCGTTTGCGAGAGTAACGGAACTTCCAACTAAAGGCGGCCCCGTGGTGTCGGAACCCAGGCCTGTCGGCAGGTGGCAGGTTCCACAATGTATATCGTACAGGAGCGATCCCTTGCGCAACGTTTCTTCTTTAGGCACCGAACCACGCTTCTCTCCCTTGGCGGGCAGGCTTTTCAGGTAAACCGCCATTGCGCGGAGGTCCTGCTCTTCCAGGTGCCTGGTACCGTCCACGACGACCTCGTTCATGGGACCGAAGACGCCCGCGCGGGAACTTACTCCTTTCTTCAGGTAAGAAACGAGCTCGTCCACCGTCCAGGAACCCAGGCCACTCGCCGCGGAGGTGAGATTAGTGGCGGACCACGTCAATACTTTGCCGTCGATCTCGTCTGTATAACTGGCGCCCGTCAACTCCAGGCCGTCTTTTTGCGCGCCGAGAAAGTTCCTTGGCGTGTGGCACATGCCGCAGTGCGCCATGCCCCTCACAAGGTAGGCACCCCGATTCCACTCAGCGGATTGGCCGGGGTCGGGCTCAAAGCGGCCTTCGTCAAAATACAAGGCCTTCCACATTCCCAAAGCCCATCGCTGGCTGTAAGGGAACCCCAGGTCGTTATCCGGCGGGCTGTACTTCACGGGCGGCAAGGATTGGAAGTATGCAAACAAGGCAGCTACCTCTGCATCGCTCGCCATTGTGAATGACGTATACGGAAACACCGGGTACAGATGCTTGCCGTCGGGGCCCTTACCTTCCCTGAGAGCTCTCGTGAAATCATCCAGTGTCCATGCACCGATGCCGGTTTCCGGATCGGGTGTGATGTTGGTCGAGTAAATTATTCCAAACGGAGTTTTGAACGAAACGCCGCCGGCAAACGGCTCGCCGTTCGCACGCGTATGGCAACTCATGCAGTTGCCGGCCTTCGACAGGTAAAGACCCAGTTCGATATCCGACTGGCCGGCGGCGGCTATTGCCGAAGACGGCGTACTGACGGCAACAAACAGGAAAACAGCTACAGCGGAAACGATGCAGCGAACGCTGCAGTCGCGGCGATTCGATTTCATGATTACGTGAGCGCGTGCGAGCGCGCAAAAGTCTTACTATCCAGGCCCACGGATCTGCGCTGGTGCTACGATTTTGGCATCCATGATTCGCATCGCCCTCCGCTGCTGACCTGCCCGGGCAGCAATTCGCAAGAGCCACAGTCGCTACCAGCGGCTGTGAAGTACTCGCATCCGCCGCATACCTCCTGCGGAAAGGGCGATACATTCTTGTAGCCGAGCGACACCCTCATGCTTTGTTCGCCGCTGCTGAGCTGGCCCGGGGCGTTGCACGTATCCACCTCGGCGACCGATTCCTCCGGCCCGCCGCACGCGCCGAGTCCCAAAAGCGCCGCGCCTCCAAGCGATACCTGCATTCCCTGCCGCAGAACGGCGCGTCGAGTGATTTTCCTGGCCATCTAGTCTTCCCCCAGCATACTCACGCCAATGCATTTTGCATTGACAGGCTCGATTGTACACATTTTCCCGCAGCCGGCCTCGATTCGCTGGCACCTCCCTCTACGCTGACATTATAAGATCGTACAGGCAGGCCATACCGCGTTTTCATATTGTGAGACCTGAAATGCCGCCGCCGCCCCATCGAGTATGCTCCCCGGTCCCTGCCGTAAAAAGCGGAGGATAAGCAGTGGAAAAGCTCGACGTCACGATTGCGCAGACGGAACTGCATTGGCACGATGCAGAACGCAACCTTGCTCTTTTTACGCGCCTGCTGGCGACGCTGGAGCAGCCGACCGACCTCATCGTGCTGCCGGAAATGTTTACTTCGGGCTTCACTATGCAGCCAGAAGGCAATGCGCAGAAGATGGACGGCAGCGCGATCCGCTGGATGGCCGACACGGCCGCCGCGACGCAGGCCGCGATTTGCGGCAGCCTGATAATCGAAGAGGACGGCCGTTACTACAATCGCTTCGTGTTGATGCGGCCGGACGGCCGGCACGAGCACTACGACAAACGGCACCTGTTCCGGCTCGCCGGAGAGCACCAGTCCTACAACGCGGGCGCCGCGTCCCCCACATTCGTCCTGAATGGCTGGCGCATCCGGCCGACGGTTTGTTACGACCTGCGATTCCCCGTCTGGAGCAGGAACCGGGGCGACTACGACCTGCTCGTCAACGCCGCCAACTGGCCGGCGTCCCGCCAGCAGGCGTGGGACACGCTGATCCGCGCCCGGGCAATCGAAAATCTTTCCTATGTCGCCGCCGTCAACCGGGTCGGGCAGGATGGCAATGACATCGATTACAAGGGCGGCAGCGCCATTGTCGACTTCCTGGGCAATTGCCTCGCCTGTCCCGGCGAGCGTCCGGGCCTCGCGCACGCGTCGCTATGCCCTGACGAACTTGCCGCGTTCCGGGAGAAGTTCCCGTTCCATGCAGACGCTGACGACTTCGTGATCGAACAGGGAGCGGAGCCGACGCCGGCCTGAAGAATTTCCCGGTTGCGCCACGTTTCATCATGTGATTACGGCGCCTGACTTTGTCAAGACTCCCGTTATTATCATTCGGAATCCTGCGATTCATCCGGGGGGGTGAACGTGATACCCGAAGAGCCGAACGGGAGTGCAGGCCCGGCTGCACTCTTAACGATAATAAGCGGTCTTCTCCTGGCCGCATCGTCGGCCCTGGCCCTGGAGCCGAACCAGGTCGTACAGGGCATTTGCACTGCTTGCCATAATCAATTCACGCTCCAGGCCGGCCTGAACCTCCAGGATTTCGACGCGTCACAGCCCTGGGAGCATCCCGCCGTAGCCGAGAAGATGATCCGGAAGCTGCGAACCGGGCAGATGCCGCCGCGTGAAATGCCGCGTAACGAAGGAGACATCCGGCAATTGATCGAGACGCTGGAGAGCGGTCTCGATCGAGCGGCCAGGCAGCGCGCGCGTGCGGGATCCCGCCCCTTCCAGCGCGTCAACCGCGCCGAGTACGAACGGTTCATCGAAGATTTACTGGGCCTGCAGGTCGATGCATCCGAATGGCTGCCGCCCGACCAGATCAGCGCGAGCTTCGACAACATCGCCGACGTGCAAGGCATCTCGGCGACCCTCATGACGGCTTACCTGACCGCGGCCAGCGATATCGCCCGCCTGGCGGTCGGCCAGGAAAACGCACCGGCGCTCACGAAGAGCTACTCGAACACGCCGGCAATCTCGCAGCATGAATGGGAACACGCCGAAGGCGCGCCCTACGGCACGCGTGGGGGCATCAGCGTGCTGCACAACTTCCCGGCCGACGGCAACTACGAGTTTTCGATGCGTTTCATGTCCGGCTGGGGCGAGCGCTTCCACGATATCGACGTTTCGATCGACGGCGAGCGCGTCGCCCTGGTCAAGTACGGTGGCGACATCGACTACCAGGGCCGCAAGGATTTCCCGGTAGAGACGCGGCCGATTTTCATCCGCGCGGGCGTGCACCGGCTCACAGCCGCATTCATCCGCCAGATGGACGGGCCGTACGAAGACCTGTTGAAGCCGAATGTGCGCTCGCTTACCGGTACCGAGACGAGCTACGGCACGACTTCCCCGCCGCACCTGATGCACCTGACCGTGGCGGGCCCGTACGATCCGGTAGGCGTTTCTGAATCGGAGGTCCGCAATCGCATCTTCACGTGCCGGCCGACAGCGCCGGACGAGGAAATCTCCTGCGCCCGCGAAATCGTCGGGCGGCTGGCAGCAAAAGCCTACGGCCGGGCGTTGCAAAAGACTCAGCTCGAGGAGTTGATGGCTTTCTACCGGATGGGTGCCGAGGACGGCGGCTTCGAAATTGGCATCCGCACCGCGCTGGAAGCGATACTCACCAGCCCGGATTTCCTGTTCCGGATCGAGCGCCAGCCGAAGAGCGTCGAACCGGGCGACACCTACATGCTCGCCGATATCGACCTCGCGACGCGGCTTTCGCTGTTCCTGTGGGGCACGAACCCGGATCCGGAGCTGCTGGAACTCGCGCGCAAAGGCAAGCTGTCGCGCACGCGGACACTGCGCGACCAGGCCCTGAGAATGCTGGACGACCCGCGGTCGATCGCGCTGGCGGAACGTTTCGCATCGATGTGGCTGCGGCTGCAGGACCTCGAGCAGCTGGAGCCCGACGAGTACTGGTTCCCGAACTACAGCAAGCAGCTCATGGAATCCATGCGCCGCGAAACCCAGCTCCTGTTCCACCACCTGGTGCAGGAAGACCGGAGCATGCTCGAGCTCTACAGCGCCGACTACAGCTTCCTGAACGAGCGGCTGGCCCGGCACTACGGCGTGCCGGGCGTTACCGGGGACGCGTTCCGCCAGGTAAGTTATCCCGGGGACCAGCGCGTCGGTATTCTCGGCCACGGCAGCATACTGGCGCAGACCTCGCTGGGTAACCGCACATCGCCGGTGCTGCGCGGCAAGTGGGTCGTCGAGGTGCTGCTCGGCACCCCGCCCCCGCCCCCGCCCCCGGGCGTCCCCGACCTGGAGGAGACGGCAGGCGTGCAGGATGGCGAAGTGCTGACCACGCGCCGCCGCATGGAAATCCACCGCGCGAACCCCGTGTGCGCGGCTTGCCACGTGATCATGGACCCGATCGGGCTGGCACTCGACAACTTCAGCGTGACGGGGCAATGGCGGATTCGGGAGAACGGCGTACCGCTCGACACCCACGCCACGTTCTATGACGGCACGCCGATCTCGACGCCGTCCGACCTGTCGCAGGCGTTGCTCAAGCGCCCGATACCGCTGGTACGGGAATTCACGGCAAACCTGATGGCATTCGCGATCGGCCGGCGGGTCGAGTACTACGACATGCCGACAGTGCGGGCAATCGTGGATGACGCCGCCGGTGAGTACTGGCCGATGCGGTCGCTCATCATGGGCGTCATCCTGAGCGATGCCTTTCGCAAGAAAGATGCCCCGGCTCCGGATGAGCTGGTCACCGCGGTGCCGACGGAAACCGTCGATACCGCCCGCTGAATGAAGCACATCAAGTAGCGCAGGAGAAGAAAACATGCATTTCGTGACAGGCAAGAAGATTCCCCGGCGCACATTTCTCCGGGGAGCGGGTGCAACCATTGCACTGCCGCTCCTCGATGCCATGCTGCCCGCCTTCGCCGCCTCGGGCAGCGGCGGCCGCACGCGGCTCATCTGCATCGAGGAAGTGCACGGACTGCCTGGCTGCACCGAATTGGGTGTGGAGCGGGGCCTGTTCGCGCCTCTGACGACCGGGCGCGGTTACGAGCTGGTCGAGGAGAACACGCTCAAATCGCTCGAGCCCTGGCGCGACTATTTCACCATCGTCAGCAATACCGACTGCCGCATGGCGGATCCGGCCGCGCCCAGCGAAGTAGGCGCCGACCATTTTCGTTCGTCGGCCGTGTTCCTGACCCAGGCACATCCGAAGCAGACGCAGGCTTCCGATATTCATTGCGGAACCTCGCTGGACCAGTTGCACGCGCATAAATTCGGGCAGGAGACCATGCTGCCGTCTCTGCAGCTCTGCATCGAGCCGACCGATAAAGGCGGTGGCTGCGGTTACAACTATTCCTGCGCCTATACCGACTCCATCAGCTGGGCTTCGCCGACGCAGCCGCTGCCGATGATCCGCAATCCGCGCACCGCGTTCGACCTGCTGTTCGGGGCGGGCGGCACCGCCGAGGAACGCGCCGTACGGCGCCGCACCCACGGCAGCATCCTGGACTGGGTCACGGAGAAGGTGCGCGGCATGCAGGCGGAACTCGGCCCGGCGGACCGCCACCGCGTCGAGAGCTACCTCGAGAGCGTGCGCGAGATCGAACGCCGGATCCAGCTGGTCGAGACCTCCAATGCCGGCGCCGGAGCTCGCGAGCTGCCGGGTGCGCCGGCCGGCGTGCCGGATTCTTTTTCGGAGCATATGCGCCTCATGTTCGACCTGCAGGTGCTCGCTTTCGAAAACGACATGACCCGGGTGATCTCCTTCAAGACCGGCCGCGATGCCTCCAACCGGACCTTCCCGGAAAGCGGCTCCGACAAGGGCTTCCATCCCTCGTCGCATCACGGGGAGAGTGAAGAGGGCATTCTCGAATTCAACAAAATCAGCAAATACCGCGTTTCGCAGCTGGGATATTTCCTCGATCGGCTGCAAGCGACCGAGGATGGCGGCAGCAGCCTGCTGGACCAGTCGCTGATCATATGGGGCTCGCCGATGGGCAATGCGAACGTGCATAACCACCGCCGCTGCCCGCTCGTGGTCTTCGGCGGCGCCAACGGGGCGCATCGCGGCGGCACGCACGTGAAAGCGCCGGACGGTACGCCGATGGCCAATGCCATGCTGACGTTGTTGAACCGGCTCGGTCATGAGCTCGAGAGTTTCGGCGACAGCACCGGCGAGCTCACCATCTGAACGCACCCAGGTCGACGCCGATGAGAATGTACGCCACCCTGCTGATGGCCGGTTTTTTTGCCCTGTCCGGCGTTACGGTCTCGCAAGCCGCCGCGGTCACACCGATCGTGGACAGCGCGAAGTCGGGGGATACCGAGACGCTGCGCACCCTCCTGCGCAACGGCGGTGACGCCGACGAGGTGCAGGCGGACGGCCGCAGCGCCCTGCATTTCGCGGCCGACGAAGGCAACCTGGAGCTCGTCCGGATGCTCATCCACGCCGGGGCGAACGTCGACGTCGGCACGCGCATTGGTGCCTATACACCCTTGCACATGGCGAGCCGGAACGGTCACGCGGAAGTCATGCGCGCACTGCTCGCGGCGGGCGCGAACCTGCGCGCCGCAACCACCAACTCGGGCGTGCTGCCGCTCCACCTGGCGGCGGCGTCGGACAATCCGGAGGCAGTACGCGTGCTCATCGAAGCCGGTGCGGACGTAAATGCCCGCGAGGGCTCCTGGCAGCAGACGCCGCTCGTGTTCGCGGCCGCCGGCAACCGGGTCGACAATATTCGCCTGCTGCTCGCGGCCGGCGCCGACTTGTCGTTGACGTCCGCCGTCGTGGACGTGGTAGCGCAGGAGAAAGGGGACAAGGCGGCCGACAAGCGCATCGTGCAGGTGCTTGCGAACTTCAAGGAATTGGCCGGCGGCGGCCCGGACTGGCAGCCCGAGCCGGCACAGGTGCAGGCAGCGATCGAGCTCGGGCGCGACATCCAGCGCAACTGGCCGAACGTGCCCGACCCGGACTGCGATCCGCGGGAGCAAAGCAGCGACGAGGACGAAGCAAGACCCGCGCGGCCGCTACCGGCACATTGCGTTGCCGCCGAGGGCGGTGCCGCAGCGGAGGCCGCGGTGGCGGAGGAACCGGAGCCCAGGCGGCCCAGCTACGGCGAGCTGGTCGGCGGCTGGGGCGGACTGACGCCGCTGCTGCACGCCGTGCGGCAGGGTCACGAAGAGGCAGCGCTCGCGCTGCTCGAAGCCGGCGCCGACATCAACCAGCCGTCGGTGGGCGATCACACCACGCCGCTCTTGATGGCGGCGCTGAACGGCCAGTTCGATCTTGCAATGGTGCTCCTGGCGCACGGCGCGGACCCGAACATCGCCAGCATCGCCGGGACCGCACCCCTGTTCGCGACACTCGAACGGCAATGGGCGCCATGGGCTCACTACGCCCATCCCGTCGACTACCAACGGCAGCAAACGACCCACCTGGAGCTGATGGCGGCGCTGCTCGAGGCCGGTGCGGACCCGAACGCAAGGCTTGCAAAGCATCTCTGGTACTCCGAGTACACGACCATGGTATTCGTGCCGGCGGGCCTGCACTACGACGGCGCCACGCCCTTCTGGCGCGCGGCGCAGGCGCTGGACGTGGCAGCGATGAAATTGCTCAGGGCCCATGGCGCCGATCCTTCGATCGCGACGCGCAAGGTGCCCACGCGGAAGCGGCGCGGCGCCATGCCGGGCGAGCAGGAGGAAGATCATTCCGGCCTGCCGGAAGTACCGGTCGGCGGACCGTGGATCTATCCGGTACACGCCGCGGCGGGCGCGGGCTACGGCCAGTACTTCATGGCCCACGCCCACCGGCACGTGCCCGGCAACTGGCTGAACGCCGTCAGGTACCTCGTCGAGGAATGCGGCGCCGACGTGAATGCGCGCGACGGCAACGGCTACACACCCCTGCACCATGCCGCCTCCCGCGGCGACAACGAGCTGATCCAGTACCTGCTCGGCAAGGGCGCCGACGTGATGGCCGTGAGCCGCTCCGGCCAGACCACCGCGGACATGGCGAACGGACCGACGCAACGGGTGGCACCATTCCCGGACACCATCGCGCTGCTGGTCGAGCTGGGCGCTATCAACAACCACAACTGCGTCTCCTGCTGACCGGGGTCTGAAACCGCGCCGCCCAATTGGGGGACGGCGCGCGCACTGCTCCGTCGCTGGGGGAAATCTCTACAGCGTTCCTGGCACGGACAGGGGTGACTGCTCCGTCGCTGAGGGGAAGCGCTGGGGCGGATCCCGGGCATCAGCGGGGGGTCCCTGGCGGAATGGCTCCCTACGGGCCCTGCGGGCCCTTCGGTCCGCTTTATTTCCGCCAGGGACCCCCCGCTGACACCCGGAATCCTCGTGCTTCGTGCGTCGGAGGTGCCCCTTCGTTTGCGAACGTTCAACCGACCGCAGGCGCTTTCGATTCCGCCACGGACGGCAGGGGGCGGAGCCGTGACCGGGGGGTGCCCTTTGTGGAAATAAAGCGGACCGGAGGGCCCGCAGGGCCCGGAGGGAGCCATTCCTCAAAGGGCACCCCCCGGTTGCGGCTCCGCCGGGCTTCGGCGCAATGCCCACCCCGGTTGCGGCTCCGCCTGGCCTCGGCGCAATGCCCACCCCGGTTGCGGCTCCGCCCGGCCTCGGTGAGGCGGCGGGTGCCATGGGAACGCGCATTGCGCGCGGTGCCCGGACAAGGACAGGTGGCATCGCGCGCACGGCGCGCTCCTACGCGGGTAACCGAACGTTTCGGCTACTGCCGATGAAGGTTTCAACCCACCGCAGGCGCTTTCGATTCCGCCACGGACGGCAGGGGGCGGAGCCGTGACCGGGGGGTGCCCTTTGTGGAAATAAAGCGGACCGGAGGGCCCGCAGGGCCCGGAGGGAGCCATTCCACAAAGGGCACCCCCCGGTTGCGGCTCCGCCGGGCCTCGGCGCAATGCCCACCCCGGTTGCGGCTCCGCCCGGCTCCTCGGCGCAACGCCC
>CAZSKQ010000006.1:61553-74269 GCA_964607425.1 uncultured Woeseiaceae bacterium
TCGGCGCAATGCCCACCCCGGTTGCGGCTCCGCCCGGCTCCTCGGCGCAACGCCCAACCGCCTGCAGCTCCGCCAGCCGCAGCGGAAGTTGCAGCCGTCAGCGCGCTTCGATCTTCTCGCGGATGACCTCCGCCGTGTAGCGGGCGCGGTAATCCACCATTTTCCGGCCGATGTCGACGTACTTCGCCTTCGGCTGCAGGTCGATGCCGTTGATTGACGCGAGTCCGGCTTTGACCCGGTCGTCGTAGCGGACGGAGGCCGGATCGGCCACCATCATCATGGTGGTGACCCAGATGTCGTCGTGGTGCCCGTCACTGCGCGTTTCCTTGATTCCAAGCTCCTTCTCGGAATATTCCATCGTCACTTCCCACCCCGGCGTGTAGAACTCACCCACGAAGTGCGCACGCGCGCCGGAATCCGCCCAGCGCCGGTTCAGCTCTTCGGCGGCGGCGGCCATGCCCCGCTGGTTGCCGCCGCTGTCGCCGATGAAGGCGATGTCGGTAAAGCCGTGCTGTTTCAGGCTGCTCGCAATGTCCACGAGCAGCGCCTGGAAGGTTTCGTCCCGCACGCTGATGGTGCCGGCGAAGTGCATGGATCCCGAGGGCGGCGAAATATTGCCTTCGGGGACGAACGGCACGATAGGCGCGCAGAGCGCGTTGCCGAGCTCGTGAGCGATGGCCGGACAGAGCGATTCGAGGATGACGTTGTGCTTGCCCGTGGCGAGGTAAGGCCCGTTCTGCTCCACGCCGCCGGTCGGGATGATCGCGATAGTGTCCCCGGCCGCGATCCGGTCCCGCACGTCCAGGTAGGTGAGATCCTCGATCCAGACGGAGTCGCGGGGTCCGAGCGGATTCTCGGCCGACTTCAGCTCCTGGATGCGCTGCTCGCGATCCTGCGCATTCGCCGGAGCCGCCGCGAGAAGCGCGCCGGCCGTGAATGCAACGAGCAAAGCTGCCGCACTGCGAAACCTTCGGGTAACTTGTCCAATGCTCATCGGCTTTTTCCTTTTTCAGCGTGCTTTTCCAGCAGGGCGGCGAGGCGGCTCACGCCCTCCACGATGTCCGCTTCGGTGTAATGCGCAAAGCTCAAGCGCAAGTAGTCGCGCGAGCCGTCGCCGGCGGCGGAAAAAAGGCCGCCCGGCTGGAATCCGGTCTGGAACTCACGGGCATGGGTTTTCAGCTCGCTCGTGTCCGTGCGGGCAAGCATCCTGAGCCAGAAGAAGTAGCCGCCGTCGGGCACCTGCCACTCGAGGAACTCCGCGGCTTCGGCACGCAGCGCGCGATCCATCGCGGCCACGCGCTCCCGGAACGCTTGCCGCAGCCGCTCGATCAAACCGTCCAGGAGGCCATCCTCAATCGCGTAGCGCACTATGTGGGACGCAAACTGGTTCAGGCTGCCGCCGCTGTTGACGATCCCGCTCGCGAGCAGGCGGCCCATGAGCTCGGCGTTGGTCTGGATCCAGCCCACGCGCAGCGCCGGGGCCAGTATCTTGGAAAAAGACCCCATGGACAGGACGTTACCCTTGTCGGCCAAGGTGCCGAGGGCCGGTGGCGGCGGGTCGCCGTACCAGAGCATCTGGTAGACCTCGTCCGCGGCAATGATGAAGCCGTACTTGTTGCTCAGTTCGACGAGGCGGGCGCGCCGCTCCTGCGACATCGTCACGCCGGTGGGATTGTGATAGCTCGGAATCGTGTACAGGAGGGTGGGCCGGTGCCACACGAGCTCGCGCTCCAGGGTATTTATATCGAGGCCGTTCTCGTCGACAGGAATGCCGACTACCTCGAGGCCGTGGTCGCGCAGTATCTGGAAAGCAAGGAAGTAGCTCGGATCCTCGACGAAGACGGTATCGCCCGGCCGGGTGAAGCGGCTGCACACGAAATCCAGAGCCTGTGAATTACCGGCCGTCAGCAGCAGCGTCTCGGGCGGCGCCGGCTGCCCATATTCGCGCGCCAGGAAATCGCCAAGCGCCGCGCGAAACCTGATGTCGCCCTGGGTCGCCCCGTAGTTCAGGTCCAGCGGCTGCGCGTGCGCGAAAAAGCTTTCGCTGGCCGCGTGGACGAGCTCCAGCGGCAGGAGGTCGGGCGCAGGCTGGCCGATGCCGAAGTTGATATGACCCGGTTCCGGCGTGTCGTCGAACGTCACGACGGCTGCGGCGCGCCCTCTGCTCATCTGCATGTTTGTGCTCCCCGGTCCTGGTGCGTCCTGTTCCGCCGGACCGCCTAAGCCGAAACTTCCTCGGCCGTTTGCGTACGCTGGTAGTTGAGTCCCAGGAAAACAACAATCGAAACCAGGAGCCCCGGCCATAGCGGATCCAGCGCGAAAATGCCGCCTTCGCCGGCCATGGCCCGCCAGCCGAGGACGGTCGCGAGCGACAGGCATATGCTCCAGAACGCCGCCGTCGGATCGGCACGCCGCCAGAACATCGCCGCCATGGTAGGCAGGAACAGCGCGGCGCTATTGATAGTGAAGCCTAGCTGCAATACGCCGATGATGTCCTGCATCTTCCACGCCATCAGCGTTGCGATCACACCCAGTACCGCGGACGCCAGGATACTGAGCTTCAGCATGCTGCGCTCACTGATGTCCGGCTGCAGGAACCGCTGGTGAATATCGCGCGTGTAGTTGGCGGAAGACGTCAGGATGCAGATGTCGGCGCTCGACATGACGGCAGCGAGGACGCCGACCAGCACCAGCCCCTTCAGGCCCACCGGCAAACCTTCCAGCAGGAACCGGGTCAGGATGCCGCCGCTGTTGGCGTCCTCCGGAAACATCACGGCCGCGGACATGCCGATCCAGGTGGCGGCCAGCGCGATCGGCAGCATGAAGATTACCGCGAGCAGGGCACCGTTCCGGGCCGCCCGCTCGCTCTTGGCCGCGAACGAGCGCGAATAGCTGTCCATGGCGACGAAAAAGCTCAGGACGATCGATACGACCAGCGCCGCGATCTGTCCCCAACCCCAGGCGCCGACGTCGAAGAACGACACCGGCAAGCTCGCCTGGAGATCCCCCCAGGATCCGGTGTAGTAAATCGCGGCGGGCCAGGCAATCAGCACGATGCCGACGAACAGCAATATGAACTGTAACCAGTCGGTGTAGGTGACCGCGAGATAGCCGCCGGTGGCCGTGTACAGGATGACGATCGCGCTCACCAGCAGCAGGGCATCGCCGTAACTCCAGCCGAGGATCACCTGCATGATGGCGGCGGCCGCCATGAGCTGCCCGGCCGAATAGGCGGTGAACGCAATAATGGTCGTTACGGTGGCGATGATCCGGGTGCGCGCGTCGTACTGTTCCTCGATGAAATCCGGGTACGTCAGGTGCCGCGCCGCGTCACCCAGGCGCTTGACCCGCGCGGCGAGGATGAGCCCGAACAGCAGGCACCCGAGCGACAGCGCAAGCACATACCAGATGGCGGTAACGCCGAGCTCGTAGGAGCGCGCGGTCGAGCCGACGATGGAAGCGCCCCCCACCCACGAAGCAAGCCAGAGACAGCCGATGGTAAAGGTGCCCATGCGCCGCCCCGCCACGAAGTAATCGTCGACGTTTCGCTGCTTGTAGTTGGCGTAGAGCCCGAGTCCGACGAGGGCGATGAGGTAGGCGAACAGGATGCCCGTGTCGATGGCACCCACGTCAGGAGCCCTGTCCGGAGTGAGGCGTATGCGGATAGGCTGCGGCGCCGGGCGTGAGTTCTACGGTCATTTAGTCCCCCCATCAAGCATTCTGGACATTACCGACGCGTGGCCGGTGCATCCATATTGATACCACGATGTGGAGACGTCGTTGACGTGCGGGATCGCTTCAGCCGAACGCGCGAGCAGCGCTCCGCGCGACGCAAATGGGTTTATCGGACCGGTAACTCCAGCCGCGCCACGCAGCCCCCTGCATCCTCGCGATTCTCGAGCGACAGCGTGCCCTCGTGGGCTTCCGCGATCTGCCGGCACAGCACCAGCCCGATGCCGGTGCCGCCGGGTTTGGTCGTGAAGAACGGCACGAACAGGTTGTCGGTGCCGGACAGCCCGGGGCCGGAATCCAGCACTTCCAGGCGCAACGAGCCGGCATCCCGCGACCAGCGCACGCTGACCGTGCCGCCGGCGCCGGCGGCGTCGACGGCGTTCTTGACCAGGTTGATGATGAGCTGCTCGAGCTGGTCGGGATCGACGGCGATCTCCGCATCCTCGCCTTCCAGCGCAACCCGCATGCGAGTGTCGATCGCGGCGGCGCGCTCCACCAGCGCGCGCAGCCGCACCGGCTTGCGGCGCGGCGCCGGCAGGCGCGCCAGCATGGTATAGCTCGTCATGAAGCGGCCGAGCGCCTCGGCACGCGAAGCGATGATGCCGAGACTGTCGCCGATGTCCTCCCGCAGGGACTCCACCGCGGCGCCGTCCGCGAGGCGCGTCTGCAGCGTTGCGGCCATGGATTTGATCGGCGTGAGCGAATTATTGAGCTCATGGCCCATCACCCGGACCAGGCGTTGCCACGCCTTGCGCTCCTCCTCCCGCAGGGCGCGTGACAGGTCGGAGATCACGAGAAGGTAGTGCGGCACGCCGCGCTCGCGAAAGCTGCCGGTCCAGACGTCCCAGCGACCGCTGCCGCCGGGAAAGCGCCGCGCCACCGTGTGCCGGCCCTGGAAGTGCAGCAGGTCGTCGAGGTGCAGCTCCGCCGCCGTTGCGCCGGAGGGAGCGCCGTCGACGAGACGTTCGCCGGCGCGGTTCACCAGCATCAGCCGCTCGCTCCCGTCGAAAGCGAACACCGCGATGTCGATTTCCGCCAGCACCTTGCGCAACAGCGCGCCGGCTTCCCGCGCCTGCACGCGCTGGTTGCGCAAGGTCCCGGACAGCGTGTTCACCTCGCGAAATACGTCCCCCATCGCGCCCTTTTCCCGCGATCGGCGGCTGCGCATCGAGTAGTCCTCTTCCCGCAGCGCTTCGAGGAGGTTCGACAAAGTGTTCAGGTGGTAAGTGAGCCGGCCCTTGACGGCGAAACTGAAGCCGAGCCAAGCGGCGGCCAGGATCGCCAGCAGCAGCACCGCCAGGCCGAACGGCAGGTCGCCGTTGAGCAGGAATCCCCCGGCCACGATGAGCGCCGGCACCCCGCCCGCCAGCGCCAACAGCGTAATCCGCGATTCGAAGCTCCAACGGTTCATCGCGCCTGTAGGAGCCCGCCATGCGGGCGACCCCCGCGCCTGGCATGGAACCGGCCCCCCCGCGACGCCGGGCTCCTGCGGCGCCGCATCACGTGCCGTACTTTTCCATGCGCCGGTACAGGGCGCTGCGGCTTAAGCCCAGTTGCTCGGCGGCCGCTTGCACGTTGCCTTCGCAGCGTTCCAGGGCGTTCCGGATCAGCATTTCCTCCGCCTCGTCGAGCGTGAGCTGCTCGAGGCGCGGCGCCGCGCCCTCGACCTTGCGCGCGAGCATCAGGTCCGCCGCCTGCACCTGTGGACCGCCACGGATCAGCACGGCGCGCTCCACCACGTGTGACAGCTCGCGGACGTTGCCCGGCCACGCATACGCCAGCAGCGCCTGCGCGGCATCGCGGGCGAAGCCGCCCTGCTCCCTCCCGTATTTGCGCGAATACACTTCGAGGAAACGCGCGGCCAGCAGCATGATGTCCTCGCGCCTTTCCCGCAGCGGCGGCAGCTCGATTTCGACCGTGTTGAGCCGGAACATCAGGTCGTCGCGAAACGTATTGTCCGCGATCATCGCGCGCAGGTTGCCGTTGGTGGCCGAGATGACGCGCACGTCCGCGTGCCGGGTCCGTGACGAGCCCACGGGCTCGTAGTCGCCGGATTCCAGCACCCGCAGCAGTTTTCCCTGCTGGTTGTAGGGCAGGCAGGCGACTTCGTCGAGAAACAGCGTGCCGCCGTCGGCGAGCTCGAAACGCCCGATGCGGTCGGCCCGCGCGTCCGTGAACGCGCCGCGTACGTGGCCGAACATCTCCGATTCGAAAATGCTCTCCGCGATCCCGCCCATGTTGACGCTGATGAGCGCGCGCTCCCGCCGTGCCGATCGCTCGTGGATCAGCCGCGCCAGCTCGCCCTTGCCGGCGCCCGCCTCGCCGGTTATGAGGATGTTGGCGTCCGAGGCGGCGATGCGGCCCACGAGTTGCAGGACGGGCTGCATGGCGGCCGACTCGGCGATGAAATCGCCGCGCCCGGCACGCAGCAGGTCTTTTTCGGCCTGCAGCCGGCGCGCCGCTCGTAGCGCGCGGCCCAGCTCGACCTGGTTCCTGAGCACCGACAGCAGCCGCTGGTTGTCCCACGGCTTCTCGACGAAATCGCTGGCGCCTTCGCGCATGGCGGCGACGGCCACGTCGATCGTCCCCCACGCCGTCATGACAATGACCGGCAGCTCCGGCTCGAGCTGGCGAACTCCGCGCAGCAGCTCCAGGCCTTCCTTGCCGGACGTGGTGTCGCGGGTGTAATTGAGGTCGATGAGGATCGCGTCGAACGCCGACTTGCCGACGGCGGACAGCACCGCCGCGGGCGACGACGCGGTTTCCACCGCGAACGGCTCGCCTTTGAGCAGGAGCTTGAGCGCATCCAGCACGTCGCGCTGGTCGTCGGCAATCAACACCCGGGAGACGTGCGCGGTCTCACTCATGACCAACCCACCCTCCGTAGGAGCCCGCCATGCGGGCGACCGGAAAAGCGTTGGGCTCCAACAAATCGCACTACCGCGTCAATCCGAGAGCCAGCCGTCGAACAATTGCAGGGTGCGGTTGCCATAAGCGGCATTGTCTTCGTTGTGGGTGACCTGGATGATGGTCGTGCCCTCGGCATTGAGCTCGGCCAGCAGCTCCATGATCATTTTTCCCTGGCTGGAATGCAACGCGCCGGTCGGCTCATCGGCCAGCACCAGGTTCGGCTGCGTGATGACGGCGCGGCCGACGGCCACGAGTTGCTGCTGCCCACCCGACAACTGCGTCGGGTACAGGTCCTTCTTGCCGACGATGTTGAAACGGTCGAGTATGTCCGCGACCTTCGACTGGCGTTCACTCGTCTTCATGTTGCGGTAGGTCAGGGGTAGCTCCAGGTTTTCGTAAACGGTCATATCGTCCAGCAGGTGGTAATGCTGGAAGATGAAGCCGACGTGCTCGCGTGCCAGCGCCTGCCGCTTCTTGTGCGGCAGCTCGTGCACGGCGCTGCCGGCCAGCCAGTACTCCCCGCTCCAGGCGGAGTCGAGCAAGCCGAGTATCGAGAGCAGCGTGCTCTTCCCGGCCCCCGACGGGCCCATGAAAGTCAGGAAATCGCCCTGTGGTACCTCCAGTGAAATCTGCCGTAGCAGGTAAAGCTTGTTCTCGCCCTGCGGCACCGATTTTTCGACATTCTTCGTCCTGATCAGGTTTTCCATTTCATTCCTCGATTGAGAATTGACCCGTTCCCTGCTGCACCGAGGGGGTTAAGGGGACAGTGACCATAACTCTCTAACCCCCTCTAACCCGAGAGTTATAGTCACTGTCCCCTTAACCCCTGCTGCACCCAGGCCGGCACTTCCCGGACTTCCGCGCCGGCAACGGTTGCCGCCAGCAGCACCATCACCGGAAGCGCCGGCCGGATCAGTCTCTCCATGTCTTTCCCCGCCTCATCCTGATTCCTTCACGGTACAACCCATGCGCTATTCATCCCGCAGCGCCACCATCGGGTCGACGCGCGCGGCGCGGCGCGCCGGAACGTAGGCGGCCAACACGGCCGTCGAGATGAATACCAGCGAAATTGAAATGAAGGTCGTCACGTCCGTAGGCGTTACATTGTAGAGCCAGCTCCCGATTGACTGCGTCAAAACGAGAGCACCGGCCGTGCCCACGGCTAGCCCGACCAACGTCAACGCGACCCCCTGGCGAATGACCATCCACAAGACGGATCCGCGCCCGGCGCCCAGCGCGATGCGTATGCCGAGCTCCCGCGTCCGCTGACTCGCGGTGAACGCCACCAACCCGACGATGCCCGCGACAGAAATGAGCAGCGCCAGCGCGGCGAACAGGCCAAGCAGCAAGGTTATCAGCCTGGGCGAGGCGAGATCGTCGCTCCGCACGTCTTCCAGGGTGCGCACGAACGCGACCGGCTGCCGGGGGTCGATCGAGTGCACGGCCGCGGTAGCCGCCCGCGCGATCGTCATCGGGTCCGAGACAGTGCGGATCAGGAGGTTTACGCCCATCGGCGTGCTTTGGGCGACTGGCAAGTACACCTGCTCCGCGAAGTCGTCGGCGAGCCCATCCTGCTTCACGTCCCCGACCACGCCCACGATCGTCACCCAATTCGCTTCACCGCCGATACGCGTACCGACCGGGTCCGCGTCGCCCCAGTAACGCCGGGCAAGCGACTGGTTGATTACCGCTACATCGGTTGCCTCGTCGTGGTCCAGCTCCACGAACGTGCGGCCACGGAGGAGCGGAACGCGCAGCGTATCGAAGTAGTCCGGGCTTACGACCTGAACGTCCGCCCGCGGGCGCGTATCGCCCTCGGGAAGGGATCTGCCCTCGATCCGGAAATCGGTGTTCGGCACGCCGCCTCCAAGCGGAACGGTGCCGGCCAGGGCTGCTGAGCGGACGCCCGGGATGACGCGCGTTCTCTCCAGCAGCGCTCGAAAGAACGCCCGCCGCCGGTCGCCGTCCCCCTGGTAGACGGACCAGTCGAGATCGATCTGCATCGTCAGCACGTTCTCCGGGCTGAAGCCCGGATCCACCTGCTGCAGCTTCATGAAGCTGCGCAACATGAGGCCGGCACCGACCAGCAACACGAAGGTGACGGCGAGCTGGGAAACCACCAGCAGGTTGCGAACGCGCTGCCGTCCCGTGCCGTCCGTTGCATGGCCGCCGCCGTGCCGGAGCGACCCGGCTACATTCCTGGCGTACAGCAGCGAGGAAACCAGGCCTACCGCCAGCCCGGCCGCGAGCGACACGCCGGCGGTGAACAGCAGCAACCAGCCGTCCACCCGCACCTCGGCGGCACGCGGCGTGAAGCGGCCGGCGAACGCGGCGAACAGATCCACCGCGCTGAAAGCCAGCAGCATTCCCAGCGCGCCGCCCGCGACTGCGAGCGCCGTGCTTTCCGTCACGAGCTGGCGCATCAGCCGGCCGCGGCCCGCGCCGAGCGCCGCGCGGATGGAAAGTTCCTCTTCACGCCCGGCCATGCGGGCGAGCGTCAGGTTGGTCACGTTGGCGCAGGCGATCAGGAGAATGAAACCCGCCATGCCGAGCAGCACCAGGAAAACGGGCCGGGCTTCTTCGGTGAGAACGGACTTCAGCGGCGACAGCGTCGTATCGACACCGCCATTGTCCGGATAGGCCTCCGGGTGCTCCACCTGCATCTCCCTTGCGATCCGGGCCACATCGTCCTCCGCCTGCGCCAGGCTGACGGCGGGTGCCAGGCGGCCGATGGCCGTCAGTACCCGCTGGTCACGGTTCTCCTGCCACGGGTCGCCGGTACGCCAGGGACAGGCATACGACGGCATCCACACGTCGTTGTCGCCCGGATACCGCGGCAGATCATCCGGCAGCACGCCGACGATCGTGTGGATGCGGTCGTTCATCTCGACGGTGCGGCCGATCACTGCCGGATCGCCGTCGAAATGCGACTGCCAGAAGTCATGGCTCAGCAGCAACACCGCCTCACCGTCTTGCAATTCACCGGGCGCAAACGCCCGCCCGAGAGTCGGCCGGATGCCCATGACTTCGAAGAAGTTGCCCGACACCACCCCGGACTGCACCCGCTCCGGTTTGCCGCGGTCGAACAGCGTGAACCACAGCGAATGATATTCCGCCACGGCGTCGAACGTCCGGTTGCGCTGCCGGTAGTCGTCCAGTTCCTTAACCGAAATCCACGTGCTTTGCCGGGCCTGCCCGTGCATCGCGTGCGCGGCGCGCTGTTCTATCAAAACGAGCTCTTTGCCTTCCGCATACGGCAACGGCTGCAGCAGCACGCTGCTGACGACGCTGAAAATGGCCGTGTTCGCCCCGATCCCGAGGGTGAGGCTGAGGATCGCGACCGCCGCGAATCCGGGGCTTTTGAGCAGCGTGCGCGCCGAGTAGCGCAAGTCGTGCCGGAGATTGCTCATGTCATTCTCGCAGGTCCATCTCTTTCACTCGGAACGCAGTGCATCCGTCGGATCGATCCGCGACGCCCGCCGCGCAGGCAGCCAGCTTGCGAGCAGCGCGGCGCCGCAGAGCAGGATCGCCACCGACAAATAGGTGAGCGGGTCGGTCGCGCCGATGCCATACAAAAGGCTTTCGATGAACCGCGTCAACCCGGCGGATGCCGCGAGCCCCAGGATGATGCCCGCGAACGCGAGCACGACGGCCTGCCGCAGCACCATCCCGAGCACGTGACCGCCGCGGGCGCCGACCGCCATCCGTATGCCGATCTCGTTGGTGCGCAGCGCCGTGGCGTAGCTGACGACGCCGAACACGCCGACGACGACCAGCACCAGCGCCGCGATCGAGAAGGTACCGATCAGGAGCAGCTGGAACTGCCGCGTGACGAGGGTGTCGGCCACGAGCTGCTCCACGGTCGCCTCGAAATAGATCGACTGGCCAGGATCGACCGCCTGCAGCTCGCGGCGCATCAGCGGCAGCATGGCGGCCGCACCGGCTTCCGCCTGCACGACGAACGTCACGCCGCCCATGCCCGTGTTGCCGTACGGGATGTAGATTTCCGGCCCGGCGGCGCTCGCGAACGACGTCGTCCGCACGTCGCCGGCGACGCCGACGATGCGGAGCCCGGTTTCTCGCCCGCCCTGGTTGACGAGGCTGGCGGTGCGGCCGACGGGATCCTCACCGCCGAAAAAGCGGCGCGCGGCCGTTTCGTTGATCACGGCGTCCACCGGCCCTTCTGCCACGGCCGTCTCGAGGGTCCTGCCCGCGAGCAATGGAATACCCATCGTTTTGAAGTAATCCGGCGACACCGGGTTCGCCACCACCAGCCCGTCAGCCGGCTCGGACGGCCGGCCTGCGACTTCGAGGCTCATCTGCATCTCGATCCGGGTCGGATGGAAAGGGAGCGCGGTGGTCACCGCCGCGCGTTCCACGCCGGACAGCGCCTCCAGGCGCTCATCGATCTCCGCGACCGTGAGGAGCCGCTGCTCCACGGTCGGATTGCGGTCCCAGATGAACGCCTGGAGGGTGGCTCGCCCGTCGGCGTCGAACCCGAGGTCTTCACCCGTCAAAGCCACGAAGCTCCGCGCAAGCAAACCGGCGCCGATGAGCAGGATCACGGCCACGGCTATCTCGCCCACCACCAGCCCGCGGCGCAGCCCTGTCCCGACCGGGTCGCTGGTTTGCCCGCGCGCCCCGCCGCGCAAGGCGCCGGCCGCGTCAGCGCGCGCGAACCGGAGGACGGGCAACAGGCCGACCAGCCCGACCGTCACCAGGCAAGCCAGGAAGGCGGCGGCCAGCACCCGCGCATCCAGGGACACGGTATCGATGCGCGGCAGGTCGGGCGGGCTCAGCGCGACGAACGCTTCGAGCGCAGCCGCCGCAAGGCCGACCCCGAGCACGCCGCCGGCCGCGGTGACGAGCGCGCTTTCGGCCAGGAGCTGCCGCGCCAAACGCCAGCGGCTCGCTCCCAGGGACGCCCGCAGCGACAGCTCGTGGCCGCGTTCGCCCGCGCGGACCAGCATCAGGTGCGCCACGTTGGCGCAGGCGATGAGCAGCAGGAGCGCGGCCGCTCCCAGCAGGACCAGCATGACCGGCCGGACCTCGCCGACGATCTCCTCCTCGAGCGGCACGAGGCGGACCCCCGCGCTGCCGTTGCTCTGCGGAAACTCGCGGGCGAGCGCGGCGGCTACCGTGTCGAGCTCGGCCTGTGCCTCAGCGACAGTGACGCCGGACGCCAGGCGCGCGACCGCGTGCATGTAGGTGCTGAAGCGATCCGTGGGCTCGTCCGGCCGGTAGCGCTTGGGCGTCCAGATGTCCTTCGGCTCCGGATAGGCGAGCCATGGCGGCAGCACGCCCGCCACGACGGCGGAGCCTGCGTCGATCGCGAGCGTCGTCCCGACTACGGACGGATCGCCGCCCATCCGGCGCTGCCAGAAATCGTACGAAATCATCACGGCCGCGGGCCCGCCGGGCCGGTAGTGCTCGGGCTGGAAGCCCGCACCCAGGATCGGCCGCACGCCGAGTGCCGCGAAGAAGCCTTCCGTCACGTTCCAGCTGGAAACCGACACCGGCGGCAGCCCGGGACGCGCCAGGTCGATGCCGGACGGCTCGGCCAGTCCCATCGCCGCGAACGCATCCGATCGTTCCTCCCAGGAAATGAAGTTGCCCGGCGACACTTCCTTGTGCCGCTCGCCGCGGGCGTTGTCCGTCTCCCACAGCGTGACGACATTGCCGGCATCGTCGTAGGGCAGCGGGCGCAGCACGACGTGATCCACGGCGCTGAAGATCGCGGTCGTGGCCCCGATACCGAGGGCGAGCGTCAGCACCGCCACCGCCGTGAACCCGGGACGCCTCAGCAGCGACCGCAGCGCAGAGTGAACATCCTGGCGAACGGCGTTCATCCGATGCTTCTCCTTGCCAGCGACCGGTTCTCCCGGCGGTGGCGCCGCACCGCCCTGATGCTGTCGACTTCCTGCATGACTATCCTCGCGGAAGCGATGACGTCCCTTCCCACCGGGGTGATTCCGCTGAGGCTTCTGCCGTGGCGCGTAAAAATCTGCAGGCCAAGCTCCTCCTCGAGCTGCTTGACCTGCTTGCTGACCCCCGGTTGCGAGGTGAAAAGGCGG
>CAZSKQ010000007.1:0-15605 GCA_964607425.1 uncultured Woeseiaceae bacterium
CCGGCCCGGCCTGGGTGGCGGCTGCAACGCCCGTGAGGACAAATACGCCGGCACCGATGATGGCGCCGATCCCGAGCAGCACCAGGTCGCCCGCGCCGAGCGTGCGAAGCAGGCTGGTTTCTCCATGCACGTCGGTGCCAATCGCCTTCGTGCGAAACAAGTTCATCTCGATACCCCGTGTCGCCGTTTTGCGTCGCCACTCTATCACAGAGCATGGAAATCGAAGCGCGGTTTTGACCGCGCGGCGGGCACGAAAATCCCGCGACCTCAACGCTGCTTGGTACAATTGCCTCCCCAGTCCATCGGCTACACTGAACTACCAGCATTCGCCAGGGGGTACTTACCCGTGAGCCCCTTTGCGCCGATATGCGCCGATCCGCCCAATGAAAGACACACCTTCCAATCGCCTTCCCGGAGGAGCAGCGAAGCCGGGCGCGAAGTCCCACGAGGCCGCCCCGGGTACCGTTTGCTTCGCGAAAGACCGCGCGCGGCAAGTGACGGCGGCGGAGGCCCAGTCGCACCTCGCCGCGATCGTGGACTCGTCCGATGATGCTATCGTCAGCAAGGACCTGGACGGCACGATACGCAGCTGGAACAAGGGCGCGGAGAGAATCTTCGGCTACACGGAGGCGGAGATGCTCGGCCGGCCGATCGCCACGATCATCCCGCCGGAGTTGCAGGCGGAGGAGTGGGAGATCCTCGCGCAACTCAGGCGCGGCGAGCGCATCGACCACTTCGAGACCGTGCGTGTTACCAAAGACGGACGGCAACTCGACGTCTCCTTGAGCATCTCGCCCATTCACAACGACGCGGGCGAGGTCGTCGGTGCGTCCAAGATCGCCAGCGACATCACCGAGAGCAAGCGCATCGCCCGTGTACTGGCCGAAGCGGACCGGCGCAAGGACCAGTTCCTCGCCATGCTTGCCCATGAGCTGCGCAATCCCCTGGCCGCCGTCAGCAGCGGCATGGAACTCCTGGCGGTGTCCACGGACGAGGCGCAGCAAGCGGAGGCCCGGCGGATGATGGACCGGCAAATCAAGCACCTTGTGCATCTGGTCGACGACCTGCTGGACATGTCGCGTATTTCGCGCGGCGTGGTGATTTTGCGCCAGGACGTGCTTGACGCGAGAACCGTCGTCGAGCGCGCCGGGGAAGCCGCAAGACCGCTCATGCGCGAGCATCGGCACAGCTTCGAGGTAGTGATACCCGACGACGCGCTGCCGGTGCTGGGCGATGCAACCCGGCTCGAGCAGCTTCTCGCGAACCTGCTGACGAACGCCGCGAAGTACACTCCACCCGGCGGCAGGATACGGATCGATGCCACGCGGCTGGAAGATCACATCGAACTCGCGGTGCGGGACAACGGCATCGGCATACCGCCAAATTTGCTGCCGGAGGTGTTCGATCTGTTCGCGCAATCCGAGCGCTTGCCGGATCGCGCGTCCGGCGGCCTCGGGATCGGGCTGACGCTCGTCAAGGCGATAGCGCTCATGCACGGCGGCAGCGTCGATGCGAGAAGCAAGGGACCCGGCCAGGGCAGTGTATTCACCGTGCGCCTGCCGGCGGTGGACGCGGCCACGGATGCCCGGACCGAGGGGACGACGGGGACAGAGCCCGCCCCGAAAGCGGGCGCGCCACAGCGCATCCTGGTCGTCGACGACAACCAGGACGCCGCCATGGCACTTGCGCAACTGCTCGAGATCGCGGGCCACTCTGTGCATGCGGTGTACGACGGTCCGTCGGCGCTGGAGGCAGCCGCCGCGTTCCGGCCGGATACGGTGCTGCTCGACATCGGCCTGCCCGGCCTCGACGGCTACGAGGTGGCCAGGCGGCTGCGCGCCGACCCGGCGCTCCAGGACGTCCTGCTGATCGCCATTTCAGGCTATTGCCAGGCAGAGGATCGGCGCCGCTCCCGGAAAGCCGGGTTCGATCACCACGTAGCCAAGCCGACGGATCATCGAGAGCTGCTCGCACTGATTGCGGACCCGGGCAGCTGAGTGCGGCGACTGGAGGCAGCGAGGGGGTTTGCCATGTCGCCCGCATGGCGGGCTCCTACAGCCCGCTTGGAGGCAGCGAGGGGGCCTGCCATGTCGCCCGCATGGCGGGCTCCTACAGGGCGTCGTGGAAGATTATGCCGAGGGTGTGGCGATGGCCGCTGCGCAGGCGGCTCACGCCATGGCGCATGTTCACCCGGTACCAGCCGCGCATCCCCCGGACCGGCCGCTGGTGCACCGCGAACACCACGGCATCGCCCTGCTCCAGCGCAACCACCTCCGGGCGTGACTGCATACGCGGCCGCTGCTCGGTCAACACGAACTCGCCGCCGGTAAAATCGGTGCCGGGCCGCGACAGCAGCACCGCCACCTGCAGCGGGAACACGTGTTCACCGTAGAGGTCCTGGTGCAGGCAGTTGTAATCGCCCGGCTCGTACGACAGCAACAGCGGCGTCGGGCGCACCTGGCCCGCTTGGCGGCAGCGCTCGAGGAACTCGGCGTGCCGTTTCGGGTAACGCACGCTGTTATCCAGGGCCTCGTGCCAACGATTGGCGATGCCGACCAGGGGCGCGTAGAGCGCGCTTCGCAGGCACGCAACGAGCTCCGGCAAGGGATAGCGGAAGTACTTGTACTCGCCGCGGCCGAAGTTGTGGCTGGCCATTACGACGCGGCTCCTGAAAGCCTCACCGTCCCGGTACAGCGCCGCCAGCAAATCGCACTCACGCGGCCCGAGCAGGCCGGCGATGGACGCCGCGCCGCGCTCGTCGAGCTCCTCCCCAAGGCGCAGCCAGTCGACAGCGCCTAGCCGCGCCTCCACGCCTGCCGCGAGCCCGGCAGGCCCGTCGGCTGCGGCGCTCATCCGCGCGCTTCGCTCGTGAGCAGGGCGCGCTTGCGCTCCACGCCCCAGCGATAACCCGACAGGGCGCCGTCGGTGCGCACCACGCGATGGCAGGGAATGGCAACCGCCAGCGCATTGGCGCCGCAGGCCTGCGCCACCGCCCGCACCGCTTTCGGCGCCCCGATACGCTCGGCAATCTCGCGGTAGCTCGCGGTCGTGCCGACGGGAATCCGGCGCAAGGCTTCCCAGACCCGCTGCTGGAAGGCGGTGCCGCGCACGTCCAGCGGCAGGTCGAGCCCGACGGCGGGCGCTTCGACGAAGCCCACGACGCGGGCGACGACGGCTTCGAACGCCGCATCGCCACCGATGAGATTGGCACGCGGGAACATGTCCTGCAGGTCGCGTGCGAGGGCGTCGGGATCGTCACCGAGCAATATGGCGCAGATACCCCGCTCGCTTTGCGCGACGAGGATGGAGCCGAGCGAGCACTCGCCGATCGCGAAGCGGATATCGACGTTCTCGCCGCCGGCGCGGTAACGCCGCGGGGTCATGCCGAGGACCGCATTCGATTTTTCGTAGAAGCGCGCGTTCGAGCCATAGCCGGCACCGTAGATCGCATCCGTGACGCTGTCGCCGGCCGCAAGCTCGCGCCGCAGGCGCCGTTCGCGATGGGCCGCGGCATAGCCCTTCGGCGTGAGCCCCGTGCTGGCCCGGAACAGGCGATGAAAATGGTAGCGGCTGAGCCCGACCTCGGCGGCCAGCTTTGGCAATGCGGGCACCGGGCGCGCGTCCTCGATGGCCTGCTCGATCAGCCGGCAGGCAGCGACGATTTTCGCGGCGTGGCGCTCGGCCAGCGGCTGCTCGTCGGGCCGGCAGCGCTTGCAGGGGCGAAACCCCGCGCGCTCGGCATCCTCCCGGGTCGCGTGGAAGCGCACGTTCTCGGGCCGCGCCAGGCGGGCGCCGCAGGACGGCCGGCAGTAGACACCGGTCGTTGCGACCGAGTACCAGAACCGGCCGTCCGCCTCGCGGCTGCGGGCGACAACGGCGGCCCAGCGGTGATCGGAGATGGTGGCGGCAGACCGCTTCTCCCTGGCGATGTTGTTCATGACGGTAGTCTCGAGTGGGTTCGAGCGGAACTGTAGCGGCGTCGAGGCTGACGCCACACTCCGTTCCTTGCTTTTGAAACCTGCGGCGCGGATGAAGCACGGCTCCCCGCGGCATTTGCAGCCGTTCTGCCCGGAAAAGCCGGTAGCGGCGGCATCCGGGTACGCCGATCCTCTCGTGACACATTTTCCAGGGGAGGAATCGACATGGCAAAGCGAAGGATGGCAACGGCGCTCGTACTGCTGCTCGCCGCGTCCGTGACGCTCGCGCAGCCGGCGCGGGGCGTGGACGGTTGTGCGACGCTCCAAAAGCTCCTGCGGGAAAGCGTATACCGCGCCGCGACGCACGACAAACCGGTGCTGCCGCGGGGCAAGGCCGCGCTGTCCCTGCAGGGCAACTCGCCAATATACCGGCTAGCGTGTCCGCGCACGGTGGAGGTCGCAACGCGCGCGTTCACCCGCGCAATGAGCGATCTCGGAGTCTCGATCGGGTGGTATCCGACGCACCGCGGCGACTTCTGCTGGAGCGGCGATCTCAGCCAGTGCTACCCCGGATCCCGGCCCGGCGAACCCTTGCCGCCGCCGGACCAGCGCGAGTTCCTGTACGACGCGTGGAAAGGCGTGCAGAGCGCCGTACTCGCACACATGGGCCGCGGCTCGTCCGGCGGCTGGACGACGTTCACCGAAAAATCCCTCGAAGCCGCGCTCTGGTCGAACCTGCAACTGGCGGTGGAAGGGCCGCCATGCGCGGGCTATGCGCGCCGCTGATGTGAGCTAATGCGTTGAATATAAGGCTGTTCGTTGATGCCAGTGCGAGAGCGGCCGCTCTTATAGTACCCTTCGCCTGAACCGCCGTTCGGGTGCGTGGAGCTGATCGGCTGAAGGACCTTCTGGGGTGGCGGCGTTCATTCTTCCTCAGGCGTATAAGGAGATTCTCATGAGATCAGCAATTCTCGGATGTGCAGCCCTGCTGCTATGGACGACCGGCGCGCAGGCCCAGGACAACGGCTTCTATATCGGTGGCGGCATCACGCGCACCAGCCTCGATACGGGCAGCGACTTCGTCCAGGACGCTCCCGATTTCAGCCTCGATGACGACGACAACGGCTGGAAGATCATTGCCGGCGCGCGCCTGCTCGACTGGTTCGCCATAGAAGCCAACTACGTCGATTTCGGCGGGGTGAACTCGGGCGACGACGCATTGGGCGGCGAGTATGAGCTGACCGGCTTCGATGCCTTCGCGGTCGGCTTCCTGTCGGCGCCTTTCGTCGACGTGTTCGGCAAGGTCGGCGCGATTCGCTGGGACGCGGACGGGAGAGTAAACTTCCAGGGCGTGAGCTTCACCGACGCGGAAACGGGCACGGACTTTGCGTGGGGCGCCGGCGTCCAGGCACGCTTCGGCAGCCTCGCCGGTCGGCTGGAGTACGAGCGCTTCGAAGTGGACAATGCCGACGAAGTAGCGATGATCTCGCTGGGCTTGACGTATACCTTCCTTTGAACGCGCAACGAGACAAGGCCGAACGCTTCAGGGCGCTGCACGCAGCCCCTGGGGCGTTCGTCATCCCCAATCCCTGGGACGTGGGCTCCGCGCGGCTCCTGGAAGGCCTGGGATTCGAGGCACTGGCGACTACCAGCTCCGGCTTCGCCCAGGCCCTCGGTCGACTGGACGGTTCGGTCACCCTGGAAGAGAAGCTCGAACACTGCCGCGCACTGTCCGCCGCCACCGGCGTTCCCGTCAGCGCCGACCTGGAGAAGGGCTTTGCCGACGATCCCGCGGAAGCAGCCCGGACAATAGTCCTGGCGGCGGAGGCAGGGGTAGTCGGCGGCTCGATCGAGGACTGGAGCGGCTCGGAGATCTACGATTTCGAGCTCGCGGTTGCGCGCGTGCGGGCGGCGGCCGAGGCGGCGCGATCGCTGGATTTCCCGTTTACATTGACGGCACGCGCCGAGAACCTGCTGCGGGGCCGTGCCGACCTGGCCGACACCATCCGGCGCCTGCAGGCGTATTCGCAAGCCGGGGCGGACGTGCTGTATGCGCCGGGTCTGAAAACGCTCGACGAAGTGCGGGAGGTTTGCGCGGCCGTCGACAAGCCGGTGAACGTCCTCGCGCCTTTTCTCAAGGGCGTTGCCGTGGACGAGCTCGCCGCGGCGGGTGCGAAACGGATCAGCATTGGCGGCGCGCTGGCGAACGCCGCCATCGGCACGATCATCAACGCCGGGCGGGAGATGCTGGCCAGCGGCAGCTTCGGCTGGCTTGCCGGCGCCGCGTCCGGCGCCGACATCAAGGAGCTCCTGGAGGGTTAGGAGCATGCCCGGACGGCACCGGGCTATGCTTGCTGCAACTCGCGCTTGCGTACGAGCTGTACCCCGTCGCGCACGGTCAGCAGCACGTTCTCGACTCGCTCGTCTTCGGCGATGCTGCGGTTCAGCGCGTCCAGGATGCGCGGAATTTCGTCCTGCGGGTCGAGCACCTTGCCGGACCACAGCATGTTATCCAGCACCAGCAGGCCGCCGGGCCGGGTGCGCTCCAGGACGGCTTCGTAGTACTCCGGGTAATGTTCCTTGTCCGCGTCGATGAACGACAGGTCGATTTCCGCGTCAAGGCGGCGAATCGTATCCAGCGCGGGGCCCATGCGGATCTCGATCTTGCTGCCGTGCGGACTCGCATCGAACGCCTCCTGCGCAACCTTCTGCGCGCGCGGATCGATTTCGCAGGTCACGATCCTGCCGTCCGGGCCCAGTCCTTCGGCCATCGATAACGCTGAATAGCCGGTAAACGTGCCGACCTCGAGTATTAGCCGCGGGCGGCAGAGTTGCACGAGCAGCTTCAGCAACCGGCCTTCGACCCGCCCCGTGAGCATTTGCGGGGCATCCATCTCGCGTTCGGTGCGCTCCGCAAGCGCCTGCAGCAACTCGCCCTCGGCGCGCGTGTTCAAAAACGCGTATCGATCGATAGCTTCATCCGTAAGTAATTCCATCGGCCGCTCCCGTGGGTGAGTAGTGCGCAATCCGGCTGCCTGCCCGGAATGATACCTTGCGCGCAATGTTTCGCTCGCCCTCCGGCCGCGATGGCGGCCATCCCTAATGGCATACGCCTTGCATGATTTTGGCTTCGCATGGGCAATCATCCAGGAGAAGACCAATGGTCGGGAAAACACAAGGCGGCGAAGGCAATCGCAAGGCGGACCGCCGTTATCGCAAGGGTGCCAGGCGCTCGGTGAAGAATACATCGGAGGCGGAACGCGCAAAGGACGCGCGCGACCTGGACGAGGACGAGCTGCAGGAGGCGCGGCAGGCCGAGGAAAAAGGCCGCTCCCGGGGCAGGCACTAGGTTCACGCCACGCCGCGGGCTGGGGAATCGCGCGCGGTGCGCGCTCCTGCACGGACAGCGCCCCCCACCTGGCTGTAGGAGCGCGCATTGCGCGCGACACCACGGTCGACCGCCCCCGCAAGGTCATTCTTTTGTAACACCCTGATGCAAGACGCGCCCCGGCCACGGTCGGCTATGATACGCCGCCTGTCCGGGCGAGAAGGGGGGGCGCATGCGCAGCGAGAACCTGAGGGGCATCGGCCTCATGCTCCTCGCCATGGCGACGCTGGCGCTCATGGATGCGTCCATGAAGCAACTCGTGGCAACGTTTCCACCCATCGAGGTGGCCGCATTGCGCGGGCTGGTATCGCTGCCGTTCGTTCTCGCGTGGCTTTACTGGCGCGAGCGCACGATCGTCACGCTGCTCCGGATTCGCTGGCGCTGGCATCTCGGGCGCGGCGTGCTGGCTATCGTCATGCTGACCGGGTTCATCTACGCGATCAGCGACATGCCGCTGTCGGAAGCCTACACGCTGTTCTTCGTGGCGCCACTGCTCATCACGGCGCTCTCGGTTCCGCTCCTGAAAGAATCCGTCGGCCCGCGCCGCTGGCTTGCCATCCTCACGGGATTCGCCGGCGTGCTGATCGTGCTGCGACCGGGCAGCATGACCGTCGGCTGGACCACGGTGGCGGTGCTGGTGAGTGCAACCTGCTACGCACTGAACGCGATCAGCGTGCGGATACTCGGGCGCAGCGACTCCACGGCAGCGATGGCCTTCTGGTTCATGGCGGCAGTCGCGATAGGAGCGGGCTTACTCGCCCTCCCGGGCTGGGAGCCTGTGGGTGTCGAACACGCGGGCCTGCTGGCGGTGCTCGGCTTCACCGGAGCGCTCGGCCAGGTATTCATCACGGAAGCGTTCAGGTGCGCACCGGCGTCGGTTATCGCGCCGTTCGAATACTCGTCACTCTTCTGGGGGATGGGCCTCGACCTCGTCATCTGGGGCGAGTTGCCCGATCCCATCGTGTTCGTCGGCGCCGCGATTATCGTCGGCAGCGGGCTTTACCTCATCTACCGCGAACGCAAGCCGACCCTCGTAACGCGCCCTTGAACGCGCAGGGCCGCGGATCGGGCCTGCAGGAGGCAGCAGGGAACGGAACTTACCGGGCAGGATCGGCAAAGCGCCAGGCGTCGACCCATTCGACGGCGATCTTCTCGAGTCCCAGGTCGTGGACCAGGCGCCGTTCGAAATCCGGCATATGAGCAGCGCCATAGAAGATGCCCAAGTGCCTGCGTCCGGCAGCCAGCTGCTGCTCCAGAACGCCGAGCGCGTGCTCGTTGCGTGCCTCGATCAGGGCGGAGCCGTTCTCGCCGCCGAAGACGTCCGGATTGAACGAGGTGGCGACAAGATCGTGCGCGAGCGCAATTTTCAGCGCGTCACCGCGGCCGGAACCGGCCAGCTGGGACAGTAGCCGCACGTTCCCGAGCCCCATCGGGTCGCGGGCGTAATCGTCCATGGCGGCGAAGAACGCTCGCCAGAAATAAACGTACAACGATTCGTCTCGCTCCTGCATGCTGGCCGCGAGCATTGCCGCGGTCATATCCGCATGCACGAAGTTCGCGGCATCGTAGCGGATTTCATCGAGCTGGTAAGTGAGGCCCAGCATGTTTTTCAGGCCATTCTGCAGCAGCGAGATGAGACCGAGCCCGCCGGCTCGCGCGGACCCTCCGGGTACTGCGTCATCGCCCGCGGTAATCATTTCGTAGAGCAGCGTATCGTAGGCGCGGAACCGCTCGTTCAGATCCCGGTAGTAAGCCGCGTCGCCGACGTGAATGGCGCTGACGAGATCGACCGTGTAGGCCCTGTCCTTTGGCGCGTAGCGAACAATGGCCAGTTGCAGCGCGGCGGCCCGGCCGCTGTGGTCTTCGGCAATCCTCGCGAAGGCCGTGGGGTCGGCGGGGCTCGGCGCCGGCGCCGCCAGCGCGCGAACCGATGCCGCCGTGGCGAGGAATGCCAGGCTCAGCAGGGATATTCGGAGGCATACGCTCATGGCGCCTGTATAGCACCATCCGGCCCGCAAATGCGCAAGCCCGCCCGCCGGACGCCCTTGAAGCCGGTAAAAGCGCACCAATCTCCCGATCAGGGATCCCGTCCCGCGGGCGGCACCGGCGGTTTCGCCGGCGCATCGCGAGACGGGCTCCGGCGCCGGGATGGTGCTTGCATCGGCTACACTCACCAACAGCACCCAAAGGCCGTAGAGGAGGAAGCCGTGGCCATTCGATCCGTTCGATCGATTCATCTCATGTGGAGTCATGCCTGCGACGCGATGGATCGCGCCGACCGGCTGCACCGGCAGTTCTTCCGCCTGGGCCAGGTCGGCCAGATGCCGGCCTGGGAGCCGCCGGTAGACGTTTTCGAGGGCGAAGGCGAGTTGCTCGTGCGGATCGCCCTGCCGGACGTCGATCCGGGCGACTTCAAGCTGGCGCTGCTTGACAGCACCCTGAGCCTGGTCGGCCGCCGCCGCCTGCCGCCGGAAGCAGCACGCTGGCATATCCACCAGCTCGAGATTCCCTATGGCCGGCTCGAGCGGCGCGTGCCGCTGCCTCCCGGTCATTACCGGATTGCCGCTCACCGGTACCTGAACGGCTGTCTCGAGATCCAGTTGCAAAGGACAACACGCGATGAATGAGGCCACCACGCAACCGACCGATCCGAAAAAGGAACTGAGCGACACGTTGCCGGTCGTGCCGGTCCGTGACATGGTGCTGTTTCCCGGCGTCATCCACCCGATCACGGTCCGCCGGCCCGCCTCGATCGCGGCCGCGCAGGCGGCCATTCGCGGGAACAGCAAGCTGGGACTGCTCCTGCAGCGCTCGGCCGACAAGGAGAACCCGGTACCCGACGACCTCCACTGGGTCGGCACCGTCGTCAACATCCTGCGCTACGTCACCGGGCCGGACAACGCGCATCACCTCGTCTGCCAGGGCGAGATGCGCTTCCGCGCCACGGACTTCGTCGAGACGAAGCCCTACATGCTGGCGCGCTTCGACATTCCGGAAGAGGCAGCCGGCAAGGAGGACGAGATCGAGGCTCGCGTGCGCGTGCTCAAGCAGCAGGCTACGCAAGCCATAGGGTTCATGCCCCAGGTACCGGGCGAACTGGCCGACTCACTGCGTGCCATTGAACAGCCCGGCATGCTGTGCGACGTCATTGCGGGTTTCCTCGATATCCCCGCGGCGGAGAAGCAGCGCCTGCTTGAAACCTTCGACATTCGCAGCCGGCTCGACGCCGTGGTCGAGCTGATGGCCAAGCGGCTGGAGGTGCTGCAGCTGTCGCACCAGATCCAGGAGCAGACGAAAGCTTCCCTGGACGAGCGCCAGCGCGAGGCGGTGCTGCGCGAGCAATTGCGTACGATCCAGCAGCAGCTTGGCGAAGGCGATGACGCGAATGTCGCGGAATTCGAAGCTATCGACAAGGCCATCCGGGAAGCCGGCATGCCGGAAGAAGTCGAGGAGCACGCGCGCAAGGAGTTCAAGCGCCTGCAGCAGATGCCTCCGCAGGCCGGCGAGTACCCGATGCTGCGCAACTACATCGACTGGCTGACGGAGCTGCCCTGGTCGAAGCTCGATTCTGAATCCATCGACATCGAAAAGGCCCGGCGCATTCTCGACGAGGATCACTACGACCTCGAGGAGATCAAGAAGCGCATCGTCGAATACCTGGCCGTGCGCAAGCTGAACCCGGAGGGGCGCAGCCCGATCCTGTGCTTCGTCGGGCCGCCGGGCGTCGGCAAGACTTCGCTCGGGCAGAGCATCGCCCGCGCCGTGGGCCTCGAGTTCGTGCGCGCAAGCCTCGGCGGCACGCACGACGAGGCGGAGATTCGCGGTCATCGGCGCACTTACATCGGGGCGCTCCCCGGCAAGATCATCCAGGGCATCCGCAAAGCGGGTACCCGCAACCCGGTGTTCATGCTGGACGAAATCGACAAGCTGGGTGCGAGCCTGCACGGCGATCCGTCGTCGGCGCTGCTCGAGGTGCTGGATCCGGAGCAGAACTCGACGTTCCAGGACAACTACCTGGGCGTGCCGTTCGACCTGAGCAAGGTGGTGTTCATTGCCACGGCGAACCGCCTCGACACGATCGCGCCGCCGTTGCTCGATCGCATGGAAGTCATCGAGCTGCGCGGTTACACGACGGACGAGAAGCTGCAAATCGCGAAGCGCTACCAGGTCGGCCGGCAGCTGGAGAACAACGGCTTGTCTGCCGACCAGGTCCAGATCACCGACGAGGCGCTGCTCTCGATCATTACCGAATACACGCGCGAATCGGGCGTGCGCAACCTGGAGAAGCAGATCGGCGCGGTCCTGCGCCACATCGCGGTCACCTTCGCCGAGGGCAAGGGCGAGAGCAAGCAGATTGGCGTGGACGACGTGCACCGCATTCTCGGCGCGCCGAAATTCGAAAACGAGGTCGCCTTGCGCACAGGGCTGCCGGGTGTGGCCACCGGGTTGGCCTGGACGCCGGTGGGCGGTGACATCCTGTTCATCGAATCCACGCTCATCCCGGGCAGTGGCAAGCTGATCCTGACGGGCAAGCTCGGCGACGTGATGAAGGAGAGCGCGCAAGCCGCACTGAGCCTCGTGAAGAACCGCTTCGCCGATGCGAAGGAAGAATCCGAAGTACTGCGCACGCACGACCTGCACGTGCACGTACCCGCCGGCGCCATCCCGAAAGACGGGCCGAGCGCGGGCGTCGCGATGTTCGTGTCCATGGCCTCGCTGGTCGCCAACCAGACGGTGCGGCACGACGTGGCCATGACGGGCGAGATCAGCCTGCGCGGCCTGGTCCTGCCGGTCGGCGGCATCAAGGAAAAGGTCATTGCCGCGCACCGCGCGGGCATCAAGACGGTGATGCTGCCGGACCGCAACCGCAAGGATTACGAGGACATCCCGGAATCGGTGCGCTCGGAGCTCCACTTCGTCTGGCTCAAAACCGTCGACGAAGCCCTGGGCGCCGCCCTCGCGCAGGAACAGGAGCAGCCCAGAGCCGCCCGCGGCTAAACCTCGGTAGGAGCCCGCCATGCGGGCGACCGGCAAAGTGCGCGATCGCAGGCACGTTGGCACCGGTCCCTGAAGCTCGTGCCATCGCGCCTCCGCTCGGCCGGGAAGGCGGTCGCCCGCATGGCGGGCTCCTACAGGGGCGTGGCGGGGAGGGTGTCGGGGGGGCTGGGGTCGATGCGGCGGCCTCGGGCCAGGGTCTCTTTCAGGGCGGCGCTCAGCTCGGACAGGGCGGCCTCCGCTTCGACGCCCAGCGCGTCGAGGAGCTTGGTGAAGAACGCGCGGCCCGCGGCGGTCGCCGCCACGTCGAAGATCTCGGCGTCGGCGAGACCGTGCGTGCGCAGCTCGTCGACATCGGCGGCGGTAATGGCCGCGGCGTCCAGCGCGACCTTGCGGGCGAATGACGCGATCGCGAGCTCGGCCGCGGTCAACGGTTCCGCCGGCTCGCCGCGTGCCAGCGCCCGCACGGCATCCTCGCCGACGAACCCGGCCAGCGCCTTGCCGTGTTGCAGCGCGCAACCGGTGTGGCGCAGCCCGTGCGCGGCCGCGAACGTGGCGAGCTCGAAGCGCCGCGGGTCCATGGGCCGCTTGATCTCGGCGAGCAGCCGTCCCCAGCGCGCCAGTACCTCGGGGCGATGCGAGAAGACTTTCGAGTAGTTCGGCACGAAGCCCCAGGACTGCTGCTGGCGTTCGTACATGGCCAGCACGTCGCCTTCGGCGTCGGCGGGCGGAATGGTCTCTATGAATGCCATGTTCTTATCCCTGGCCTGGGGGTTACGCGGATTTGCGGGGCTGCAGCCATTGCGGAAACAGCGTGTAGGGGTCGAGGTCGACGGTCGCATCCCAGGCGATGCCGTGCTTCTCGAGGCGCGCCTGCAGCGAGCCGTCGCGCATGGCGTCGAACAGCTCGGTGCAGCCGCCGACGTGTTCGCCGCCGACGTACACCTGCGGGATCGTGCCGACGCCCAGGCGAGCGGCCAGCACCGCGCGGATCTTGCCGCCTCTTCCGCCTTCCTGGTATTCCACCGAATCGAGGTCGACGCTCCGATACTCGATTCCGAGTTTCCCCAGCAGCTTCCTCACCGACCAGCAGAACTCGCACCATTCCAGGGCAAACACGACGACCGGCTCGGCCGCGACCACCTCGCTCACGAAGCGCGCGGCCTCCGGATCGAGCTCGACCGGCGCGATCGGCGCCGCCGTCGACGCAACTTGCGGTACCACGTCGAACCGGTAATTCGGCGTCGAGCGGGAAATCGCGAGCTCCTCATCCGTCATTGCCTCGCCGATGTGCTCGAACAGCGGCGTCGAGAGATAGCGCTCGCCCGTGTCCGGCAGCATGCACACGATGTTCGTGCCCGCCGGCGAACGCTCTGCCACCGCGAGCGCCGCCGCCAGCGTGGCGCCGCTGGAGGTGCCGGCGAAGATACCTTCGCGGCATGCCAACTCCCGCGACAGGCGCATGGCGTCGTCGCCCGCGACCGGCAAGACCTCGTCGATCAAGCCTTCCGCGAGCGCCTGCTCGGTCAGCCTGGGAATGAAATCCGGGCTCCAGCCCTGCATCAGGTGCGGCCGGAAGTTCGGGTGGCTGCCGGCCGGCGAACCGTCCGCGTTGCGTGGCTGGGGGATTCCGCTGCCCAGGACCGGCGCGTTGTCCGGCTCCGCCGCGACGATCCGGGTCCCGGGGCTCTCCCGCTTCAGCACCCGGGCCACGCCGAGGAGCGTGCCGCCGGTGCCGAAGCCCGTGACGAAGCAGTGCAGCGGCTCGCCGGCGAAATCAGCGAGAAGCTCCCGCGCCGTCGTGCGCGTATGCGCGTCGGCATTGGCCTCGTTTTCGAACTGCCGCGTGAGGAACCAGCCGTGAGTCTCGGCCAGCTCGACTGCCTTGTTCAGCATTCCGGTACCCTTCTCGGACGCCGGAGTCAGCACGATCTTCGCGCCGAGGAAGCGCAGCATCTTGCGCCGCTCGAGGCTGAAGTTCTCTGCCATGGTGACGACCAGCGGATACCCTTTCTGCGCACAAACCATCGCGAGCCCGATGCCGGTGTTGCCGCTGGTCGCCTCGATCACCGTCTGCCCCGGCTGCAGCGCTCCGCGCCGCTCCGCATCTTCGATCACGGCGCGCGCCATCCGGTCCTTGACGGAGCCCATGGGATTGAAAGCCTCGACCTTGACGTACACGTTGACGCCGGGGGGCGCGAGTTTCCGGAGCTTCACCAGCGGCGTGTTGCCGATCGTGTCGAGAATACTGTCGTAGCGAGCCATACCGAACCTCCTGTTACGTGGGCCGCAGTATTCCCGGCGAGCGGTGGATCGGGCGTTGGAAAGAGCGTGGTATTTGCCCCGCCCTTCCCTTCGCCCGGGGTCGGTAGGGATGAAGGAAACCCGCCGCCGGTCCGTCTTTTCAAGCGCCTTGCGCTGGTGGAGAATGTAGCTGTTCGCAGTTTGGCCGCCCGCAGCGCCCCTGCCGCCGACCGGACGCGGCCCGCACCTGGACACGGCCTTGGAAATTCGAGTTCTCGGCAATTTCAGCGTGATCCGCGACGGCAGGGCCGTGCCCCTGCCGCCCTCCCGCAAAACTCGTGCGCTGCTTGCTTACCTGGCGATTGTCGACCGTCCGCAGAATCGCGAGCACCTTTGCGACATGTTCTGGGACGTTCCGGACGATCCGCGCGGCTCGTTGCGGTGGAGTCTTTCCAAGCTGCGCCACGTCGTCAACAGCGAGTCGCATGCGCCGCTCACCGCCGACCGGAACTTCATCGCGTTGCGCACCGGTCAGGAGGTGTCTGTCGACTGGCATGAGCTGAAGCCGCTCGCGGCGGCCGACCTTGACTGCCTGGCCCTGGAGGAGCTCGAGAGCTGGGCGGAGCAACTGGATGGCGGCTTTTTGGCCGACTTGTCGCTGCCTCGATGCCCGGTTTTCGAGGCATGGCGCATCGCGCTGGCCGGCGAGTTCGACGTGTTGAGGTGCCGGATCCTGCGGACCGCGGTGGACCGCCTTCGCGATTCCCCCGCACGGGCACTGCCGTTCGCGAGGGCCTTGTGCGCGCTCAACCCCGATGACGGCATCCTGGCGCGGGAGCTCACCGTCCTTGCCCGGGCCGCTCGCTGGCAGGCGATCCGATCCGGCGTGCCGTCCTCGCCCGCAGAGCCCGCGCCCCCGGCGGCGGCTTCGGGAGACTTCGGCACAAGCCCACTCCAGGAAGTCCGCTTTTGCATGACCGACGATAACGTGCGCATCGCTTACGCATTAACGGGGCAGGGTTACCCGTTGATCAAGGCCGCCAACTGGATGTCGCATCTGC